>CAZKLS010000191.1:0-3999 GCA_964553405.1 uncultured Steroidobacteraceae bacterium
CGGTGGATGCCGAAGCCGAACGAAAGGTGGTGCCGCGCCTTGGGCCGGTCGATGATGAACTCGTCGGCCCGCTCGATCACCGAGTCGTCACGGTTGCCCGACACGTACCACATCACCACCTTGTCCTCGGCGCGGATTCGCTTGCCGCCGAGCTCGGTATCTTCCTTCGCGCGCCGGCGCATGTGAGCCAGCGGCGTCTGCCAGCGGATGATCTCGGACACCATGCCCGGGATCAGCCCGGGGTTCTCGCGCAGTTTCGCGTACTCGGCCGGATTCTGGTTCAGCGCCAGCACTCCGCCGGTGATCGAGTTGCGCGTCGTGTCGTTGCCGCCGACGATCAGCAGCAGCAGGTTGCCGAGGAATTCCATCGGCTGGTGGACCATGTCCCGGGTGTGCTCGCTCGCCTGCAGCAGCGAAATCAGGTCGTACCCGGGCTCGCGGCCCAGCCGTTCCTGCCAGAGCTGCGAGAACGTGGCGAGGCATTCCTGGAGCCCGGCGATCCGCTCCTGCTGCGTCACCAGCATCGCGCCGGCCAACTCGGGCGTCGCGACCGCGAGATCCGACCAGCGGGTGAGCTTGCGCCGGTCCTCGAACGGGAAATCGAACAGCGTCGCGAGCATCTGCGTCGTCAGCTCGATCGAGACCCGGTCCACCCAGTCGAATTCCTCGCCGACCGGCAGCGAGTCCAGGATCCGGCCCGCGCGTTCGCGGATCACCGGCTCGAGCTTCGCGAGGTTGGCTGGCGCGACGACCGGCTGGACCGCGGCGCGCTGCACGTCGTGCTTCGGCGGGTCCATGAAGATGAAGTTGTCGAACTTCATGTCGTCGGTGAGGTCCCCGATCACGATCGTCGGCGACGACGAGTACACCTGGTGATGCGTGTCCACGTGCACGATGTCGTTGAACTTCGTCACCGACCAGAATGGGCCGAACGGGCTGTCGGCGAGGTAGTGCACCGGGTCCTCGCGGCGCAGCCGCTCGAAGTACGGACGCCAGCGATCGGTCTCGAAGAGCCGCGGATCGCTGACGTCGAGCTCCTCGAGCGGCGTTTCCATCGGGTCCTGCAGCGGACCGCTGTGCACTCGCGGGGACTGGTCCATAAGCATGCGCTCCTCGGCCCGTGCGGCCGGGTTCTACATCTGGTGTTCGGGAAGCGTGACGATGAGCCCGTCGAGTTCGTCGCTCAGCGTGATCTGGCAGGCCAGTCGCGAGGTCGGACACCTGTCCGGTCGCATCGCGAGCATGGCCTCCTCCATCTCGTCGGCGCTGCCGGCGAGCCCGGACCACGCCGGGTCCACGATCACGTGGCAGGTGCCGCAGGCACACGAGCCGCCGCAGTCCGCGTCGATGCCGGGCACCATGTTGTCCATGGCCGCCTGCATCAGCGTGACGCCGGCGGGCGCCTCGACGGGGCGGACCTCGCCCGAGAACTCGATGAACGTCACCTTGACCACGACGATCTCCCCTCTATCGTATCCGGGCCGGACCGGAGCCCGAGTCTACCGCCTGCCGGTCCCGCCGATTATGGTGCCGCCTGCGGCGCGCGCCGATCGCTCCAGGGCATCGCCTGCTCGAGCTGCGCCGCGAGCCGGAACAGCGTCGCTTCGTCGCCGATGCCCGACGTGAACAGCAGCCCCATCGGCAAGCCGTCCTCGGTCCAGTGCAGCGGCAGGCTGATCGAGGGCTGGCCGGTGACGTTGGCGATCATCGTGTAGGGCGAAGACTCGAACGTCGGTTGGAAGGCCTCGATGATCTTGGCGCGCTGGCTCAGCAACGCGCTGCCCGGCAGCGCGCCCGCGACCTTCATCGCCTGGCGCTGCATGTTCGTGAGCTTGTAGGCACCGATCGAGAGTGGCGGCACGCCGACCGTCGGCGTGAGCAGCACGTCGAAGCCGGCCGACCAGGCGAGCCACTGCCGCGAGAAGAGCTGCATGTACCACACGGCTTCCGCGACGTCGGCGCCGGACTGCGCCTCGCCCATCCTGTTCAGGATCCAGGTTGCGAGCTCGACGTCGTCGCTGGTCGCGGCGCGACCGCGGAGTTGCGAGCCGGCACGCAACGTGGCCGCGACGTCCGCGGCCACCAGCGCCGCGTAGGCCTCGACGAAGGGCTGCGACTCGAGCGGCAGGCGGACCTCGATCAGCTCGTGACCCAGCGCGCCCAGCGCCGCGGTCACGCGCTCGAGCGCCTTGCGGTTCTCGGCGTGCAGCGCCGTGGCGAGTCCGGGGTCGAAGCTGAATGCGATGCGCAGCCGGCCCGGCTCTCGCCGGACTTCCTCGAGATACGGCCGCTCGGCCGGAGCGAGCTGCAGCAACTGGCCGGGATAGGCGCCCGCCGTCGCGTCGAGCAGCGCGGCGCTGTCGCGAACCGTCCGCGAGACGACGTGCTCGCCGATGAACCCCCACCAGACGTCCGGTGCCTGCGGGCCGGAGGGATTGCGCCCGCGGCTGGGCTTGAGACCGACCAGGCCGCAGTTCGAGGCGGGCGTTCGGATCGAACCGCCGCCGTCGTTGGCGTTCGCCGCCGGTACGATGCCGGCCGCGACCGCAGCCGCCGAACCGCCGCTCGAGCCACCGGGCGTGCGCTCCAGGTTCCAGGGGTTGCGCGTCGGCCCGAACAGCTCCGGCTCCGTGACGTTCGTGACGCCGAGCTCCGGTGTATTGGTCTTGCCGAAGATCACGAGACCGGCCGCCTTGTAGCGGCGCGTCAGCTCCTCGTCCTCGGGCGGCACGAAGTCCTGGAACAGCCTCGACCCACAGCGCATCGGCTCGCCCGCATACGCGGTCATCAGGTCCTTGATCAGGAACGGGACGCCGCGCAGCGGACCCGCCGGCAGGCCTGTCGCGATCGCCTCGCGCGCCCGGCCTTCCATCAGGTGGATGACCGCGTTGATGCGGGGGTTCACCGCGGCCGTCCGCGCCAGGGCTTCGTCGAGCAGCTCCTCCGCCGTGACCTGCCCCGTCCGCACCAGCTCCGCCAATGCCACGCAATCATGGCGGCCATAGTCCGCGATCATCACTGAGTACCTCTGCTGCGCCCTCGGCGAGTCATGATGACGAGATCTCCGGCAAATGACGAGTGCCGTGGACCGGAAGCCCTTGCAGCGAGTCGCCGAGGGACTGAGACTTTGCACTGGCTGGATTACCGGACCCACCAGGACAGGACAGACATGAGCATTCGAACCGCCGGCGCCGCGCTGGCCACCGTTGCGAGCCTGTCGCTCGCAGTATCAGTCAACGCAGCGGACGGCCCACGCGCCCACGGTGCCGCCACCGTCGACGGCGCGCGCATCGCGGCAGCGGACAGCGAGCCCGGCAACTGGCTCGCGCACGGACGCACCTACGACGAGCAGCGCTTCAGCCCGCTCGCGCGGATCAACGACGGCAACGTCGAGGGCCTCGGACTCGCCTGGTCGTTCGCAACCGGGACGCTGCGCGGCCTGCAGGCCAGCCCGATCGTCGTCGACGGCACGATGTACACGACCGGCGTATGGAGCGTCGTGTGGGCGCTGGATGCGAAGACCGGCAAGCTGCTGTGGACCTACGACCCGCAGGTGCCGCGCGAGTGGGGGCGCTACGCCTGCTGCGACGCGGTGAACCGCGGCGTCGCCGTCTGGAAGGGCGCGGTGTACGTCGCGACGCTGGACGGACGGCTGGTTTCGCTGGAAGCAAAGACCGGCGCGAAGCGCTGGGAAGTGAACACGATCGACCGCAGCAAGCCCTACACGATCACCGGCGCGCCGCGGATCGTGAAGGGCAAGGTGCTGATCGGCAACGGCGGCGGCGAGTACGGCGTGCGCGGCTATTTCTCGGCCTACGAGGCGGACAGCGGCAAGCTCGCCTGGCGTTTCTACACCGTGCCGGGCAACCCGAAGGACGGCTTCGAGCATCCTGAGCTCGAGCGCGCGGCGAAGACCTGGAACGGCCAGTGGTGGCAGCACGGCGGCGGCGGCACCGTCTGGGACTCGATGGCCTACGACCCGGAGCTCGACACGCTGTA
>CAZKLS010000192.1:0-3976 GCA_964553405.1 uncultured Steroidobacteraceae bacterium
ACGGCCAGGCCGTTCAGGCTCAGCACGAGCTTCAGTGCCCCGCTGCCCTGCGGTGCAGCCATCTCCCGCGGCTCGTCGAAGTACATCAGCTTCACGACCCGCAGGTAGTAGTAGGCCCCGACCACGGACAGCACGACCGCCAGCACCGCGAGCCACAGGTAGCCGGCCTGCAGCACGGCCTGGATCACGGCCAGCTTGGCCCAGAAACCGACGAACGGCGGCACGCCCGCCATGCTGAACATCAGCATCAGCATCACGGCCGCGAACCAGGGGCTGCGGGCGTTGAGGCCCTTGAAGTCCTCCAGCGCATCCGCCTCGAAGCCGCGCCGCGAGAGCAGGATGATCATCCCGAAGCCGCCCACGGACATGATCACGTAGGTGATCGTGTAGTAGAGCGCCGCCTGGTAACCCTCGCTGGTGCCGGCCAGGATCCCGAGCAGGATGAAGCCGACGTGCGAGATCGTCGAGTACGCCAGCATGCGCTTCAGGTTGGTCTGCGCGATGGCGATGACGTTGCCGACCGCCATCGACAGCACCGAGACCAGCACCAGCATGTCCTGCCAGCCCGGCAGCAGTCCCGAGAGTCCCTCGGCGAGCAGGCGGTAGGCCAGCGCGAACGAGGCGAGCTTCGGCGCCGAGCTCAGCAGCAGCGTCACAGCGGTCGGCGCGCCGTGGTAGACGTCGGGCACCCACATGTGGAACGGCACCGCGCCGAACTTGAACGCGACCCCGACGACGACGAACGCGAGGCCGAACAGCAGCCCGATCTGGTTCGGGCCGCCGAGCTCCAGCACCGCCTGGTTGACCTGGCCCAGCTCCAGTGAGCCGGTCACGCCATACAGGATCGACATGCCGAACAGCAGCGCGCCCGAGGCGATCGAGCCGAGCACGAAGTACTTGATCGCCGATTCGGCGGCCACGCCGGAATCGCGGTCGTAGGCCACCAGCGCATAGAGCGCCAGCGCCTGCAGCTCGACGCCCAGGTACAGCGTCAGCAGGCTGTTCGCCGAGATGAGCACCATGATCCCGAGCAGCGCGAACAGCCCGAGCACGAAGAACTCGCCCTTCAGCAGGCCCCGCTCACGCAGGTAGTCCCGCGAGTACAGGAACACGACCGCGAGCGCGCCGCAGGCGACGATCTTCAGCAGGTTCCCGACCGGGTCGGCGACGTACGAGCCGCGCCAGGCCACCGTGCGCGCATCGACCCCGGAATTCGCAGCGAGCCACGACACGCCCGCCAGCGCCAGCAACGACAGCAGGAACGTCACCCAGCGGGTGCGGTCGCTCAGGAACAGGTCCACGAGCAGGATCACGCAGATCGCCGTGAGCAGGAAGATCTCCGGCGCGGCGAGCACCAGGTCGAGGCGTGTGATCGACTGGACTTCGTTCATCGCTCAGACCTTGCTCACCATCATCTGCCCGACCAGGTGCTCGATGGTCGGCCGCATCACGTCGAGCAGCGGCGCGGGCCAAAGTCCCAGCAGCAGAACCGCCACCGCCAGCACGCCGAGCACCAGGAACTCCCGCCCGTTCAGGTCCTGGAGCTGCGCCACGTTGTCGTTGCCGACCGGCCCGAACACGACCCGCTTGACGAGCCAGAGCGTGTAGGCGGCACCCAGGATCAGCGTGGTCCCAGCCAGCAGCGCGTACCAGAAGCTGGCGCGGAAGCTCGCGAGGATCACCAGGAACTCGCCGACGAAGCCCGACGTGCCCGGCAGCCCTGCGTTCGCCATCGCAAACAGCACCGCGAAGGTCGCGAACACCGGCATCGTGTTCACGACACCGCCGTAGTCCGCGATCTGCCGGCTGTGCACGCGGTCGTAGAGCACGCCGATGCAGAAGAACAGCGCGCCGGAGACGAGCCCGTGCGAGATCATCTGCACCATCGCCCCGTCGAGCCCCATCGCCGCGCCCTGCACGCCGCCGGTACGGCTCACGATCTGGAACGCGACGAACGCGCCGAGCGTCACGAAGCCCATGTGGGCGATCGAGGAATAGGCGATCAGCTTCTTCATGTCCTGCTGGACCAGCGCCACGAAGCCGATGTACACGACCGCGACCAGCGACAGCCCGATGATCAGCCAGTCGAGCTCGCGGCTCGCGTCCGGCGTGATCGGCAGGCTGAAGCGCAGGAAACCGTAGCCGCCCATCTTCAGCATGATCGCGGCCAGGATCACCGAGCCGCCGGTCGGCGCCTCGACGTGAGCGTCCGGCAGCCAGGTGTGCACCGGCCACATCGGCACCTTGACCGCGAAGGCCAGCAGGAACGCGATGAACACCAGCACCTGCTCGCGCAGTGACAGCGGCATCGCCTGCAGGTCCGCGATCGCGTAGCTGCCGCCCTTCAGGTACAGGTAGATCAGCGCGACCAGCATCACGACCGACCCGAGGAAGGTGTACAGAAAGAACTTGACCGTCGCGTAAACGCGGCGCGGCCCGCCCCAGACGCCGATGATCACGAACATCGGGATCAGCATCGCTTCCCAGAGCACGTAGAACAGCATCGCGTCCAGCGCCGCGAACACGCCGATCATCAGACCCTCTAGCACCAGGAACGCAGCCAGGTACTGGTTGGAGCGCTTGCCGATCACTGTCCATGCGGCGATCACGACCAGCGGCGTGACGAACGCCGTGAGCACGATCAGCGGCATCGAGATGCCGTCGACGCCGAGGTGATACCAGGCGTTGAACGCGCCGATCCACGGCTCGCGCTCGACGAACTGCATCGCGTACGTGCCGGCGTCGAAGCCGCTCCACAGCTGCACGGCCAGCACGAACGTGGCCGTGGACGCCGCGAGCGCCAGCCAGCGCCCGGCCGCGCTGGCGCGCTCGCCGAGCAGCAACAGCAGCAGCCCGGCCGCCACGGGCAGCCATACCAGCGAGCTCAGCAGAGGCCAGTCAGCGTGCATGCGTCATCGCCAGATGAACCACGCGAGCAGTATCGACAGCCCGATAATGGTCGCGAAGGCGTAGTGGTACAGGTACCCGCTCTGCAGCCCGCGGACCGCGTTCGCGAGCCAGCCGACGAGCCGCGCGGAGCCGTTCACCGCCGCACCGTCGATGATCGCCATGTCGCCGCCCCGCCACAGCACGCGGCCGAGCGCCCGGCTGCCGCCGGCGATCACTTTCTCGTTGAAGGCGTCGAAGTAGTACTTGTTGGCCAGCAGCGTATAGAGCCCGCCCGCCCTGGCGCGGAGGTCCTCGGCCAGCGCGGGCCGCCTGAGGTACAGGTACCAGGCGACCAGGACGCCCGCCGCAGCCAGCCAGACGGCCGGGCTCGCGAGGCCGTGCAGCACGAACGCGGCCGGTCCGTGGAACTCCTCGGCGAGGTGCCCGAGCACGTCATGCTCGGGCGCGACGTAGATCGCCCCGGCGAAGAAATCGCCGAACAGCAGCGGCCCGATCGCGGGCCAGCCGGCGACGATGGACGGGATCGCCAGCAGCACCAGCGGCAGCGTCACGACCCACGGGCTCTCGTGCAGGTGCTCGCGGGTGTGCTCGTCCATCCGCTCCTTGCCGTGGAAGGTCATGAACACCAGGCGGAACGTGTAGAGCGCCGTGACGAAGACCCCGAGCAGCACGCACCAGTAGGCGTAGGTCGCGCCAGGGATGTGCGAGGCGTGCACGGCCTCGATCAGCGCGTCCTTGGAGAAGAACCCGGAGAATCCCGGGAAGCCGATCAGCGCCAGCGCGCCGATCAGGCAGGTCCAGTACGTGACCGGCATGTATTTCTTCAGGCCGCCCATCCGCCGCATGTCCTGCTCGTGGTGCATCGCGATGATCACCGAGCCGGCCGCCAGGAACAGCAGCGCCTTGAAGAACGCGTGCGTCATCAGGTGGAAGATCGCTCCGGCGTAGGCGGATACTCCCAGCGCCACCGTCATGTAGCCGAGCTGCGACAGCGTCGAGTAGGCCACCACGCGCTTGATGTCGTTGTTGACGATGCCGAGGAAGCCCATGAACAGCGCGGTCGTCG
>CAZKLS010000193.1:0-3951 GCA_964553405.1 uncultured Steroidobacteraceae bacterium
CCGGACATCTGTCCGGCAACCGTGCGAGGCAGGGATGCCGAGCCGGAGCCTCCAGGGACGGATTCACGGCGTTTGCCGGACAGGTGTCCGGGTGGCCGCCCGCGTCGCGGGCCCGCCCGTTGTCCCTTCTCCTCAGCGAGCGCGTACCGATTCGCGGTGAGCACCGCGGATCGCTGCGCTATCCTTGCCAGCCTCGCAACCAGTTGACGACATCATGACCACGCACGCCGAGCTCGCCGCCACGATCGACGCCGCCTTCGAGAACCGCAGCAAGTACGCGCCCGGCACCACGCCGACCGGCGTGATCGCCGCGGTGGAACGCGCGATCGACCTGCTCGACTCCGGCGCCGAGCGGGTCGCCGAGAAGCGCGACGGCCGATGGGTCGTCAACGAATGGCTGAAGAAGGCCGTGCTGCTGTCGTTCCGGATCAACGACAACCAGCCCATCGAGGCGGGCTACACGCGTTTCTACGACAAGGTCGCGCTGAAGCATGCCGGCCACGACGCCGGACGTTTCCGGGCCGAGGGCGTGCGGATCGTGCCGCCCGCCGTCGTGCGCCGCGGCGCCTACGTCGCGCGCAACGCGGTGCTGATGCCCAGCTACGTCAACATCGGGGCCTGGGTCGGCGAAGGCACGATGGTCGATACCTGGGCCACGGTCGGCTCCTGCGCCCAGATCGGCAGGAACGTGCACCTCTCAGGCGGCGTCGGCATCGGCGGCGTGCTCGAGCCGCTGCAGGCGAGTCCGACGATCATCGAGGACGACTGCTTCATCGGCGCCCGCTCCGAGGTCGTCGAGGGCGTGATCGTCGAGCAGGGCGCGGTGCTCTCGATGGGCGTGTACGTCGGCCAGAGCACGCGCATCTACGACCGCGAGCGGGACGAGATCAGCTACGGCCGCATCCCGGCGGGCGCGGTGGTGGTGCCCGGCTCGCTGCCGGCCGCCAACGGCAAGTACAGCCTCTACTGCGCCGTGATCGTCAAGCGCGTAGACGCGCAGACCCGGGCCAAGGTCGGCATCAACGAGTTGCTGAGGAATGCGGACTAACGGGTAGTGAACAGGAACTAGGAACTAGCGGGTAGTGCAAGAGTTCGGGCGAACTCACCAGCTCGGCCTCAGCCACCGCCCTCGGCACACTAGTTCCTAGTTACTAGTTACTAGTTACTAGTTACTAGTCCCGACCCGCTTCCGCTCACGGCGGCGGCGCATCCGGCGTCGCGTGCCTCGGGTCCTCGCCGCCGAGCATGTAAAGCACCTGCTCGGAGATGTTCTTCGCATGGTCGCCGATCCGCTCGATTCCCTTCAGCGCGAACATCGTGTCGATCGTGGCCTTCAGGAACTGGTAGTCCTGCATGACAAACGACATCAACTGCCGCAGCGCCGTCGCGTACTCGGCGTCGAGCTCTTTGTCGCTCGCGAGCACTTGCCGCGCGAGTTCCGCGTCAGCCTCGTCCACGGCCCTGACCGCCTTGCGCAGCATCGAGGTGGACTGTTCGGCCATGTGCCGCAGCGAGCGCGACACCGCCGCGACGGGCTCGGGCGTGGAGGTTTCGCCTAGACGGTTCGCGAACTTGGCGATCTTCTTGGCCTCGTCCCCGACCCGCTCGAGCTCGAGCCCCACGCGAGCCACGGCCCGGACCATGCGCAGATCGTTCGCGACCGGCTGCTGCAACGCGATGAACGTCAACGAATCGCGATCCAGTCGAGCGTCGTAGTCGTTGACCAGCGGCTCCCGAGACAGCACCAGCTCCGCGAGGCGCAGATCGCTGCCGAGCAGGGCCTTGACCGCGCTGCCGACCTGGTCGATCACCAGGCCGCCCATCTCGGTGACCAGCATGCGCAGTCCGCCGAGCGACTGGTCCACCGCCTTCGCCGTGTGTCCCTCAGCGGGATCGCGGCCGTGGCCGGTCGGTCCGCTCGCAGGGGCCCCGGACGGGCCGGCAGTTCGGGCTTCCGCCCGGCGCTCCGCGGGTTCCATCAGCCTGTCCTCAGCCATAGCGGCCCGTGATGTAGTCCTCGGTCGCCTTCTTTGCGGGATTGGTGAAGATCTTCGAGGTGGCATCCACCTCGACCAGTTCGCCGAGATACATGAACGCCGTGAAGTCCGAAACTCGAGCAGCCTGCTGCATGTTGTGGGTCACGATCAGGATCGTGACCGACTCGCGCAGCTCGGAGATCAGCTCCTCGATCTTCGCGGTCGCGATCGGGTCGAGCGCGGAGGTCGGCTCGTCGAACAACAGGATCTCGGGCTCGGTCGCGAGCGCGCGCGCGATGCACAGCCGCTGCATCTGGCCGCCCGACAACGCAAGCGCCGAGTCGTTCAGCCGGTCCTTCACCTCGTCCCAGATCGCCGCGCCCCTGAGCGCCTTCTCGACGCGCTCGGCGAGCTCGGTCTTGTTGCCGATGCCGCGCAGCCGCAGCCCGTAGGCGACGTTCTCGAACACGGTCTTCGGGAAGGGATTCGGCTTCTGGAAGACCATGCCGATCCGCATCCGCACCTCGATCGGATCGACTTCCTTGCCGACGAGGTTGATGTCGTCGGGCCGCAGCTGGATCGCGCCGTCGTAGCGCGTGTCGGGCTGCAGGTCGTGCATGCGGTTGAAGCAGCGCAGGAACGTGCTCTTGCCGCAGCCGGACGGACCGATCAGCGCGGTGACCTGGCGCTCGGGGATCGTCAGGTTGATGTTCTTCAGCGCCTGGTTGGTGCCGTACCAGAAATTGAGCGCTTCCGCCCGCGCCTTCGGCGGGTTGGCTCGCGTCTGTGCCCGGTCCTCCATCACTATCGAGACACCCGGCGTGGCCGGACTGTTCGCGCGACTGTCCCCTTGCATCGGTTGCACCTGGGCGACTCCTGATACGTCTTGACGGGTGGCGGCGATGTCCATGTCCATCACCAGTTGATCTTCTTGCGGAAACGATAGCGGATCCAGATCGCGATCGCGTTCATCAGCAGCGTCATGCCCAGCAGGATCGCCCCCGCTGCAGCGGCGTTGGCCTGGAACGCCTGGTCGGGCCGCGACACCCAGTTGAAGATCTGGATCGGCATGGCCGTGAACTCGCTCATCAGCCATTCGAAGTTGAAGAACGGGAACTCGCCGCTGATCGGCGCCGGCGGCAGGAACGCGATGAAGCTCAGCGCACCGATCGTGATGATCGGGGCCGTCTCGCCGATCGCCCGCGACAGGCCGAGGATCAGGCCGGTGAGGATGCCGCCGGTGGAATACGGCAGCACGTGGTCCTTGGTGACCTCCCAGCGCGTCGCGCCGAGACCGTAGGCGGCCTCGCGGATGGCCTTGGGAACCGCGCGCAGCGATTCCCGCGTCGCGACGATGACGATCGGCAGGATCAGCAGCGCAAGCGTGAGACCGGCCGACAGCACGCTCTGCCCGAAGTTGAACGCATACACGAACAATCCGAGCGCCAGCAGTCCGTAGACGATCGACGGCACGCCCGCCAGGTTCGTCACGTTGATCTCGATGATGTTCGTGAACCAGTTCTTCGGCGCGTATTCCTCCAGGTAGATCGCCGCGGCGACCCCGACCGGCAGCGCGACCAGCCCGGTCACGAGCATGATCAGCGACGTTCCGACCCCGGCGGAGAGGATGCCGGCCCGCTCCGCCTTTCGCGACGGGAAGTTCGTGAAGAAGTCCCAGCCGAAGCGCGAGGCGCCGTCACGCAGCAGGTCGAAGAACAGGATCGCGAGCACCGCCAGGCAGCCGAACAGCAGCGCGAGGCCGATCGCGACGAACACCTTGTCGAGCTGCTTGCGCCAGGAGAGTCCCTTGCGGATCTCCTCGAGCGTCACCCGTTCCGTGGCAGCCATCAGTAGGCCTCCCGGAATTTGCGAGTCAGGAAGAAGCCGATCACGTTCAGCACCAGCGTCATGATCAGCAGGACCAGGCCCGCGGCGAAGATGCTCTGGTAGCCGATGCTGTCGTGCGGCAGGTCGC
>CAZKLS010000194.1:0-3868 GCA_964553405.1 uncultured Steroidobacteraceae bacterium
GCGTCGCAGTTGTAGCCGAACTGCTTCTGCTGCGCCTGCACGGACCCGGGCCGCGTGAGCCAGCCGTCCGCGAGTCGGCCCGTGTCGAGCGGCTCCGCGCCGGGCAGCAGCGCATCGCCCCAGCGCAGCAGCACCTGCGCGTCATAGCCTTCGGGCACGACGACCGCATCGGCGCGGCTGCCCCGGATCGGCTCGAAGCCGAGTCTCGGTCCGTCGCTCTTGGAAGGTCCGGCGCCGAACGCCGGACTGAGCCGGGCCAGCCCGATGGCTGCCGGCAGCGCCAGCGCGCCGGAGCGAAGCAGTGCCCGACGTGACAGCCGGCGGCGCAGCACCCGATCGAAAGGCTCGCTCATTCCCCGCCCCGGACCCGCATCAGCCCCTCCTGCACAGTGCTCGCGACCAGCCGTCCCTGCCGGTCGAAGATGCTGCCGGTCGCGAACCCCCGCGAACCGGAACTGCTCGGGCTCTCGAGCGCATAGAGCAGCCAGTCATTGATGTCCACCGGCCGGTGGAACCACATGCCGTGGTCGATGCTGGCCAGCGTCACCTCCCCAGCCCGGTACGACAGCCCGTGCGGCAACGTGGCCGTCTCGAGCAGGTGGTAGTCGGACATGTAGGCGAGCAGGCAACGATGCAGGGTCTGGTCATCCGGGCACCGATCGGTCAGGCGGAACCAGAGGTGCCGTACGCCCGGGCGCGGCTCGCCACTGTCGAGCGGCTCGACCGAGCGGAACTCGAACGGCCGCTCGAGCGACCAGAAGCGCCGCCGCTCCGCGGCCATGTCCGGCAGGTACCGGCGGACCTCGGTCGCGAGGTCGGTGAGCTGCTCGGGTGGCGTCACCTGCGGGGCCGGCGCCTGGTGATCGGGACCCGCCTCGTCCGCCTGGAAAGACGCCGACATGTGGAAGATCTGCTGGCCGTGCTGGATCGCCACGACGCGGCGGCTCGAGAAGCTCCTGCCGTCGCGGCTGCGGTCCACCTCGTAGACGATCGGCGCGGTGAAGTCGCCGCGACGCAGGAAATACGCGTGCAGCGAGTGCACGACACGGTCCTCGACCGTCCCGGTCGCAGCCATCAGCGCCTGCCCGAGCACCTGCCCGCCGAACACCTGCGGACTGCCGATGTCGCGGCTCTCGCCGCGGAACAGGTTCAGCTCGAGTCGCTCGAGGCAGATCAGCCGCAGCAAGTCGGCGAGCAGCGTGTCCACGACGTTCGCGTTCCGGCTCAGCCGTCCACGCCGAGGCGTTTCTGCATGATCGGGCTCGTGGTCGTGTACTGCAGGTGCACCTTCTTGGCCGGGTTCAGCTGCTCGGCAATCGCGAAGGCCGCGAGCGCCGCCTCGTGGAAACCGCTCAGGATCAGCTTCTTCTTGCCCGGGTAGGTGTTGATGTCGCCGATCGCGTAGATGCCGGGCACGCTGGTCTGGAACTTCGCCGTGTCCACCCGCAGCGCCTTCTTCTCGAGCTCGATGCCCCATTCCGCGATCGGGCCGAGCTTCGGGTGCAGGCCGAAGAACGCGAGCACATGATCCGCGTCGAGTTCGACGAGCTCGCCGCTCTTGCGCTTGACCGTGACGCCGGTCAGCAGGTCGCCGTCGGTGCGCAGCGCGGCCGCGGTGCCTTCGACGTAGGTCATTTTTCCATCGGCCACCAGCTGCTGCATCCGGGCCACCGAGGCCGGCGCGGCCCGGAACTCGGGCCGCCGGTGCACGTGGACGATGCTCTCGGCCTTGCCGTTCAGGTCGAGCACCCAGTCGAGCGCGGAATCGCCTCCGCCGAAGATCACCAGGCGCTTGCCGTGAAAGTCCGCCGCGCTGCGAACCCGGTAGTGGACCTGCCGGTCCTCGAATCGATCCGCCCCCTCGACTCCGAGCCGGCGCGGCTGGAAGGAGCCGAGGCCGGCCGCGATCACGACCGCCCGGGCCAGGAACGCGGTGCCGGCCGATGTCCGTACCGCGAACCGCCCGTCCGCCTCGGTGCTGAGCGCCTCGACCTCCTCGCCGAAGTGAAATTCCGCGCCAAAAGGCTCGATCTGCTGCATCAACCGGTCCACGAGCTCCTGGGCTCCGCAGACGGGCAGCGCCGGAATGTCGTAGATCGGCTTGTCGGGGTAGAGCTCGGCGCACTGCCCGCCCGGATGCTTCAGCGTGTCCACGATGTGGGCCTTGATGCCCAGCAGCCCGAGCTCGAAGACCTGGAACAGGCCGGCCGGGCCGGCCCCGATGATCAGGGCATCCGTCTCGATCGGCCGGCCAGCGGCGCCGTTGGCGTTTTCCGTCGTCAATTCACTGTCTCCACGTGGTTTTCGGGCCGGATTTTACCGGATCGCGGGGGCCGGTCCCGGAATCCCTGGTGTATCCTTCGGCTTGTACCCATTGCCCGACGGGGCCGGGGCGCCATCCTTGACCGCCGTCAAGGCAGCGTGCGCCCGCGCGGCGCAGGCTCGGGGCTGCCACGGGACCTAAGGAAGCCGATGAACTCGCACCAGATCCGCTTCGACGCCGACCTCATCCGCCGGTACGACCGCTCGGGCCCGCGCTACACCTCGTACCCGACGGCCGTGCAGTTCACCGACCGCTTCGGCCTCGACGAATACAAGGCTGCAGCCGCGGCGAGCAACGAGGACCCCATTCCGCGGCCGCTGTCGCTGTACGTGCACATCCCGTTCTGCTCGAGCCCGTGCTTCTACTGCGGCTGCACCAAGATCATCACCCGCAACCACGAGAAGGCGGAAGCCTACCTGCAGCGCCTGCACCGGGAGATCGAGCTGCAGGGTCAGCTGTTCGACGACGACCGGGTCGTCGAGCAACTGCACTTCGGCGGTGGAACGCCGACCTTCCTGACCTCGCCCGAGATCGAGCGGCTGATTGGAGAGCTCGGCCGGCACTTCAAGCTCTCCACCGACGCAGGGCGCGAGTACTCAATCGAGCTCGACCCGCGCACGATCAGCCGGGACACGCTCAGGGACCTCGCCGACGTCGGCTTCAACCGCTGCAGCCTCGGCATCCAGGACTTCGACCCGGCGGTGCAGGAGGCGGTGAACCGCATCCAGTCGGTGCCGGACACGCTGCGGCTGATCAGCGACGCGCGCGAATTCGGTTTCGGCTCGGTCAGCGTGGACCTGATCTACGGCCTGCCGAAGCAGAACCTGGAGGGCTTCTCCCGCACGCTCGACACCGTGCTGTCCGCGAAGCCCGACCGCTTCGCCGTCTACGCCTATGCGCACCTGCCGCAGATGTTCAAGGCGCAGCGGCAGCTGAATGCGGACGACCTGCCGACGCCGGAGACGCGGCTGCAGCTGCTCGGGCTCACGATCGAGAAGCTGCTGGCCGCCGGCTACGTCTACATCGGCATGGACCACTTCGCACTGCCGGAGGACGAGCTGGTGGTCGCGCAGGAGAACGGCTCGCTGCACCGTAATTTCCAGGGCTACTCGACGCGCGGTTACTGCGACCTGATCGGCCTCGGCATGAGCTCGATCGGCAAGGTCGGCGACACGTTCGCGCAGAACCTGAAGACAATTCCGGACTACTACGGCGCGCTCGATCGCGGCGAGCTGGCCGTGCACCGGGGGCTGGCACTGACGCGCGACGACGTGATCCGCCGCGACGTGATCCAGCAGATCATGTGCTACGGCGTGCTCGACTTCGAGGCTACCGCGAAACGCCACGGCATCGACTTCGCCGAGTACTTCGCGGGCGAGATCGAGGCACTGAAGCCGCTGGTCGCGGACGGCCTGGCGGAATTCGCGGAGCCGGGACTGCGCGTGCTGCCGGCCGGCCGGCTGCTGCTTCGGCACCTCGGCATGGCCTTCGACGCCTACCTGCCGTCCGCGCAGTCTTCGCAGCAGCGATTCTCGAAGGCGATCT
>CAZKLS010000195.1:0-2277 GCA_964553405.1 uncultured Steroidobacteraceae bacterium
TGCCGTTCGGGTTCTGAGGGCCTTCAGGCCAGAAGCCTGTCCTGTCTCATCCGCTCGTAATTGGAGCTTATACTCGGTGGCATGGCACAGAAGAAATCCAAAGACAGGGACACGCTGCTGGAAGCGCTGGGACGGCTGACCGGGCAGGTGACCGGAGGCACAGTCGAACTCGCCAGAAGTGCGGCCACGATGAGCGCCATGTTCGGTGAGAACTGGCTTTCCCGGGCCGTGCTCAACCAGCTCGAGCCTGACCGGCTCGAGGCCATGGCCGAGGCGGGGCACCTGCTGCGCGACGCCCGCGAAACCGCTGGTTTGTCGATTCAGGATCTGTCGCAGAGCATCGGATTTGCCGACGAGTCACTGCTCGCACGGATCGAGAGCGGCGAGTCGATCATGCCGCTCGAGCCCATGCTGCGTGCAGCTTCGCTGCTGGCGCGGCATGATCCCATTCCGTTCGTAATCAAGTTCATGCGCACCTACAACCCGGCGCTCGAGAAGCGGCTCGAGCAGTGGGGCCTGATGGCGCTGCCCAAGCAGTACGAGCGCGAGCGTCGGTTCGTCAACCTGTATCGCCGTCACGATCCGTTGAGGGAGCTCAGCGACGACGAATTCGACCGATTCATCCGCTACATCGACGGTTCGATCGACCTCGTGCTGGATGTCATGCAGGGCGAGAAGGAGGCAGGCCGGCGCGGTTCCGGCAAGTCGACGGCGACCGCGCGCAGTCGCGGCAAAGCCAAACCCGCCAGAAAGAAGGCCGCGACGAAAAAGCGCAAGCGCGCCGTTTAGCCCGCTGCCGTCACCACCATCGCGACGATCGCGCCGGCCGTCGCCAGCGCCATGTCCTTCTGCGTGTCCCACTCGTCGCCCTGTGAGCCGAGGTAGTCGGAGCCGGCGTCGCCACCGAGAAGTTCCGCCGCCCACCACTCGAACACCTCGAAGAGCATGCTGCTTGCCATGATCAAGGCGGGCGCCAGATAGTAGCTCCACGCGCCGACGGGCTGGGCATAGCGCTCGAGCAACTCATAGGTTGGATAGGCGATGAGCAGCCCGAAGCAGAAGTGAACCAGGCGGTCATAGTGATTGCGTTTCCAGCCGAGGCGCCCGGTGAGCGAAACACCGAAAATTGCCTTTGAGGCTGCGTCGTACGGCACGCGGACGTAGGTGTAGTGGCTCCCGATCGTGTGAAGCAGGAGAAATACTGCGATCAGCGAGTATGAGAGGTCGCTGACCGGCCAGCGCGAATGCGTGGCCGCGAGGGTGCCGATGGCGGCAATGGTGAGAACGTTCTCGGTGAGCCAGACGACCCGGTCATAAGGGCGAATCGCGAGAGCCAGCCAGAGGAGGCCGAAGACCGCAAGCAGCCAGGACGGGTAATTCACGATGACTCTCGTCCACCATGAGCCTGGGCTCAAGTCTAACCAGATTCAGTCAGCCCGCGCGCCGATGCTCCCGTGAGCTGCCGGCCCGCAGACGCCACCGGTGGGGGGGCTCGCCGTAGTATCGCTTGAATGCCAGCTGGAAGGCGCTCTGCTCCGAATAACCCAGCATCAGTGAGACCGCGCTCAGGCTCATCGACTCGTCCAGCAGGTACTCGCGGGCGAGGTGCATCCGCACCGCCAGCAGGGTTCCCCTGAACCCGTCCGGCATCGGCTCGAGTCGCCGCTGGAGCGTGCGCGGCGACATCGCGAGCCTGGAAGACAGCGTTCGCAGCCTGGCTTCGCGACGGGGCAGCATCGCGACGATCTCCTCGACTACGCGCAGGGCGAGGTCCGGATCACCGATCGGCGCGAGATTTTCCGTGATGAATCGCATCCGGGTGTCCGTCGTGGACCTGACACGGATCGTGAGCTGTAGCGCGGAGCGGCTGAATGCGATGCCAAGGTCCCCGCCGAAACGGACTTCCGAGCCGGCAAGGTGTCCCCGATAGACATCGGTCATTCCGCTGTCGTCGAACGGGAAGGAGACCGAGAGCACTGAGCCTGCGGGTATGCCAGCACCGCTGACCGCGGCGACGAAGCTGCTGATTGCGTAACGCGAGTAGTGCGGAGGGGGCGCGATGGCGTTCCAGTACAACTCCATCCCGTCTTCAGAGCGGCGTACGTTGACGATGCTGGAGCGATAGAACAGGTTCTCGTAGAAGACGTAGCCGTTGAGCATTTCTGCCAGCGTTCGCGCACCGGCCAGCATGTGGCCCAGCGCACCGAGGTCGTGCCAGCCCACGCATTTCCCGATTGCCAGGGCCGCCAGCGGGTTTCCGCTGACCTGTGCCGCCTC
>CAZKLS010000195.1:2377-3867 GCA_964553405.1 uncultured Steroidobacteraceae bacterium
GACGTACCGGCGGTGCACACCGCAGCGAATCCCTGCATCAGCCACCTCTGGAATGCCTTGTCGATGGTCGCGCCGACCTTCGAGGCATCCGCGATCAAGGTCCTGCGGCGGGCGCTCAAGACACTGGATGAGCCAGCGCTGCGAGCGGACGTGGATGCGTTCATCAAGCAGGAAGCGCTGCACTCGCGACATCATGCGGCGTTCAACGAGCGTCTCGGCGCCCTGGGCGCGGACGTCGCGGCGTGCACGGCGCTGAGCCAGAAAGCCTGGCGCGAGGTCATGGATGGACGCGACGCGCGCCAGCAGCTCGCCGTGATCGTCGCCGGCGAACAGCTGATTCACGACCTCTCGGTCGTGGGGCTCTCCACGCCGGCGGTTTTCGAGCAGGCTCATCCCGAGGTCCGGCGACTCTTCACCTGGCACATGGTCGAGGAGGTCGAGCACCAGTCCGTGGCCCGCGACGTATACCGGCGCATCCATGGCTACGGGTTGCGCCACTGGGCGACTCACGTCGCCGCGCTGTGGAGCGCCGGCCGGGTGCTCGTCAGGTACACGACGGAGATTCAACAGACACTGGTTGCGGCCGGTCCGCAGCCGACGCCAGAGCACCGTGCGCAATATCGTGCGTACCTCTGGTCGACGCCCGGCGTACTGCGGAAGATCGTGCTGCGCGCCGTCCGCCACGCCCTGCCATGGTCGAAGGCGTGGTCGGACCCGCGTGAACTGGACCTGATCACGACAGCGCTGGACCGGGTCGCCTGATCGCGGTCGCGCGAGTGCGGCAGCGGCGCCGTGACCTATAATCGCCGCTTCGCCAACCGACCCGGAGACGAGCATGAGACTGCGTGATTCCCTGCCGGCCGTTGCCGTCGCTGTTGCGGTTGCGATCGGCTCGTCGGTCTTCAGCCAGCCGGCAATGGCCTGGGAGTGTCAGGAGGACGTCGACGACCTGCGCAAGAAGATCAAGGATGACGACAACAAGGACCGGTGGTCCAAGAAGCAGCGCGAGGACGCACTCGAGCACCTTCGACGGGCTGAGCTCAAGCGCATCAACCCGCTCGAGTGCCGCGAAGAGGTGCTCAAGGCGCGCAAGGATCTCGGGCTCGGGGACATCCTGGACTGAAGGCTCCCGGCGCCCGTGCCTGGGCCCTGAACAGGTCTGGCAAGAGGCCCTGCAGCGGGCGCAGTCGTGGCATGACCACTCGCATCGCCGTAGTCAGCTCATGGTGCTTACGGCGGTGAAGGTGCCGGTGTTACGGCTTCCGGTAAAGCGGCTACCGCAAAGAGCAATCCAGTGAGCTTTGGACCAGTGCTTTGTGTCGCATTTATCGCGGTCTGGGGCGCCGCCGCTTCTACGACTCACGAAACTCTTGCAATCCTGCTGATGGTGAACGCGGCGGTCCAGCTGGTGCTTTTTGCCCTGGTGGCCGTTCTGCCGTTCATCAGGACCGGCAGGATGTCCTATGTGGATATCGCGTGGCCCTTTGGCG
>CAZKLS010000196.1:0-3860 GCA_964553405.1 uncultured Steroidobacteraceae bacterium
CCTCAGGGAGTCGCTTCTCCCATGTTGTTCGTCGGTGGCGTTATCTTCATCCACTGCCGCACCTGAATCAGGCCGCGCCTCATCTGGGTCTTGACGGTCCCCAGGGGCATCCCGGTTGCCTTCGCGATCTCAGAGTGAGTCATGCCCTCGAGCAGGCCCATCCGCAGCACCTTGCGCTGGTCGGGCCGCAAGCGCGCCACGACCTTCGCCGCCTGCTCGGCCTCGGTCGCGACCTCGCCGCCCGTGCCCGGGTGCGCCCAACGCGCATCTTCCAGGACCTCGTCCGAGTCCATCAGCGAAGCCGACTTGGAGCGCCGGATCCGGTCGATCAGGCGACGGCGCGCGATCGTGGTCACGAACACTTTCTCGGTGCCCTGCCGCGAGTCGAAGCGAGCCGCGCTGCGCCAGACGTCGAGAAAGATCTCCTGAACCGCATCTTCCGCGTCGGCCCGCGAGCGCGTCATGCGCCGGGCGATCGCCCAGACGAGTCCGCCGAATTCGTCGATGCACTCCTTGACCGCCTTCTGATCACCGCGCGCCACGCGCGCTAAAACCGACTCTGTCATCGCATGTCCCTCTTATTCGCCGTCCACGGATCGCGGTTTCAGCCAATTGCTGGAATGTGAGCCGAGTATAAGCCCATGTGTACAGTGTGTGTCCAGTTTTTCCTATGCAAAATATAGACGCGCTCTATTGCAGGCCGTGGCCACCTAAAACTACGGTTTTCACTTGTTGCGGACGATTCTCATTTCAAGAGAGACTCCGCGCATCAAGGCTTGGTTCCCAGAAACTCTCATGCCCCCCGTAAGTCTGGCCTCGCTGTACAAGGGCGCCCGCGGCGTCGTCAGCGAGGTATGTGAGGATGCGCAAAGCCTGGGCGACGAGGCGCAATCGACGATCAGTCGCCGGCTGCTGGAGCTCGGTTTCGTGCCGGGCGAGATCGTAGAGGTCGTCCAGCAGGTCTGGCCCGGCGGCGACCCGATGGCCGTGCGGCTGGGCAACACCACTTTTGCACTGCGTCGGCGCGAGGCCGGAGCCGTACTGGTCGCCCTCGAAAGCGCCTGAGCCCGCCATGAGCCTGCATGCGCAAGCGCTCGATCCGATGCGCCTCGCACTGGTGGGCGTACCGAACAGCGGGAAGACCGCGCTGTTCAACCGACTGACCGGCAGCCGGCAGAAGGTCGCGAATTACGCCGGCGTCACGGTCGAGCGCAAGGAAGGTTCGTTCACCGGGCCGACGCACCAGCGGCTGTACCGGGTGCTGGATCTGCCCGGCGCCTACAGCCTGACGCCGACGACGCTGGACGAGGCGATCACCCGGGACTTCCTGCTCGGACGGCTCACCGGCGAATCCGCGCCCGAGTTCGTCATCTGCGTCGTCGACGCGACGAACCTGCGGTTGAACCTGCGTCTGGTGCTGGAGTTGAAGCGCACCGGCGTGCCGATGATCGTCGCGCTGAACATGAGCGACCTCGCCATGCGGCGCGGCTACCGGCTGGACCGCGAGCGGCTCGAGCAGGAACTCGGCGTGCCGGTGGTCGAGACGATCGCGGTCGAGCACAGCGGTCACCGCAAGCTGGTCGAGCAGCTCGAGCACATGCCCCATCCGGGCCCCCGGCCGCCGGTGGACTGGCGCGAGCCGAGCTTCGACGAGATCCGGGACACGCAGCGCGAAGCGCGCCGGATCCTCCGCGAGATCGGTTACACGGAACCGGCGCGCAAGCGCGCGCTCACGCGGCTCGATGCGATGGTCATGCACCCGGTGGCGGGGCCGCTGATCCTGGCCGTGTTGCTGTTCTTCGTGTTCCAGGCCGTGTTCAGCTGGGCGGCCGTCCCGATGGACCTGATCGACCGGGGGGTCTCCGGGCTCGGCGAGCTGATTCACGACAGCCTGCCGCCGGGGGCGCTGCGCAGCCTGCTGGTGGACGGCGTGATCGCAGGCGCCGGCAGCGTGCTGGTCTTCCTGCCGCAGATCCTGATCCTGTTCTTCTTCATCCTGGTGCTGGAGGACAGCGGCTACCTGCCCCGCGCCGCCTACCTGCTCGACCGGCTGATGGGCAGCGTCGGCCTGTCCGGCCGGGCCTTCATTCCGCTGCTGTCGAGTTTCGCCTGCGCGGTCCCAGGCATCATGGCCACGCGCACGATTCCGAACCTGCGCGACCGGCTCGCGACGATCATGATCGCACCGCTGATGACCTGCTCGGCGCGCCTGCCCGTGTACGCGCTGATCATTGCGGCCTTCATCCCGCGGCAGCCGGTCGGGCCCTTCAACCTGCAGGGCGTGGTGCTGTTCGTGCTCTACGCGGCCGGGATACTCGCTGCGATGGCAGTGGCCTACCTGCTGAAGCGCACGGCGCTGCGCGCGAGCTACCACCCGCTGCTGCTCGAGCTCCCCGAATACCACTGGCCGCACCTGAACAACCTGTTGATCGGCCTCTGGGAGCGGACCAAGGTGTTCCTGCACCGCGTCGGCACGATCATCCTGGCGCTGATGATCGTGCTGTGGTTCCTCTCGAGCTTCCCTGCTCCGCCCGAGGGCGCCCCGGGGCCCGCGATCAAGTACAGCTTCGCCGGCATGATCGGCAGCGCGCTCGAGCACGTGTTCTCGCCGCTGGGATTCAACTGGCAGATCTCGCTCGCGCTGGTGCCGGGACTCGCCGCGCGGGAAGTGGCTGTCGGCGCACTCGGCACCGTGTACTCGCTGTCGGCCACCGACGACAGTGCCGCGACGCTGGTGCCGATGATCGCGCAGACCTGGAGCCTGGCTACCGCGCTGTCGCTGCTCGCCTGGTACGTGTTCGCGCCGCAGTGCCTGTCGACGCTGGTCGTCGTGAAGCGGGAGACGAATTCCTGGCGCTACCCGCTGCTGATGGCAGCCTACCTGTTCGCGCTGGCCTATCTCGCAGCGTTCGTCACCTACCGCGTGGCGGGCGCGCTGCTCTCCTGAGGACTGGAACGATGTGGCAAGCCATCCTGGTCGGCCTGATCGTCCTGGTGGCGACGCTGTATGCCGCCTGGGCGCTGATGCCGCCCGCGACACGGACGCGTCTGGCGAGGTCGGTCACCCGATGGTCGCGTCGCGGCAGGCGCCGGGCCTGGCTGACCCGGGCCGGCGAGGGCCTCGAGAAGGCGGCGCGCAGCGGCGGCTGCGAGGACTGCAGCGCCGGCCAGGCTGTCGTGAAGCCACCGCGGGAAGAACGAGGACCGGAGCGCTGATTCCCGGACCGCCGGCGCCCGGGCCTGCCGCGCGTTCCTAGCACAACTGTCACCTGTCGCAAGTCCGTATACACCGCTTGCGGTGTCCACGGATTATTTGCGGCAAACACGTGCAGCCCGGGGACGGGCTCCTGGGTTCAAATTCGCAGCAATGACCGGCACAGGCCGGGGGGTACCTGTCCGTGCGCGGTCGCGGCCCGGGAGCCTTTGCTCATGACAGGCGAAATTCGAACTGCCCTGCTCGTTTCCTTCCTCTCCGTCTTCGCTCTCGCAGCGGTGCCGGCAGCCACGGCACGTGCCGAGTCGCCCGCCGAATCGGCCGGCCCGGTCGAGAAGATTCCAAAGGAGAAGTGCTTCCGCTGCCACGACGACCCGGATGCGGAGGATGACAACGGCGGCTCGATCGCCGTGCTCGCTGCGCAGTTCAATGCGTCCGCGCACAAGCGGCTCGACTGCGTCGACTGCCACACCGCGGCCCAGACGATCCGGCACCCGCGCAATGCACTCGGCCCGGTCGGCTTCGAGCCCTGCATGGACTGCCACGAAGACGAGATCAAGCCGTTCCGCGAGAGCGTGCACGCCAAGGTGCGCGGCGACGAGCCGGCCACCTGCCAGGGCTGCCACGGCAGCGTGCACTGGACTCC
>CAZKLS010000197.1:0-3789 GCA_964553405.1 uncultured Steroidobacteraceae bacterium
CTCCCGCTCGCGCGGGCGAGGGAGCAGAGCCCTCACCCCGACCCTCTCCCGCTGGTGCGGGCGAGGGAGCGGAGTCTTCCGCTAACCCTCTCCCGGCTTTGCCGGGAGAGGGTGGCCGAAGGCCGGGTGAGGGCTCGCGCCGGATCGCCGCCCAGCAGTGGCAACCGATCGCCCCGTATAATCCGCGGCTCTCCCAGGCCACCCGGATCCGCCGATGAGCAACCGTGCCCGACTCTCATGCCTGTCCAGCGCCGCCGCCGCATTGTTGCTCGCAACAGGTACTTCGCCCGTGCTGGCCGCAGACGCCGCTGAGCCCGCCGCCGCTGCTGTCACGAGCAGCGCGCGCCTGAACACGCTGGTGGATCAGTACTTCGAGGAGTGGCTCGAGCTCAATCCGCTCGCGGCGACCTTCATCGGCGACAATCGCTACAACGACAGCCTGCCGAACTCGATCGGGCCGCAGCACCGCGCCGCGGAGCACGAGCTCAACACGCGCTACCTCGCGGCGATCCAGGCGATCGATCCGGCCGAGCTGCCGCCGAGAGACCGCATCTCGTACGACATCTTCCTGCGCGAGCGCGAGCGCGCGATCGAGGCCGAGCGCTTCCCCTGGCACCTGCTGCCGATCAACCAGGCCGGAAGTCTCGTGACGCTGATGCCGGCGCTGGGTTCCGGTGACAGCGCACAGCCCTTCGCCACGGCACAGGACTACGAGAACTGGCTCGGGCGCCTGGACGGGTTTGCGGTATGGATGGACCAGGCGATCGTCAACATGCGCGAGGGCATCGCGAAAGGCGTCGTGCAGCCGCGCCCGGTCGTGGAGAAGCTGCTGCCCCAGCTCGAGGCGATGATCGTCGCCGAGCCGCAGGAGAGTCTGTTCTACGCGCCGCTGCGCAAATTCCCGGAGACGGTCACGGAGTCTGAGCAGGAGCGCCTGACGGCCGCTTACTCGAAGAAGATCAGCGGGACCGTGGTGCCCGCGTATGCGCGGTTGCGGGATTTCGTGCGCGACGAGTACCTGCCGAAGGCTCGCGACAGCGTCGCCTGGACCGCATTGCCGGACGGCGCGGCCTGGTATGCGTTCGCCGTGCGCGAGCACACGACCACCGATATGTCGCCCGACGGGATCCACGAGCTCGGCCTCAGCGAGGTTGCCCGCATCCTCGGCGAGATGGACGGCGTGCGCAGGCAGGTCGGCTTCGACGGCGACCTCGAGGCGTTCTTCACGCATCTCGAGACCAGCCCCGAGTTCTATTTCACCGACGGAGCCGAGCTGGTCCGAGGCTACGGCCAGATCAAGCGGCGCATCGATGCCGAGCTGCCGCGGCTCTTCTCGGTGCTGCCGAAGGCGGACTACGAGGTGCGCGAGGTGGAGGCGTTCAGGGCGCAGTCCTCGGCAGGGGCCTTCTACCAGCCGCCGTCGGCGGACGGCTCACGGCCCGGCATCTTCTACGTCAACACCTACAACCTGAAGGCGCAGCCGAAGTTCGGCATGGAGACGCTGTCGCTGCACGAGGCCTCGCCGGGCCATCACTTCCAGATCTCGATCCAGCAGGAACTCGAGGACGTTCCGCGCTTCCGCCGCTTCGGGGGCGATTACACCGCCTTCGTCGAAGGCTGGGCGCTCTACGCCGAGTACCTCGGCAAGGAGCTCGGCCTGTTCACCGACCCGTACCAGTGGTTCGGTCGCCTGAACGACGAGCAGCTCCGCGCGATGCGGCTGGTCGTGGACACGGGCCTGCACTCGAAGGGTTGGAGCCGCGAGCGGGCGATCCAGTACATGCTGGACAACTCGACGCTGGCGGAAACGGACGTCGTCTCCGAGGTCGAGCGGTACATCGCCTGGCCGGGCCAGGCGCTGGGCTACAAGGTCGGCGACCTGCACATCCAGGGACTGCGGCAGCGGGCCGAGCAGGAGCTGGGCGAGAAGTTCGATATCCGTGACTTCCACCGCGAGGTGCTCGGCGACGGCGCCGTGCCGCTGTCGGTGCTCGATGCAAAGATCGACCGCTGGATCGCCTCCCGCAAATAAGGGGCGCAGGTCCATTTCCGGAGTCACTTTTTGACGGCTGCAGAGTCCCACGGCAGGAACGGGCAGGCCCGTCAATTGAGCCGTGCCGGCAGATAGGCCCGTCCCCTTTGCGGTGCTGGTGGCGGCCCTGCTGCTCGCGGGATGCGGGCAGCAGGCCACGGACATCCACAAGCCGCAGGCCCCGGCCGCCGGCGAAGCGTCCGCCAGGGCGAGAAGCGCGCAGGCCCAGCGGCTCGAGCGGATCGTCGAGCAGTACTACGACCACTACCTCGAACTGAACCCGCTGCAGGCGACCGCCGAGGGCGATCACCGCTACGACGACCGCCTCGGCGACTACCTGAGCGAGAGGTGGCTGGCCGACTCGCTGTGGTACGAGCAGGAGGCGCTCGAGCGAGTCGGGCGCGTCAACGCGGCGGAGCTCGACGACGAGGACCTCGTCACCTACGAGGCCTTTCGCTACGGTCGCAGGATCGCGATCGAGGGTTTCCGGTATCCCGGCGAACTCCTCCCGGTACACCAGTTCTCGGGCATGCCGGTCACGTTCGCGATGCTCGGCTCAGGCGAAGGCATCCACCCGTTTCACAGCGTGCAGGACTACGACAACTTCCTCTCGCGCATGGACGACTTCGTGGCCTGGGTGGACCAGGCGATCGCCAACATGCGGTCCGGCATCGAAAAAGGAGTCGTCCAGCCGCGCGTGCTGATCGAGCGGACGCTGCCACAGCTGACCGCGCTGCTCGAGGATGATCCGCGGCAGAGCCTGTTCTGGCGTCCGATCCTGAGTTTCCCCGCGAGCCTCGGCGTCGGCGATCGCAAGCGGCTGATCGTCGCGTTCGAGCAGAAGCTCGGGGACGAGGTTTTTCCTGCCTACCGGCGCCTGCACGGCTTCCTGCAGGACGAATACCTGCCGCAGGCCCGTGACAGCGTCGGCCTGTCGGAGCTGCCGAACGGCGGCTCCTGGTACGCCTACCTGGCGCGACTGCATACGAGCACGACGATGACGCCCGGAGAGATCCACGAGCTCGGGCTCGCGGAGGTCGAGCGCATCCGTGCCGAGATGGAGCGCGTCAAGGCGGTGATCGGCTTCAAGGGCGCGCTTCGCGAGTTCTTCGATGCGCTGCGTCGCGATCCCGCGCTGCACTACACCGATGCCGACCAGCTGCTCGCCGGTTACCGCGAGATCGGCAGGCAGGTCGAGCGATCGCTGCCGCTGCTCTTTGCAGTGAGCCCGAGGGCTGGATTCGAGATCCGGCCCGTCGAGGCCTTCCGCGCGGAGTCCGAGGCGGCAGCGTCGTACCAACCTGCGAGCGCGGACGGCTCGCGGCTCGGCGTTTTCTACGTCAACACCTATGATCTCGCGTCGCGGCCCAAATACTCGATGGAGGCACTGTACCTGCACGAGGCCGTGCCGGGTCATCACTTCCAGGGCTCGCTGGCGCAGGAGATGACTGCGCTGCCGCGCTTCCGCCGCTTCGGCTGGGATACCGCCTACGGCGAGGGCTGGGCGCTGTACGCCGAATCGCTGGGCGCCGACCTCGGCTTGTACACGGACCCGTACAGTCGCTTCGGAGCGCTGATGACCGAAATGTGGCGCGCGGTGCGACTCGTCGTGGACACGGGCCTGCACTCGCAGGGCTGGAGCCGGGAGCAGGCGATCGACTACATGCGCGCGAACACGGCGCTCGGCGAGGCGGACGTAGTCGCCGAGGTCGAGCGTTACATCGCCTGGCCCGGCCAGGCGCTCGCCTACAAGGTCG
>CAZKLS010000198.1:0-3779 GCA_964553405.1 uncultured Steroidobacteraceae bacterium
AGCCACCGGCGGCCGGCGCCGCCGCACTCTGCAGCCCCGCCGACGGGGCCGGCGTGAACGCCGAGGCCGGAATCGAGTCGGCCGTGTCCGCGGGCGAGTCCTGCCAGTTCCAGAAGCGCGTCAGGTCGATCTTCTCGGCCGAATTGCAGTGGCCGAGCACGGCCTCGCCCAGCGTCCCGCGGGCCGGAAGCGTCAGCGACGAGCGTGGCGGCCGGAAGGCCTGGCGGTGGAAGCGCAGCAGCGCGTCCTGCATGTCACGCGAGGTGACTTTCATGCTGGCGGCCACGTCGGGCGGGATCCCGAAAGGCATGATCGCCGCGTTGCCGAAGAAACCAAGCACGCGGTTGGCAACGCAGTTGAGCAGCGGCACCTCCTGGTCCGCCGAGCTCACGCCGTTGGCCGGGACACCGATCGTGTAGCGCTCGAGCAGGATCGCGCGCTCCTCCTCGGTCAGCGCCGCCCAGACCGCCTTCGAGTACGTCACCGTGTTGCGGACGATGTGATGGAACGCCACCTCGATGCGCAGCAGGTCGGCGAACGACAGCACGGGGGCGACCCGTATCGTGGGAATCGCCAGCGTGCCCGGCATCTGGTCGCCCGCGCTGAAGCTCGCAGCCGAGAACAGGTTGACGTTGCCCGGCAGCTTGGCCTCCGCGCTGCGGATGATCGGGCCGCCCAGCTCGCGCTCGAGCTCGGTGGCCGAGAGCGCGACCGTCCTCGCCTGCTGCAGCTGCAGCATCCCGACCATGTCGGCGAGCGTGCCGATCGCGCCGCCGGCGAGGTTGAGCGCAGGCTGCTTGAGCTTGTAGCTCAACGACGTGAACCGCCGCGAAACGTCGACGCGCACGACGTCGGAGCGCGCGAACCAGCCGGGCAGCGGGATCGTCGCCTTCAGCGCCGCGTCTGTCGCGCCGAGCCGCCGGTCCTTCAGGTGCCCGAGCAGCTCCTGCTTCGACTCGTACTTCTCGGCCGTGAGATCCACCGTGCCGATGGACCCGGGCGGCGTGAGACGAATCGGCCCGACGCGCGCCCCGGTCCGGCCGATCACGCTGACGTGCACTTCCTCGAACGGCATGAACGTGCCGCTGAGCGTCAGCTCGATCGTCTCGGTCTGCAGCGTCGACGACGCCGGCTGGATCTCCGGGTTCGCGGCGAAATTCCTGAGCTGCTGCATGCCGTAAGACAGCTCGGCATTGCGGCGCATCAGCGGACTCAGCACGTCGTGGTAGCGGATCACCATCGCATAGCGGGCGAGCAGCGCGGCGCGCGAGGCAGGCATGCCCGTCAGCGAGAACGGCTGGCCCTGCGGCAGGAACTGCACCAGCTCGAGCGGCACGAAGCAGACGAGCTGCACGTCGTTGACCTCCGAGGTGACGCTGAAGTGCCGCAGCACCTCCCACCATTGCATCGTCAGCGCGTGACCCTTGTTGTGGTTGGTCACGACGCGGGTCGTCACCTGCGTGCGCTCCGTCGCGGTCGCCATCCGGATGCTCGCCCGCGTGCCGCGCCGGCTGGCCGCGGCGACGCGACCGAGCGAGGAATGCATCTGCTCCGCCGCGCTCGAGGCGAAGTCCCGGCTGGTGTTCTGCCAGCTGCTGGTGCTGCCCGAGGACGAGGAGGTCGAGTAGCCGCTCGAGACGCCGCCGCCGCCGAAGATCGCGCCGATGATGCCGGTGGACGCGGTCGCCGCGACGCTGCCGGTCCGGCTCGACGAGCGCATCGCGCTGCCGCCGTTGACGGCC
Organism: uncultured Steroidobacteraceae bacterium; assembly: GCA_964553405.1. Classification (GTDB taxonomy): domain Bacteria; phylum Pseudomonadota; class Gammaproteobacteria; order Steroidobacterales; family Steroidobacteraceae; genus DATIRA01. The sequence goes on from CAZKLS010000198.1 coordinate 1,743, forward strand.
TCGTCGAAGGCGGAGTTGAACACCGCGAGCGCCGAAGTGTCCTGCGTCTCGCGGAAGGACTGGAACTCGTCCTCGCTGAAGGTCTCGATGTCGCGCTCCGTGGCCGTCTGGATGCGCTCCTCGATCGCGATGCGCTGCTGCTCGCCGGGCGCCAGCGGCAGCGAGTACACGAGGTCGCCGAGCGAGAGCCCCGCCGGGATCCAGGTCTGCTGCATGTGCACGATGTAGCCGAGGCCCAGCGTCGAGGCCTTCGGCAGGAATACCGGGCTCTTCTCGATGCTGTCGTGGAACTGCGTGACGTCGATGGGCCGGTCGATCGGCACGCGGTTCACCAGCACGAGCTTGCCGAGCGACTGCAGGCTCGAGATCGCGTTCGACGCACCGGTCGCGTTCCAGAACGAGTCCTCGGCCTGCGGGATCGCGAAAGGCACGTAGTTGCGGTCGCCGGTGCGCATCCTGAACAGCGGCACCCACTGGTTCATCTGCGGCTCGACCAGCCGGATCAGCACCGAGTACTGGAAGCGGTCGATGACGCCGCTGTTGGAGCGGAAATAGCGCGCGCAGTCGCCTTCGCCCAGCATGATCTGCGGCGCGGGCGCGGCGAAGTCCTCCGGATGTTCGTCGACCTGCTGCGGGCTCGAGGCCAGTATGTCGCTCTGGATGTCCTTCAGCTGACCGACGACGCTTTTGGGCAGCGGCGCGAGCTTCTTCGCGAGCGGCACCGTGCCGGCACGCCCTTCGAGCAGCAGCACGCGTCCCACTGGAATTTCCAGCGACTCGCTGGCGCCGCGAACCTGCAGCGCGAGACCGTTCTGCGGCACCGGCACGTTCGGCATCGTGAGCTTGAACGCGCCGAGCGCATCGGTCTTGTTCTCGGGCCTCGGCCAGGCGATCTGCGCGAGCTGCGCGTCCCGCTTGACCTCGTCGGTCGTGTACTGCGGGGCGAGCGCGGTCACCGACAGGTTCGCGGCCGGCGTGCCGTCCGGGTTCAACAGCACCCCGTCGAGCGCGGGCGGCAACGTCTCGGCCACCTTGAACAGGAACCGGTCGAGGTCCTTGTGCACGAGGTCGAGCGTCTTGTAGACCTGTGTGACCGCGAGTTGCTTCTGCGCGATCACTTCCTTGATCGCGTCGGGTGCAACCTCGACCTGGATCTCGCCGACCTCCTGCGCACGGCCGCTCACGCGAAGCTTGTTGCTGGAAAGCGCCTCCCGCTCCTCCACTTCACCGCCCTTGAAGCGAACGCTGCCCGTCTTACTGGCACGTGTAGCCATGCGACTCTCCTGGATCATGTGGTGCAGGGGGGATCGAGGGCGGATCGAACGACCGCCGCGACCCGTTTGACGCCGCGACGACGCGGCTATCCGGGCGGGACAGAGGACTGAACCAAGCGCACATCGAAGGGACCCCTTGCGTGCAGCCGACTTGCCTCTCGCGGGACACGCTACGCCGGCCCCAGCTTATGTCAAGCTGCAGCGCAATACGGAATGTCCGCAGGCGCCGGCGACCGGCGAGCCGGCCCGAACGCGGCAACTCGGGGTGCCGGGCCCGGGGCGACGCTATGATGCGTCGCATGACGACGCGAGTCCGCCCTGCCCGTCCCGCCGATCTCGATACGATCGCGGGCTTCAACGTCGCGATGGCGCTCGAGGCCGAGCACAAGCGCCTCGACCCCGACACGGTCCGCGAAGGCGTCGCCGCGGCGCTCGCGGATCCCGCAAAGGGGCGCTATTTCGTCGCGGAACGGGACGGCCGGATCGTCGGCCAGCTGATGATCACGTTCGAGTGGAGCGACTGGCGGAACGGCGTGTTCTGGTGGATCCAGAGCGTTTACGTGAGCCCCGAGGCACGGCAGACCGGAGTTTTCGCTACCCTCTTCCGGCACCTCGAGGCACAGGCGCGCTCGGAGGCCGGCGTCTGCGGACTGCGGCTCTACGTCGAGGACGGCAACGCCCGGGCGCAGGAGACCTACCGGCGCTGCGGGATGAGCGACGGGGGCTATCGGGTCATGGAAATCGACTATTCGGACGCAGTGCG
>CAZKLS010000199.1:0-3762 GCA_964553405.1 uncultured Steroidobacteraceae bacterium
GCCATGAGCAGCGGCGAGGACGACGAGTATTTCGCCGACGGTCTGACCGAGGAGATCCTGAATTCCCTGGCGCAGCTGCCTGAACTGCTGGTCACGGCACGCACCTCCGCGTTCCAGTTCAAGGGCCAGGACATTCCCGTGCAGGACATCGCGGCGCGGCTGGGCGTTGAGCACATCGTCGAAGGTTCGGTCCGTCGGGCCGGCGAGCGGGTGCGCGTCACCGCCCAGCTCGTTCGAGCCGGCGACGGTTTCCACCTGTGGTCGAGCACCTACGACCGGACGCCGGCGGACATCCTCTCGGTACAGGAGGAAATCGCCGAGAACATCGCCGCCGCGCTCGACGTGGTGCTGGACGACCACAAGCGCGCGCGCATGCGCGAGGCCGGCATCGGCGACGTGGAGGCGTTCATCGCCTACCAGAAAGGCATCGAGGCCTTCGGCCGGGCGCACGGCAGCACCCACCCCGGCGAGATGCTGCCGGAAGCCAACCGCTGGTTCGACGCGGCGCTGGCCATCGTGCCCGACATCGAGACGGCTCTCTACCTGCGTACCGACCTCTACGGGCACGTTCTCTACAGCCACGCATCCGGCACCAGGGCCGCGACGCCCGAGGAACTCGAGACCGCGCTCGATGAAATCCGCAGCAGCCTGCAGCAGGCCATGCGGGCCGCGAGCAGCGAGGCACGGCGCAACATACTCGACGTCGAGCGCACGCTGTTCATGGACGACTGGACCGGCATCGGGGGGAGGCTCGACCGGGCCTTCGTGCCCGGAGACTGCTCGCCACTGAACTGGATGGCAACCATTGCCGCCCCGTACGGCTGGTCGCAGCAGGTCGTCGACCACACTCGCGAGGAGATGCGCTGCGATCCGTTGAGCGGTTGGATCCTCGCCATGCAGCAGATGTGGGAGATGTGGAACGGGGAGCCCGCGCATGCGCTGGACGTGGGCGACCGCTTCCTGAAAGAGCACGGCCACCACCCCTGGGTGGACGACATGCGCTTCATGGCCCTGCTGGCGACGGGCGGGTATGCCGATCATCCGGAGGTGCTCGGACCCAATCCGGAGGGCAGCTTCTTCACGGTGCCGCGAATGATCTACCTGCACGCGATGCGCAGCGAACTGGACATCGCACGCGAACTGCTCGCGGCATGGCAGGCTGAGCACGAGGTGAGCGACCTCGAGATGATCATGATCAGCGCCGCGCTCGGTGACCGCGCGCTCGCCAACGAACATGCCGCGCGCGTGGACTCGCGGGCCGGCGGAAACCTGGCGCTGGCCGAATCCGTGAAGTCCTGCCTCTGCGGCGCGCCCTTCGACCTCGAGGCCACCCCGAACTTCAAGGCGCGCATCGGCGAGGCCGGCTTTCCGTGGCCGCCACCGACCATCGTTCGCTTCCCGGCGAAGGACTGGTGAACGGCGATCAGTAAGTTCAGACCGACTCTGCAAACCTCACACCAGCAAGCATGGGCGACATCTCCGCTGCATTCCGCGCCGCAGTGAACCTGATCGTGTCCGGCGATCCCCACCTCACCGCGATCGTCGGGCTGAGCCTGCAGGTGAGTCTGGCGGCAGCGACGATTGCCTCGATCATCGGCCTGCCACTCGGCGTGGCACTCGCGGTCACCCGGTTTCCCGGACGACACGCCTTGGTGGTGTTCACGAACGCGCTGATGGGCCTGCCGCCCGTGGTCATCGGCCTGGTCGTGTACCTGCTGCTGTCTCGCGCCGGTCCGCTTGGAGAACTTGGACTCCTGTTCACTCCGCGGGCCATGGTCATCGCGCAGACGATCCTGGTGCTGCCGATCGTGGTCGCACTGGCCCGCCAGGCCGCCGAGGACGCGTGGTCGGAGTACCGTGACCTGCTCTCATCGCTCGGCGCAGGCACGCTGCGCGGGGCGGTGACGCTGCTCTGGGACATCCGCCACTCGCTCTTCACCGCCGTTCTGGCCGGATTCGGCCGCGCGGCGGCGGAAGTCGGCGCGGTCATGATCGTCGGCGGCAACATCGACGGCGTGACCCGCGTGATGACCACGGCGATCGCGCTGGAGACGAGCAAGGGCGACCTGCCGCTGGCGCTCGGGCTGGGCCTGATACTGATCAGCATCGTCATTGCGGTGAACGCGATGGCTTATCTCCTCAAGGAAGCCGACTTGCGGCGAAACGGATGAACCCTCCGATGGCCGGCCCGCTGCCTCTGCTGCCCCTGACGCTGGACGACGTCTGCTACGAGGCCGGCGGCAAGCGCCTGCTCGATCACATCAACCTGCGGATCGAGGCCGGGCCGCGCACCGTGGTACTGGGGCCGAATGGTTCCGGCAAGAGCCTGTTGCTGCGCCTCTGCCACGGCCTGATCCGGCCGACCCGCGGCGAGGTCCGGTTCAACGGCCCCCGCAAGATCGGAAGCCGGCGTCGTGACGCGCTGGTCTTCCAGCGCCCCGTGATGCTGCGTCGTTCCGTGCGTGCCAACGTCGCCTACGGTCTGGCCCTGGCCGGCGTTCCGCTTGCGCAACGACTGCAGACAGCCGACGAGGCGCTGGAGCGCGTGGGGCTCGGGCGCCTCGCCGACCTGCCTGCACGTGTCCTCTCGGGCGGCGAGCAGCAGCGCCTCGCGATCGCCCGTGCGTGGGCGTTGCAGCCGGAACTGCTGCTGCTCGACGAGCCGACCGCCAACCTGGACCCCGCGGCCTGCGAAGCAATCGAAACCGCGGTCCAGGCCATGCACGCCGGTGGGACCAAGATCGTCCTGGTGACGCACAACCTCGGACAGGCCCACCGCCTCGGCGACGAGGTCATATTCCTGTCGGGCGGACGCGCCCTCGAACAGACGCCAATGGACGCATTCCTGAGCACGCCGCCCTCCGCCGAAGCGTCGAGCTTCATCAGAGGTGAACTGCCATGGAATTGACCTCGCGTCGGTATCGTCGGGCGCTCGGTGCGATCGCGCTGTCGCTGCTGTCGGTGTCCACCGGCGGCGCCGCGAGCGGCGCCGGCGCGGACCGCTACATCACGGTGGCCTCCACCACGTCGACTGAGAACTCCGGCCTGTTCGGCCATGTCCTGCCCGTCTTCGAGCGCAGGACCGGCATCGCCGTGCGCGTCGTCGCACTCGGCACCGGACAGGCCCTCGACGTCGGGCGCCGCGGCGATGCCGACGTGGTTTTCGTCCACGACAGGGCCGCGGAGGAACGCTTCGTTGCCGAAGGGGCCGGCATCGGCCGCCGCGACGTCATGTACAACGACTTCGTGCTGATCGGACCCGAAACCGACCCCGCGCAAGTGAGCAGTGGTCACGACATCGCCGGCGCATTGCGCGCGATTCGGGACGCCAAAGCGCCCTTCGTCTCGCGCGGGGACCGCAGCGGGACCCACGCCGCCGAACTGCGGCTTTGGCGCGAAGCCGGCATCGACATTGAAGCCGTCAAGGGCAACTGGTACCGGGAGACGGGCTCCGGCATGGGCGCGGCGCTGAACACGGCGTCGGCGATGGATGCATACATCCTTGCCGATCGCGGTACCTGGCTCGCATTCGGGAACCGGGGCAGACTCGCAGTCCTGGTCGAGGGCGACCGGCGCCTGTTCAACCAGTACGGAGTGATCCTCGTGAACCCCGATCGTCACCCGCAGGTCAAGCGGGCCGATGCCCAGGCGTTCATCGACTGGCTGGTGTCGCCGGATGGTCAGTCAGCGATCGCCGGCTACAAGATCGACGGCGAGCAGCTCTTCTTCCCGAACGCCGGTCCGTGATGCCGCCCAACGCGG
>CAZKLS010000200.1:0-3715 GCA_964553405.1 uncultured Steroidobacteraceae bacterium
GCGGCCTTCCCGATGGGCCGCAAGTGGCAGGTCGTGGTCTACGACGACGGCCAGCCTCACTACCTGATCGCCAACGCCGACGAGGGCGAGCCCGGCACGTTCAAGGACCGCTGGATCCTCGAGAATGCGCCGCACCTGCTGCTCGAATCGATGCTGATCGCGAGCTACGCGCTGAACGTGCGCAACTGCTTCGTGTACATCCGCGGCGAGTTCGACCTGCCCTACCGGCGGCTCGCCGGCGCCGTCGAGGAGGCCTACGCGGCCGGTTACTTCGGTGAGCGGATCCTCGGCACGGATTTCTCCTGCGACATCGTCGTGTACCGGGGCGCCGGCGCCTACGTGGCCGGCGAGGCCTCGGGACTGCTGGCCTCGCTGGAAGGCAAGAAGAGCTACCCGCGCAACCGCCCGCCGCGGCTGACCGTAAAGGGGCTCTACCAGCGGCCCACGGTCGTCAACAACGTCGAGTCGCTGTCGAACATCGCCTGGATCATCCGCAACGGTGCCGAAGCCTTCAAGCAGGTCGGTACGCCGAAGAGCCCGGGAACGCGGCTGTTCTCGGTCAGCGGCCACGTGAACCGCCCCGGCGTCTACGAGGTGGAACTCGGCTACCCGTGGATGAAGTTCCTCGAGGAGGACTGCGGCGGCATCCTCGGCGGCCGGGCGATCAAGTGCGTCGTGCCCGGCGGCGTCTCCTCGAAGGTGCTCACCGGCGCCGACATCGCCGGCCTGAAGCTCTCGCACGAGGACCTCTGGGACGCGGGCTCGACGCTCGGCTCGGGCGGCATGATCGTGATCGCCGAGGGCACCTGCATGGTGACGCTACTCGCGGTGATCCTGCGCTTCTACCACCACGAGTCCTGCGGACAGTGCACGCCCTGCCGCCACGGCACGGGCTGGATGCACCGGATCATCGACCGGATCGTCGCGGGCGAGGGCCGTCCCGAGGACATCGAGCGGCTCTACTACATCTCGCAGTTCAACGACGGGACGACGATCTGCGGGCTCGGCGACGCGGCCGGCTATGCCTGCAGCGGCATCCTCGACAAGTTCCGCGACGAGTTCGAGTACTACATCGAGCACAAGCGCTCGCGCTACGACGGCAACCTCGAATGACCGAGATCTTCATAAACGGCCAGCCCGTCGAGGCGCGCGAGGACCAGACCGTCCTGCAGGTGGCACTCGAGAACGGGTTCTACGTGCCGTACTTCTGCTGGCACCCCGAGCTGTCGATCGCCGGCAACTGCCGCATGTGCCTGGTGGACGTCGAGGGCCGCGGAATCGACATCGCCTGCAACATGCCCGTCAGCAAGGGCATGAAGGTGTTGACCGACTCCGACGACGTGAAGGCGCATCGCAAGGCGATGCTGCAGTTCATCACGCTCAATCACCCGGTCGACTGCGGCATCTGCGACAAGGCCGGCGAGTGCTCGCTGCAGGACTACTACTACGAGTACAACGGCGAGCCCTCGCTGTCGCGCGACCCGAAGGTCCGCTCGACCAAGTTCTACAACCTCTCGAACCGCATCCTGCTCGACAACGAGCGCTGCATCCTCTGCCTGCGCTGCACGCGCTTCACGCACGAGGTCTCGAAGTCGATGGCGCTCGGCGTCGAGCGCCGCGGCGACGTCTCGAACATCCGCCCGGTCGAGGACCGGCCGCTGGCCGAGGACCCGTACTCGGACAACATCATCGACCTGTGCCCGGTCGGCGCGCTGCTCTCGAGGCAGTTCCTGCACAAGTCCCGCGTCTGGTACCTGAAGCCGACGCCCTCGGTATGCCCGGGCTGCAGCCGTGGCTGCAGCATCAACATCTGGCACCGCAAGCCCGAGTGGTTCGTCCAGTCGCTGGACCCGTCGCAGAACGTCAGCATCGCGCGGGTCACGCCGCTCGAGAACCCGGCCGTGAACGGACCGTGGATCTGCAACAAGGCGCGGGACCTCGCGCGGATCTTCGAGCGCACGCGGGCCGAGGAACCGATGCTGAAGGGCCGCCCGGTGGCGATGGCGGCGGCCACGGACGAGGCCCGGCGGCTGATCGGCGCCGCGCGGCACCCGGTCGCGCTGGTTTCGAGCTGGGGCTCGAACGAGGAACTCGACGCGTTCAAGCGGTTCCTCGGCGAGGTCTTCCACGGCTTCGTCAAGCAGGACTGGCAGCCCGAGCAGGGCGAGCGCATCGAGGACGACCTGCTGATCCGGGCCGACAAGAACCCGAACACGACGAAGGCCCGCGAGCTGTTCGGCGCGGCCGAGCCGACCTTCACCGACGGCACGGACCTGGTGCTGGTGTGGGGCGAGGGCTTCGACTTCGCGCGGATCCCGTCGCGGGCCCGCGTGATTTTCCTCAACTCCTACCTGGCGCCCGAGAACGGGCACGCCGACGTGTTCCTGCCGATCAGCATCCAGACCGAGCGGGCCGGGCACTACACCAACTTCCAGGGCGTCGTCAGCGGCTTCGAGCCCTGCTTCCCGAAGAAAGAGACGGTCGCGGACGCCGAGACGCTGTTCAAGGCACTGGCCGCGCCGGCCCGGGGTCACCCGTGATGGCACCGCAGGACCTCTCGATCACGCTCGTCTACATCGGCTACGCGCTCGCGGTGCTGCTGACCTTCGGCGCCGTGCTGACCTGGGTGGAGCGCAAGCAGGCGGCGATCATGTCGGACCGGATCGGCGCCAACCGCGCCTACCTCCGGATCCCGTTCACGCAGGTCAAGCTGGTCTGGCTGGGGCTGTTCCACGGCATGGCGGACGGGCTGAAGCTGCTGCTGAAGGAGGATTTCCGCCCGCTCGCCTACGACAAGCTGGCTTATGCGCTCGGTCCCTGGCTCGCGTTCACGCCGGTCGTGCTCGTCTTCGCGGTGATCCCGTTCGGCGGCACGCTGGACCCCGGGCGGCTCATCCCGGGCCTCGCCGACTGGTTCGGTGGCCGCAGCTACCCGATGCAGGTCGCCCCGATCGACGCGGGCCTGCTGATCGTGTTCGCCTTCAGCGGCATCTCGATCATCGGCGCGATGCTGGCCGGCTGGTCCTCCGACAACAAGTTCTCGCTGCTCGGCGCGCTGCGCGCCGGCTCGCAGCTGATCTCCTACGAGCTGGTGATGGGCCTGACGGTGCTGGGCCTGATCCTGATCTACGGCACGGTCGAGCTCGACTCGATCGTCCGCCAGCAGTCCGGCACCGTGCTCGGCTTCCTGCCGGCCTGGGGCATCGTGTACCAGCCGATCGCGGCGCTGCTGTTCCTGACCGCCGGCATCGCGGAGAACAAGCGCATCCCGTTCGACCTGCCGGAGGCCGAGTCGGAGCTGATCTCGGGCTACTTCACCGAATACAGCGCGATGAAGCAGGGCATGTTCATGCTGTCCGAGTTCATCGAGATCGCGATCATCGCGGCGCTGTTCACGACGCTGTTCCTCGGCGGCTACAACCTGCCCTGGCTGACCGACGCCGGCTTCGTCTTCCCGGGCGGCCACTCCGTCGAGCTGAGCCACGGCTGGGTCGTGCTGATCCAGGTGCTGACGTTCCTGGTCAAGGTGTTCCTGCTCTGCAGCTTCCAGATCCTGGTGCGCTGGTCGCTGCCGCGCTTCCGCTGGGACCAGCTGCTGCGCTTCGCGTGGAAGTTCCTGCTGCCGCTGACAATCGCCAACCTGATCGTGACGGTGGTCGCGGTGTGGGCGCTGTCATGAGGACGGACCCGTGAGCAGCCGCAAGCCCTACGTCCG
>CAZKLS010000201.1:0-3707 GCA_964553405.1 uncultured Steroidobacteraceae bacterium
TGCCTTGATGAGCGGAAGAAGCACTCGGTGTCGAGCGAGACTCTCTTCGGGCCAATAGCTCCGGCGGTCGTAGTACTCCGAAACGGCAGGCACGCCAGCAGGGAGTGTCACCCAGGGCTGCTTGGAGGCCGTGAAGATGTGAATGTCCGGTGGCAGCAGGTCCGGGTTGTCCAAGGTGCCGACCCGGACGAATTTGATCAGAGGTCCGAGACCAGAATACGTGCTCCAGACCGCGACCCTGCATTTCGGGCAGCGAGCGATGAGTTGACCACTTCCGCTCTCGGAAGGCGTGTCAATGAGCTCCGGTTCCGCGCCGAGCTCAGTGACTCGATCCGCCTCGATCAGGGCATTGAGTGCGAACGAAGCGCCGGACTCTCGTTGGCACCAGCGACAATGACAACAGTGCACGATGAGTGGAGCCGATTCGACCCTGTATCGGACCGTTCGGCAATCACAGCCTCCTTCAGCTGGAAACGATTTCGACTGTGGCATGGGCAGTGCAGCTCCGTGTGACGTCTGAACATAATTTGCGTCGCTCAAGCACGACGCCTGAGGCCCGCCTGCTGCATGCGCCAGCGCAACACGTCGAAGCGGTCCTGGCCGAAAAAAGGCTCGCCGCGGAACACCATCAAGGGTACGCCCCAGTGGCCCGCCGCCTTCTGGGCGGTTTCGTTGCGCTCGATCTCAGCGTCAAAATCCGCGGGCGCGCCAGCGATTTCCGAGTCGAGCTCAGAAAGGTCGAGACCGGCCTGGGCGGTGGCGTTCGCGAGGTGATCGCCTTCGTGCCAGTCCTTCACGCCGCCAAAGGTGAGCTTGCCCACCTCGTGTATGAACGCGAGGCCTCGGCCGCGCCGTCCGGCGGCGACACCTAAGCGTGTCAGGCGATGGATGTAGGGCTGTTCTGCGGCGATCTCGAGCGTCGCAAGGTCCTGCACGATCGGGTCCGGTGACGGCCAGGCGAAGGGCATGCCGTTCATCTCCGCGATGCGAGCGCAGTCCCGCATCAGGTACGGGGGCCAGAGCGGATTCACCTTCTTGAAAAAGCCGGGGATCCGCAGCGCGATCGGGTAGACCGGGCGAACAGTGATGTCGACGTCGTAGTCGCCTTGCAGCGTGACGAGCCGCGGAGTGACGAGGTACGAGTAAGGAGAGCGGAAGGACCAGAATACGTCCAGATCAAGAACCACGACTGTCTGCCCTCCCCTCGTCCACCTAGAGCTCGGCTCTGGCTGGCCATTGTGCGCGGAGTGGCAGCAGATAGACAGCGGATTCTCGACGCGTCGGCATGCGGCAATCGAACGGGAACCGCGGCATAGTAGCGGGACACGACGCACCGGTCGCGAACTGCCATGGGATCGCACGAGGGTAGCCTGATGCCATTGCCGCCAGATATCGCAGAGTTCGTTCGCAAGACTGACCCGGCGACCGTGTCCGTGACCGATGGGTACCTGCACTCGTGGCACTACTACGTGCTGCGGGACAAGGACCCGGCTCGACTGAAGCTCTACTACGACAACTTCATCGCCGGGCACCAACGATGCCTGTGCGCCGCTGCAGCAAGTGAAGGAATCCCCGCGTGGCTGTTGCTCGCGGTGCTGCTGGGCGAGTCCATCAACATGGACAATGACTCGAACGACTTGTTCGGCAATCTGGCGCCAGGACGGATTTCGGAGAGAACTCTCGAGTCGCTCGGACTCGGCGCCAGTGTCGGCGTCGGGCAGATTACTGTCGATACGGCGACGAAACGCGGCCTCACGCCTGCCGCCGTTCGCGCGCGCGAGATTGCGCGACGTATCCGCGACGGCGAAGTGAGTGGCGACTACGGTTACTCGCAGCTGGCGGCCTTCGTGCGTGCAACACGCGGGGAACTGCAGGACGACTGCATCGGGATCGAGGCGTCCGCCAGGTTACTGTCTCAACTCTGGCGGGAGGCGACGCACGCATATGCGACGCCTGGCGTCGAGAAGCCGAGCAAGCAGATGGGAGATTTCGATTGGTCCAGGCCTACCCTGCTGGACGTCGGGCAGTCGGGGCTCGGTCCGCTGCCCGCCGGAGCGGACCCCGTATCCACGGCAAAGGTCAGGATGGCGGAGTTCTTCGGCGCGGCGCACAACGACGACCGTGCAACTGGAGATTACAACGAAGGGTTCGGACGGACGCAGGGACGCGCCGCCGCACAAGCGATCTACGATCTGATCATCCTGGGTGTAGATTGTGACCCGTGCGCCTGACCGTCCGGGCCGACAAGAGGTGACAGTCAATGGCCGATGGGCTCGTAATCCGAAACATGACCCGTCCCGAGGTGGACCTGCTCGTCGACTGGGCGGCCCGGGAGGGCTGGAACCCCGGCCTGCACGATGCCGAGCTGTTCTGGGCCACCGACCCCGATGCCTTCATTGCCGCCGACCTCGGCGAGGAATTGATCGGCGGCGGTGCCATCACCTCCTACGGCGGGAACTTCGGCTTCATGGGGTTCTTCATCGTACGGCCCGAGTTTCGCGGCCGTGGGCTCGGTAATCGCCTCTGGCACGCCCGCCGTGAGCGCCTGCTCGCGAGACTGAACCCCGGCGCGAGCATCGGCATGGACGGCGTCTACGCCATGCAGGACTACTACGCCGAGGGAGGCTTCGTCTTCTCTCACCGCGATATCCGCTTTCGAGCCGAGGCCCCGCCAGATGCGCAAGCACCGGCCGACAGCGACTCGGAGATCGTCCCGCTGACCGAGGTCCCTTTCGAGCAGCTGCTGGCGTACGACCTCGGGTGCTTTCCGGCTCCGCGTCCCGGCTTTCTGCAGGGTTGGATCGCTCAGCCCGACGCCCTCGCCCTCGGTTGCCGGCGCAACGGCGAACTGAGCGGATATGGCGTGATCCGCCGCTGCGGCGAGGGATGCAAGATCGGGCCCCTGTTCGCCGACGATACGCGGGCCGCCATGGCGCTCTTCGGCGGCCTCGCTGGTTTCGCCGCTGGCGGCCCGGTCTTCATCGACGCCCCGGAGAACAACCCGGCAGCCGTCCAGCTCGCGCGCGGCCACGGGATGGTCGAGGTCTTCGGATGCGCGCGGATGTACCTCGGTCCCGTTCCGCGGATCGCGCACGAGCGCGTCTTCGGGGTCACCACGTTCGAGCTCGGCTGATGGGCGTGCGAGACCTGGCCGGTTACGGTGGCCGCCCGCCCCATCCACGCTGGCCCGGCGATGCCCGCGTTGCGGTGCAGTTCGTGCTCAACGTCGAAGAAGGGGCGGAGTCGAGCGTCGTAAACGGCGACCCCGGTTCCGAGGCCTGGCTGCACGAACTGGCCGGGCGGCCGTCGCGCGCGGGCGAGCGGGACCTCAGCGTCGAGGGGATGTACGAGTATGGATCGCGAGCCGGGGTGTGGCGCATTCTGGAGTTGTTCGGCGCACGGGACCTGCCACTGACCGCGTTCGCGGTCGGCCGGGCCATGGAGCTCACTCCGGAGATTGGTCGGGCGCTGAGCTCCGCAGGGCACGAGATCGCCGGGCACGGCTATCGCTGGCTCGACTATCGCGAGGTCCCGGAAGCCGAAGAGCGGCAGCACATCCGCCGCACGATACAGATCATCGAGCAGCTGAGCGGGCGGCGGCCCCTGGGCTGGTACACGGGCCGGGTCAGCCACAACACCCGCCGGCTGCTCCGTGAGGAAGGCGGTTTCCTGTACGACTCGGACGCCTACAACGACGACCTGCCGTA
>CAZKLS010000202.1:0-3622 GCA_964553405.1 uncultured Steroidobacteraceae bacterium
ACGTGCTTGCGATAACGGCGCATGAAGCCGTCCGGCACGTCGCGCTCATAAGGCTGCCAGCCCGCACGGCGCTGTGAGAGCGTCGCCTCGTCCACGTGCAGCGTCAGCTTGCGATTCGGGATATCGATCTCGATCAGGTCACCGTCCTGGATCAGTGCGATCGGACCGCCGTCGCTCGCTTCCGGACAGACGTGTCCCACGCAGGGACCCGAGGTCGCGCCCGAGAATCGGCCGTCGGTCACCAGCGCAGCCTGCTTGAGCCCCTTCATTTTCAGCGCGAGCGTGGCGCCGAGCATCTCCGGCATTCCGGGCGCACCTTTCGGTCCCATATAGCGCAGGACCACGATGTCACCTTGTTTCACCTTCCCGGCGGCGATTGCTTTCAGGGCCTCGTCCTCCGAGTTGAAGCAGACTGCCGGGCCCTTGCAATGCTGCATCGAGGGTGCGACGCCCGACTGCTTGATGACGGCCGTGTCGGGCGCAAGGTTGCCACGCAGCACCGTGATCGCGCTGATCGGCCTGAAGGCCTTCTCCAGAGGCGGAATCACCGCTTCGTTGAGCACTCTCGCTGCATCGATCACCGCCTTGAGCGGCTTGCCGGTCACGGTCATGCAACTCGTGTCGAGGTGGGGCTCGATCCGCTTGAGTACCGCAGGCATGCCACCTGCCGCCCAGAGGTCCTGGATGCCGTAGGGTCCATTGGGGCTCACGGCGAGGAGCGTGGGCACGTCGCCTGCTGCCTCGAAATCCGCCATGCCGAGCGTCACTCCGGCCGAGCGCGCGACTGCAGGCAGATGCAGCGTCGTGTTGGTCGAGCCTCCGATGGCCATCGTCGTCCGCAGCGCATTGCGGAACGCTGCCGGAGTCAGCATCTGCCGCGCGTTCAGGCCTTCCTTGACCATCTCGACGATGCGCTCGCCGGTCCGGCGCGCGGCATCGAGCTTGTCCGCATGCCAGCCAGGGATGTTGCTGCTGCCCGGGAGGCACAGACCCAGAGCCTCGGCCAGGCACTGGAAGGTATTGGCGGTGCCCATGATCTCGCAGGCGCCGCAGGTCGAGCAGGTCACGGTCTTCGCAAGCAGCTGCGGGTCGTCGCCGAAGTCGCCGTGATCGATCGATGCGCGCGGCGTCTGGACGTTGCGTATGTCCATCTGGCCCGGCCCGGCCGAGAGGTAAATCGCCGGCAGATCGAGGCGGGCGGCCGCCATCATCATCGCCGGGTTGATCTTGTCGCAGCCGGCGATCACGACCATGCCGTCGTAGGGCTGGGAACGCATGTGCGTCTCGATCATGTCGGCAATGAGGTCCCGCTGCGCGAGCACGTAGCGCATGCCATCGTGCGCCATCGCCACTCCGTCGCAGGGCGCCGGGACGTTGAACTCCGCAGACTCCCCACCAGCGGCCAGGATGCCGTCGTGCACCTTGCGCGCCAGCCGGTCGAGATGCGAGTGCCCGGTCGTGAGCTCGGTATGCGAATTCGCAATCGCGATCAGCGGCCGGGTCTTCAGTTTGTCTGTGTCGAATCCGGCGCCGTGCAGGAGTCCCTTGCGAAACGTGTTCATCAGCGGGCTTGCGCTCGTCGAGATGATGTCGCTGCGCTTGCCGGTCTTTTCAGAACTCATCGTGGTCGTCTCCGTAGTTCGCGCCCGCCGCAATCTCAGTTCGAATCGGTTCCCGCTTCCGCGAGCCGTGCGAGCTCCGCGTGCGCCCGGTCGATCAGGTAGGCGTGGATTGCGTTGATCTCGTCCACGTTGGTGTACTTCGCGAAGCTGGGCATGCCCTTGTCGGCACGCGCCCCCATGACGATGCCGGCGAACGCCTGGTGCGTCGCCGCGTCCATGTAGCGAAGGTCCGGAATCGTGCTGCCGCTCACCGCATTGTCGCCGTGGCAGACGAAGCAGTAGTCGTAGTACAGCCGCTCGCCGTTGGCGACGAGTTCGGTCGGGGCGGTAGCGGGCGGTGGCTCGGGCCGCCGGTCCGCCGGCACGCCGCCGGGTGGCAGCGTGGCCTTGCCGCCGAGCTTGAAGGTGAGCACGCGGCTGACGTTGCCCACCCGTCCCTCGAGCTTCGCGATTTCGCCGACCACGATCGGGCCCGCGCCGCCCCAGCCGGCGAGCACCGTCACGTACTGCTCGCCGTTCACCGAGTAGGTCATCGGCGCGGCGACGACGCCGCTGCCGGCCGGCGCACGCCAGAGCGCCGTACCGTCGTCGGCCCGATACGCCATCAGGTCACCCATCGCCGTGCCCTGGAACACCAGGTTGCCGGCCGTCGCGAGCGTGCCACCGTTCCACGCGCCGGGATATTCCACGCGCCAGGCGGCCTTCTGCTGCACCGGGTCCCAGGCGAGCAGATAGCCCTTCAGCATGTCCAGCACAGCCTGCTTGGTCGGCTCGTCCTGCGGCAGCTGCAGCAGCATCGGGTCGATGCCGACGTTGAACAGTCCCGGCCTGAAGCTGAATTCCTTCACGTCGCCGTAGCCCTGAGGAATCTCCTGGGCCGGGATGTACACGAGGCCCGTCTTCGGGCTGTAGGACATCGGGTGCCAGTTGTGCCCACCCTGGTTGGCTGGAAAGATCGTGACCGGCCCCTCCGTGTAACGCGCGTTCTCGGTCTCGACCGGCCGGCCGGTCTCCATGTCCACGTGCGTGGCCCAGGTGATCTTCACGAACGGCTCGGCTGAGATCAGTTCGCCGGTGGCACGATCGAGCACGTAGAAGAAGCCGTTCTTCGGCGCCTGCATCAGCACCTTGCGCGGCTTGCCCTCGATCTCGAGCTCCGCGAGCAGGATGTGCTGCGTCGCGGTGTAGTCCCAGGTCTCGCCGGGCGTCGTTTGGTAATGCCAGACGTACTCGCCCGTGTCCGGCTTCAGCGCGACGATGGACGACAGGAACAGGTTGTCGCCACCCTCCGGGCTACGGATCTTCTGGTTCCAGGGCGAGCCGTTGCCGACGCCGATGTAGAGCAGGTCGAGCTCCGGATCGTAGGCCATCGAGTCCCACACGGTGCCGCCGCCGCCGAACTTCCACCATTCTCCGGTCCAGGTCTTCGCCGCCATCTCCATCGCCGGCGACTCGAAAGGCTTCGAGGGATCACCCGGGACCGTGTAGAAACGCCAGATCAGCTTGCCGTCGTTCACGTCGTAGGCGGACAGGTAACCGCGCACGCCGAACTCGGCGCCGCCGTTGCCGATCAGCACCTTGCCCTTCACCACGCGCGGCGCACCGGTGATCGTGTAGGCCTGGCTCTGGTCCACCGTGACGACGGACCACAACAGCCTGCCAGTCCCGGCGTCGAGCGCCTGCAGGCGGCCATCCAGCGTGCCGACAAAGACCTTGCCCTGCCATAGCGCGACGCCGCGATTGACGACGTCGCAGCAGGCCTGCTGCGCCGTCTGCTTCGGCACGGCCGGGTCGTGCTTCCACAGCAGCTTGCCGGTCACGGCGTCCAGTGCATAGACGACGCTCCACGCGCCGGTCGTGTACATGACGCCGTCCACGACCAGCGGCGTCGCTTCCTGGCCGCGGTTGTAGTCGAGGTCGTAAGACCAGGCGAGGCCCAGGCCCTCGACGTTCGCATCGTTGATCGAATCGAGCGGACTGTAGCGCTGCTCGGCGTAGCC
>CAZKLS010000203.1:0-3599 GCA_964553405.1 uncultured Steroidobacteraceae bacterium
AACTGGGTATCCCGCCATGGGCCGTACTGCTCGCAGCCGGCGCGATGAGTTACCTGGCACTCAATCTCTTGCTGCGCAAACCCTGGACCTCCCCCTGGGGATTACTCGCACCGCTGCTGCTCGGCGTGCTGATCGAGGGCTACGAGATCTGGGCTCACTACCGGCACATCGGCCTGTTCGCGGTGGGCAACGATCCGCTGTGGATGATCGTCGGGAGACACAGCCTCGACGTCCTTGCGATGCTCGCGCTGCCGCTGCTGTTGACGCTCGTGGGTGTAATCTCGAACCGCTGAGGCAACTGCCCTGCAACTCGAACCAGCAGCGCCGAGGTTTCTTACCTGCGAATTCGTTCCGTTCGGACTCGCACGGGCTGAAATCCGAGCTCACCGGTCCAGCTCGCACCGCGCTAAGGTAAAGTGTCGGAAGCGCCGCTCGCCTTGCTGCGGCGGACCGTCAACAGGGAGGTTTCGATGACGACTGAATCTTTCTCTTGCATTGCCTTCTGGCGATTGCTGCTCGCCGCGGTCTGCGCCTGCATCGCGGCGCCCGCGTACGCCGCGCCAGTCACGATGTACTTCACGTACGAGACGCTGCTCGTCGAGCAGGTGGACGGACAGGACACGACGCCACGCATGTACTCCGGCTGGATCCGCTGGGACCTGGCCAACACGGAATCCTCCGGCGAGACCTCCGAGCCGGGCACCTTACGACGCTTTGCGGAGTCCGAAAGTGGCTGCCGGCGCTCGGTCAACGGCGTCTGCCGGCCCGAGTCGGACTACGGTGCTGGGACCCCGGTCGTCACCGACTATTCGGTCGAGACGCCGTTCGGCACGCTCCGGCCGCATCCGCCCTCCGCTTCGTCCGACGCCTCGAGCCGCGCAAACCTGCGCGGATCGGTGAACGACGAATTCCTGGTTGCGCGGGGGCAGCTCACGCGAGAGATCACCGTGACCTCAAGCGATGCGCCCGCATACCTCTACACAGAGTTCTTCGCCTGGCGCGGACTCTCGCTGGCACCCAAGGCCCTGACGGGTCAGTTGTTCACCGACTTCGACAACCTGGACGCACCTGTGTCGCTGGCCATGGTCTCCCCGACGCAGGCGAACGTCCACATCGAGGACCGCAGTGACTACGGCGAGTGCACGAGCCCCTTCCCGCCCTGCGCACCGCCGCTCGGCCCCAACTGGTACCGGATCACCGGCAGCCTGCGGTACCTGGGATCCGCGCCGCCCGAACCCAGCGTGTTCGGCTTCACCGCGTCCTCGGTAACCGTCAGCGAGTCCGCCGGCCGCGCGCTCCTCACCGTGGCGCGCAGCGGCAGCACCGCCGGCATCGCCCACGTCACATACTCGCTCAATAGCGGTACCGCCATGAAGGGATCGGACTTCCGGGACTTCGTCGACGACCTCGAGCGGAGCCATACGCTCTACTGGGCGGATGGGGAGTCGAACACGAAGACGATCGAGATTCCGATCGTCAACGATCAGATCAGGGAGCCGACGGAATCGTTCACCGTCACGCTCTCGGAGCCCAGCCTCGGTTCCAGGATCGAAGGTTCCGAGGCCACGGTCACGATCACCGACGACGACGGCACGTCGGGCGGCGGTGGCGGAGGCGGTGGCGGCAGCCTGAACGGGCTCGCGTTGCTGATGCTCTCGCTGCTCGCTCGGCCGCGAGGCATTGGCCGAAGGGGGCAGCGGGACCGAGGCGTCAGATACTGACCTCCGGCTCCCGCCGCTCGGGCCAGGGGCGCTCGACATCCGGCTTGAACACCGCGTCCGATTCGGCGCGCTCGAGTTTCCAGTCGCCGCGTCCGATCTCCGCCTCGAGCTGACCCGGTGCCCAGCCCGAGTGCCCCACGAAGATTTTCAGGTTCTCCATCGGATTCTTCCGGCGCAGCAGCCTGAGCAGCAGGTCCCGGTCTGCACTCAGGAACACGTCCTCGAAGGCCCGCGCCGCGCTCGCGGGCGGTTTCGACGCGCGAAACAGGAACCAGACGGTCCCCAACTCGACGGGTCCGCCGAAGTACACCTTGTCCTCGACCGCTGCAAGTCGCTCCAGCTCCGGGAACAGTTCCGGCACCCCCATCCTGGTGGGCCGATTGACGATCACGCCAACCGGTCCCTCGGCAACGTGATTCAACACCAGCACCACCGAGCCGGCGAAGTTCGGATCGGGCAGTCCATCGCGCGCAACGAGCAGGATGGCGTTCAGGCGACTCGATTCGTCGGCCACGGCCGGCCACGACGCGACCGCCAGCAGCAGCAGGGCGCAGACTGCTCCGGCTGCCAAACGCTGCAACCCGCGTTCACTTCTCACGAGTGACCCTGGCCCCCGATTGATCGCACGGCGCCCGCCGCGCGTACTCGACCCTACCCCGTCAGGATGACCGTCGCCGACCCGACGTGCCCTCGTCCCGACCTCTTGCGGCCCACGGCCGGATGCGTTTCAGCACCGGCGCGAGCTCGCGCTCGGCCACCTCCGTATCGTGCGCCGCCTGGGCCCGCAGCCAATAGCCGCTCGACAGCCCGAAAAATCGACACAGCCGGAGGTCCGTGTCGGCCGTGATCGCCCTGCGACCCGCCACGATCTCACCGATCCGCTGCGCCGGCACGTCGATCTCCTTGGCGAGCCGGTACTGGCTGATCCCCATGGGCCCGAGAAACTCCTCCTTCAGGAGCTCTCCAGGTGTGACCGGTGCGAGTCGGCGCATCACAGGTACCTCAATGATAGTCAACGATCTCGACGTCCTCGACGCCGCCATCCGTCCAGCGCAAACATAAACGCGGGGTGTCATTAACGACAAGCGTTATTAGTGCCGCCCCCATTTCTCAACTTCCCCATCCAAAAAGACCCCGGCACCAGGTCGGGGTCGATTGTGGTTCACAGCTTGTTCTCAGCTATAGCCTCAACGCCGAGCGGCGAGCCGCCGCTCCACCGACGGCCGAGCCTGCTCACTAGGGCGACGGCAAGCGGGTGTCCACGCTGGTCTTCTGGAACATATACGGCGTCGTTTCGCCCTCGTCAGGGAACCCGTCTCCATCCGCATCCTGACTCGGGTAGTAGTACGCGAAATTGTGTGTCGTCATCATCTTCCCTGGCCCGACGAACTTGAATTCCCCAGTACTGACGGCGATGTAAACGACCTCAGCGGTAATCGGGCTCGGCGCCGCAAGCGTTCGGAGCCCGTACCAGACCGCGTAGAAGACCGCAGTATCCGGCCCCGTCATCACCACGTTGAGCTGTACTGGACTGGTGGAATCAGTCGGGCCGAAAGCCGGACCAAATACCGCTTCGGTCGCGAAACCCACGTCAACCGAACCGTGACCGAAGGCACGCCTGCCAGAAGCATCCGGCGTCAGCACGTAGGAAACCTGCCCTGGACATCCATCCAGGTTACCGACCCAGGCGCCATGCAGTTTGTATGCGCCTTTTTCCGCCATCGCAGCGGGCGCTGCCAGCAACAGGCACGCCGAAATACTGACCAGACTGGCCAGCGCCATCTTGAATCGATGGAGTGTCATCTCACCCTCCTCGCAGCCTATCCTGGCTGCATCTGTGACCCGGCGAACCACGGTGTCCTTCGTGGCGTAACGCGG
>CAZKLS010000204.1:0-3592 GCA_964553405.1 uncultured Steroidobacteraceae bacterium
ACCATGTACACCGAGAACATCGGCGCGCCGGTGTGGGCCGCGTTGTAGGTCCGGGTGTTGATTTCCCCGATATCGATGCCGCGCGAGGAGAAGAAGCCCGCCAGCGAGTGCAGCACGCCGGGCTGGTCCAGGCAGACGACGTCCACCGAGTACGGCAGCATGTCGGCCCGCTGGGCACGCTGCTCGGTGCGGCGCGAGCTGATCGCGAGCCCCGAGGACTCGGCCAGCTTCTGGATTTCGCCCTCCAGCTTGCTGAGCGTGTGCCAGTTGCCGCCGACCAGCAGCAGCATCGCGAACTCGTTACCGAGCGCCGTCATCCGGCTCTCGAGAATGTTGCCCCCGCAGTCCACGACGACCCGGGTCAGGTCGTAGACGAGTCCCGTGCGGTCACTGCCTATTGCGGAGATTGCGATCAGTTGTTTCATGGTGTCCACCGGCGGCAAGTGTAGCGGGGCAGGGCGACCGCGTACATGCAATGCGACCTTGCCGGCGCCGTCGGCGCTTGAGTAGCATCGAAGTCACCGCGGGTCGAGGGCTCAACATGTTCAAGGGCAGTATCCCGGCGCTGGTCACGCCCATGCGCGCCGACGGGTCCGTCGATCTCGAAAGCTGGGACCGGCTGATCGACTTTCACCTCGCCGAGGGCACCGACGGCATCGTCGTCGGCGGCACGACGGGCGAGTCGCCGGTGCTCGAGACGGCCGAGCTCGAGGCGCTGGTTCGCCGCGCGAAGGCGCGGGTCGCGGGCCGGATGCCGGTGATCGCCGGCAGCGGCACCAACTGCACCGCGAGGAGCATCGAGCTCTCGCGCGCAGCCGAGGTGGCCGGGGCGGATGCGCTGCTGGTCGTGACGCCGTACTACAACAAGCCGACGCAGCGGGGCCTGGAGCTGCATTTCACTGCGATCGCCGATGCGGTCGGCGTGCCTTTGATCCTCTACAACGTGCCGGGCCGCACGGCCTGCGACATGCTGCCGGAGACGATCGCCCGGCTGTCCGCCCATCGCCGCATCGTCGCCGTCAAGGAGGCGACTGGCGATCTCGCGCGCGGCGAGGCGGTGCTCGCCCAGTGCGAGAGCGGGTTCGTGCTGCTGAGCGGCGACGACCCCACCGCGGCCGCATTGATACGGGTCGGCGCGGTCGGCGTGATCTCCGTCACCGCGAACGTCGCGGCGCGGGCCATGCACGAGCTCTGCGCGGCCGGACTCGCGGGACGCCACGAGGAGGCCGCCGGGCTCAACCGGCGGCTGATGCCGCTGCACAAGGCGCTGTTCGTCGAATCGAACCCGATCCCGGTCAAGTGGGCCGTCGAGCGCCTCGGGCTGATCGGGTCCGGCATCCGCCTGCCATTGACGCCGCTTTCAGCCTCGCGGCGGCCCGAGGTCGAGGCCGCGATGCGCGAGGCCGGCATTCCGCTCGACTGAGACCCTTTTCCACCGGGTGTCGAACGTGTAGTCTCTGCGGCCCTTCGAGCCGGAGAGGTGGCCGAGTGGTCGAAGGCGCTGGACTGGAATTCCAGTAATGTCCAAAAGGCATTCGTGGGTTCGAATCCCACCCTCTCCGCCAGATCCCCCGGGAACCGTCCTGCTCCGCGTCCTGCCCTTGCTGCTGTCGCTGCTGCTGACCGGCGCCTGCGCCCGGCAGGAGCCCGTGCTGCGGCTGCAGGGCGAGACGATGGGTACGACCTACAGCCTGCAGGTCGTGCCGGGAGCGGCGAACCCCGGTCAGACCGAGGTCGCCGCGCTGGTGGACGGCGTGCTGGCCGAGGCGAACGAGCGGCTCTCGACCTGGAACCCGGATTCCGAGATCAGTGCGCTGAACCGGCACGGGGCCGGGTCGTGGATCCCGCTCTCGCCGACGCTGCTCGACGTGCTCGCAGCGGCCCGGGACGTCAGCGAGCGGACCGGCGGCGCGTTCGACGTCACGGTCGGTCCGCTGGTCGAGCTCTGGGGTTTCGGCGCCGGCCCGGGCTCCGGCGACCAGCCACCGCCGGACGCGGAGATCAGCGCCGCGCTCGAGTCCGCCGGCTACGGCAAGCTCGAGCTGCGCGCCGAGCCGCCCGCGTTGCGCAAGGCGTCGCCCGCGCTGCGGCTCGACGTCGGCGCGATCGCGCCGGGCTATGCGGTCGACCGGATCGCGCGTGGCCTCGATGCGCTCGGCGCCCGCGACTACCTGGTCGAGATCGGCGGTGAAGTGCGGGCACGCGGGCGCAGCCCCGCAGGCCGTCCGTGGCGTGTCGCTGTCGAGGCCCCGGTCCCCGGCGAACGCCGCGCCCACGCCGTCGTGGAACTGGACGACGCGGGCGTGTCGACCTCCGGCGACTATCGGGACTTCCGCGACGTCGGCGGCCGGCGGATCTCGCACACGATCGATCCTCGCAGCGGGCGGCCGGTCGAGCATGCCCTGACCTCGGTCACGGTGGTGCACGAGTCGGCCATGCTGGCGGATGCCTATGCGACCGCCTTGATGGTGCTCGGGCCCGTGGCAGGCTTCGAGCTCGCGGAGCGGCTCGGCCTCGCGGCGTTGTTCATCGAGCGGCGCGCGGACGGTTCGGGCTTCGATGAGCGTGAGACCGCGGGTTTCGCTGCCTTTCGCCGTCCGGTCGGCGGATGAGTAAGATGGCGCGATGTCCGCCGAGCTGAAACGACTGCGACGACGGCCGCTGCTGCTGCCGGTCGCAGTCGCGCTGCTGGTCGCGCTGGCCGTGGGCGCAGGGATCTACTGGCTCAAGTCCCATGCGCGAACCACCGTCGTGGTGCTGGTGCGGCATGGCGAGCCGGCCGCGACGGAGGGCGCGGACCCGGACCTGAGCCGGGCGGGGGAGCAGCGCGTGGCCGGGCTCGGCGCTTACCTCGAAGAGGTGCTCGCCGGCAGGGTCGTCGATCACATCTACGCGGCCGATACGCGCCGCTCGCAGCAGACGGCGGCGCCGGTCGCGAACCAGTTCCGGCTGCCCATCAACCTGCTGGCCGCGAGCGACTGGGAGGACCTGCCGCGGCGGATACGCCGCCAGCACCGTGGCGAGACCGTCGTCGTGGTCGGTTACGCCGGCACGCTGCCGGAAGTCGTGCGTACGCTCGGCGGGATCGAGGTGGCGATCGAGCCCGAGGAATACGACGCGCTCTTCATCGTCGCGCTGCCGAGCCCGGGCGAGGCGCGGATCTTCAAGCTCCGTTACGGCGCAGCCTCCGGCGACAAGTCGGCCGCGCAGTCACGCTAGCGAACTGCAGACGGCCCTCGGTCGCACGAGCCTATTTCGCGCCCGCCGCGACGGCCTTGCGCACGAACTCCTCGTGGGCGCCGATCCGCAGGTCGGCGAGCACCGAGTCCTTGATCGTGCCGTCCTGCGCGACCAGGTAGGTTCCGCGGCGCACGCCGATGCCGAGCGGGCCGTCCACGTCGTAGGCCTTGACGACCCGCTTGTCCGGGTCGGAGAGCAACGTGAAATTGAGCTCATGCTTCTCGGCGAAGCGGCGATGCGAGTCCGTGTCCTGCGGGCTCACGCCGACGATCCGCAGCCCGGCCCGAAGCAGATCCTGGTGCAGGTCCCGGAAGCTGCAGGCTTCCTTGGTGCACCCGGGCGTGAAGTCGGC
>CAZKLS010000205.1:0-3523 GCA_964553405.1 uncultured Steroidobacteraceae bacterium
AGTTCTGCGACTACCACCAGGGCATGGTGCTGGTGACCGGCTCGACCGGCACCGGAAAGTCGACCACGCTCGCCGCGATGATCGACCACCTCAACCGGACGCGGCGCCTGAACATCGTCAGCCTCGAGGACCCGATCGAGTTCGTCCATCGCAGCAAGCTCGCGCAGGTGATCCAGCGCGAGCTGCACACGCACCTGCCCTCCTTCGCCGAGGGCGTGCGCGCCGCGATGCGCGAGGACCCGGACGTCATCCTGGTCGGCGAGCTGCGCGACGCGGACACGATCCGCTGGGCCATGACGGCCGCGGAGACCGGGCACCTGGTGCTCGGAACGCTGCATACCACCAGCGCGGTCAAGACGCTGGACCGCATCGTGGACGCGCTGCCCGCCGAGGAGCGCGAGCAGGCCAAGAGCTTCCTCTCGCAGAGCCTGATCGGCGTGCTGACGCAGGTGCTGGTGCGCACGCCGGACCTGCGCGGCCGCAAGGCCATCTGCGAGGTGATGGTCATGAACCGGGCCATCGGCAAGCTGATCATGACCGACCAGACGCACATGATCCCCTCCCAGCTGCAGACGGGCCGGGATGCCGGCATGCAGCTGATGGACCAGGCGCTGCTCAACGCCGTGCAGGCGCGCGAGGTCGACCCGGAGGACGCCTTCGTCTACGCGCTCGACAAGCGCCCGTTCACCCGCTTCGTCGCCGACGGCACGGCGATCCTGAAGGCCGACGTCACGCAGGGCGCCTGATGAGCAACGGCACGGATCAACCCTCCACGGAGCAGCCGCAGCACCTGCCGCGGCGCATCGATGAGTACCTGAAGGAGGTGCTGGTGCGGAACGGGTCCGACCTGCACTTCGTGGCCGGCGACCCGCCGCGGATCCGGCTGTACGGCGACCTGCAGAGCCTGCGCGAGGACCGCCTGGCACAGGACCACGTCCGCGAGACGCTCGAGGAAGTCATGCCGCGCCGCGCTGCGCAGCGCCTCGAGCAGCACGACGGGGCCGACTTCGCCTACACGATTCCCGGCGTCTCCCGCTTCCGCGTCAACGTGTTCAGGCACATCGGCGGCCTCGGCGCAGTTTTCCGCGCGATCCCCTCCAAGGCGCTCACGCTCGACGAGCTCAACATGCCGCAGGCGGTGCGCAGCCTGTGCCGGGTCAACAACGGCCTGATCCTGGTGACCGGCAAGACCGGCTCGGGCAAGTCCACGACGCTCGCGGCGATGATCGACGACGTGAACGCCCGGGTGAAGGGGCACATCCTGACGATCGAGGACCCGATCGAGTTCGTGCACCCGCGCAAGAACTGCCTCGTGAGCCAGCGCGAGGTGGGCGTACACAGCCCGAGCTTCGCCGAGGCGCTGCATTCAGCGCTGCGCGAGGATCCCGACGTCGTGCTGGTCGGCGAGTTGCGCGACCTGGAGACGATGAGCATCGCCGTCACGGCCGCCGAGATGGGCATCCTGGTCATGGGAACGCTGCACACGAACGGCGCGGCTCCGACCGTCGACCGGATCGTGAACGCGTTCCCGGCGGACAAGCAGGCGCACGTGCGGACCATGCTCTCCACGTCGCTGCGCGGCGTCGTCTCGCAGCAGCTGATCCAGCGGGCCAACAAGAAGGGCCGCGTCGCGGCGCTGGAGATCCTGGTCAACACGCCGGCCGTCTCGAACCTGATCCGCCAGGGCAAGCTCGACCAGCTCGAGAACACGATGCAGAGCGGCTCGCAGCACGGCATGCGGACCATGGACTCGGCGATCCAGGAGCTGCTGGAGCACGGCGTCATCACGGGCCGTTCCGCCTACGAGAAGGCGATGAACAAGCAGCGCTTCGAGCAGTTCAAGGAAGCCGGCTGAGCGCAGGGCCCGGCCGGCGGCCCGGCGCCGGCGATCGTCCCGGCATGTCATAATCGCGGGCCTTTCCAACGCCCGCGACGCCATGACCGCCCCGACCCGCCGCCTTCTCGTCACCAGCGCACTGCCGTACGCCAACGGCGCTCTGCACCTCGGCCACGCGCTGGAATACATCCAGACCGACATCTGGGTCCGCTACCAGCGGCTGCGCGGACACGACTGCCTGTTCGTCTGCGCGAGCGACGCGCACGGCACGCCGATCATGCTCAAGGCACGGCAGGAAGGCATCGCGGCCGAGGACCTGATCGCGAGGGTGAGCGTGGAGCAGGCCCGCGATTTCGCCGACCTCGACGTCTCGATCGACAACTTCCACACCACGCATTCGCCGGAGAGCAGGGAACTCACCGAGGAGATATACCGGCGGCTGCTCGCGGGCGGGCACATACGCCGCGCGACGATCCGCCAGGCCTACGACGAGCAGGCGGGGATGTTCCTGCCGGACCGCTACGTCCGGGGCAGCTGCCCGCGCTGCGGCACGGCCGATCAGTACGGCGACAGCTGCGAGTCCTGCGGCGCGACGTACTCGCCTTCCGACCTGAAGGACCCCGTCTCGGTGCTGAGCGGCACGGCCCCGGTCGAGCGCGAGTCCGAGCACCTGTTCTTCAAGCTCGGCGACTTCGAGCCCGTGCTCCGCGAGTGGACCGGATCGGGCCGCCTGCAGCCGGCGGTCACGGCCAAGCTCGAGGAGTGGTTCCGCGCGGGGCTGCGCGACTGGGACATCTCCCGCGACGCGCCCTACTTCGGCTTCGAAATCCCGGGCGAAAAGGACAAGTACTTCTACGTCTGGCTGGACGCCCCGATCGGGTACCTCGCGAGCTTCCTGAATCTCTGCCGGCGCCGCTCGCTCGCCTTCGACGATTACTGGCAGCCGGGCAGCGAGGCCGAGGTCCATCACTTCATCGGCAAGGACATCGTGTACTTCCACACGCTGTTCTGGCCAGCGGTGCTGCACGGTGCCGGCATGCGAATGCCGACGGCCGTGTACGCGCACGGCTTCCTGACGGTCAACGGCCAGAAGATGTCCAAGTCGCGCGGCACGTTCATCATGGCCCGGACCTGGCTCAACCACCTGCCTGCCGAGTACCTGCGCTACTACTTCGCCTCGCGCCTCGGTCCGGGGGTCGAGGATCTCGACCTGAACCTCGACGAGTTCGCGGTCAAGGTCAATTCCGACATCGTCGGCAAGCTGGTGAACATCGCGAGCCGCTGCGCGGGATTCATCGCCCGCGGCTCGGACGGGATGCTGGCCGCCGAGCTCCCTGAACCGGAGCTGTACGGGGAATTCGTCGCCGCAGCGGATCGCATCGGGGCCGCCTACGAGGCGCGGGACCTCGCGCTGGTCGTGCGCGAGGTCATGGCGCTCGCGGACCAGGCCAATCTGTACATCGACAAGCAGAAGCCGTGGCTGATGGCCAAGGACCCCGCCCGGGCGGACGCGGTGCAGGGCGTCTGCACCCAGGGGCTGAACCTCTTCAGGCTGCTGGTGCTGTACCTGAAGCCCGTGCTACCGAGGCTCGCGGCCGACGCGGAACGCTTCCTCGGCCTGTCCGCGCAGGGCTGGCCCGATCTCGGGAAACCGCTGCTCGGCACCCGCATCGGCGCCTACCAGCC
>CAZKLS010000206.1:0-3514 GCA_964553405.1 uncultured Steroidobacteraceae bacterium
ATCCGCGAGGGTGGGCGTACGGTCGGCGCCGGCGTCGTCACCAAGATCCTCAAGTGAGCGCCATGGCCAGACAGAACATCCGCATCCGCCTCAAGGCCTTCGATCACCGGCTGATCGACAGTTCGGCCCGCGAGATCGTCGAGACCGCCAAGCGCACCGGCGCCACCGTGCGTGGCCCGGTTCCGCTGCCGGTCAAGATGGAGCGCTTCACGCTGCTGGTGTCTCCGCACGCCGACAAGGACGCGCGGGACCAGTACGAGCTGCGGACCCACAAGCGGCTGATGGACATCGTCAACCCGACCGACAAGACCGTCGACGCGCTGATGAAGCTCGAGCTTCCCGCGGGCGTCGACGTGCAGATCAAGCTGAACTGAAAGCCAGGGGTTAGGGGTCAGGGGACAGGGGATAGCTGCAGCGGTAGACGTTCCGCACTATCCCCTGCCCCCTAGCCCCTATCCCCTTGCAAGACCGATACTGGCCGCTATAATGAGCGGCTCTCTCGCCGAGGCCTGGCCGGTTCGACCGGTACCGCTCGAGCGGCGCGGTCCCGACGGGCGCAGCCCTGGCCGCTCCTCTCAGCAGTTTCTTCGACGGGTTACTCAGGCGCCGCAGGTCGGCGCGGAAGGGTTTTCCGGCCGCCTGGTGGCCGGTTATTTCAGCCCGGGCCAATCGCAGCCCGGGCCGTGAACGAGGACGAATCGATGACGATCGGTCTCATGGGCCGCAAGCGCGGCATGACGCGCGTCTTCACCGACGCGGGCGAGTCGGTCCCGGTAACGGTGATCGAGGCCATGCCCAATCGGGTCACCCAGGTCAAGGGTGCCGAGTCGGACGGCTATCGCGCGGTGCAGGTCACCTTCGGCGAGCGCAAGCCTTCCCGGCTCGGCAAGCCGCTGGCCGGCCATTACGCCAAGGCCAAGGTCGCCCCGGGCGAGGCGCTGGTGGAGTTCCGTCTCGCCGATGGCGAGGGCGCGGAGCTGGCGGCTGGCTCGGAGCTTAAGGTGGACATGTTCGAGGCGGGCCAGATCGTGGACGTGACCGGCACGACGATCGGCAAGGGCTTCGCGGGCACGATGAAGCGGCACAACTTCGCCGGCGGCCCGGCCTCGCACGGCGCGTCGGTGTTCCACCGGGCGCCCGGCTCGATCGGCCAGCGGCAGACGCCGGGCCGCGTGTTCCCGGGCAAGCGCATGTCGGGCCACATGGGCGCCGTCAGGCGCACCACCGAGAGCCTGAGCGTCGTACGGGTGGATGCCGAGCGCAACCTGCTGCTGATCCGCGGGGCGGTGCCCGGCGCGGCCGGCGGACAGGTGCTGGTGCGGCCGTCGATCAAGGCTGCGCGCAAGGCTGCGCGCAAGACCGTGCAGAACCTGGCGAGGAAGTAACAGATGCCTACCCAGCTAAAGCTAGTCGGCCAGGGCGGCGCCGCCGGCGAGATCGAGGTCTCCGAGGCGGCATTCGGCACGAAGTTCAACGAAGCGCTGGTTCACCAGGTCGTCACGGCCTACATGGCGGCCGGGCGTGCCGGCACCAAGCGCCAGAAGAGCCGCGCCGAGGTGCGTGGCGGCGGCACCAAGCCGTGGCGCCAGAAGGGCACCGGCCAGGCGCGGGTCGGCAGCATCCGCAGCCCGATCTGGGTGGGCGGTGGCCGCGCGTTCGCGGCACGGCCGCGCGACTTCTCGCAGAAGGTCAACCGCAAGATGTACCGGGGCGCGATGCGCAGCCTCGTCTCGGAGCTGGGGCGGACGGGCCGCCTGACGGTGGTCGAGTCGCTCGAGCTCGAGGCGCCGAAGACCCGCATGCTCGCCGCGATGCTGAAGGACCTGGGGCACGCAGACGTGCTGATCCTCGTCGAGGCGCATGACGAGAAGCTCTATCTCGCCTCGCGGAACCTGATGGGCGTGTCGGTGCTGCCCGTCGCCGCGATCGACCCGGTGAGCCTGCTCGCTCACCAGCACGTGCTCGCCACGGTGGGCGCGGTCCGCATGCTCGAGGAGAAGCTGGCATGAGCGGCAAGGAAAGACTGATGACCGTGCTGCTCGCGCCGCACGTGTCCGAGAAGAGCGCGCGAGTCGCCGAGACCGGCAACCAGGTCGTGTTCCGCGTGCGTCGCGACGCGACCAAGCCGGAGATCAAGGCCGCGGTCGAGCTGATGTTCGAGGTCAAGGTGGATGCCGTGCAGGTCGTCAACACCGCCGGCAAGCTCAAGCGCTTCGGCGGTCGCCCGGGCAAGCGTCCGGACTTCAAGAAGGCCTACGTGCGGCTCGCGCCGGGCCAGACGATCGATTTCGCCGGCGTCGGGCAGTGACGGCGGCAGCTAGCTGACGGAAGACGCAATCATGGCTCTCATCAAGACTAAGCCGACGTCCCCGGGTCGACGTTTCGTCGTCAAGGCCGACCGTTCGCACCTGCACAAGGGCGGGCCCGTCGCGGCGCTGACCGTGACCGGGAAGCGCACCGGCGCGCGCAACAACCAGGGGCGCATCACGACCCGCCACAAGGGCGGCGGCCACAAGCACAACTACCGGATCGTCGACTTCCGTCGCAACAAGGACGGCGTCCCGGGCAAGGTCGAGCGGCTCGAGTACGACCCGAACCGCAGCGCCTACCTCGCGCTGGTCCTGTACGCCGACGGCGAGCGCCGCTACATCCTGGCCCCGAAGGGCGTGGGCCCGGGCGACGCGGTCGCCTCCGGTACCGAGGCACCGATCCGCCCGGGCAGCGCGCTGCCGATCCGCAACATCCCGATCGGCTCGCAGATCCACAACATCGAGCTGAAGCCGGGCCGCGGCGGCCAGCTGGCCCGCAGCGCGGGCAGCTCCGCGCAGCTGGTGGCCCGCGAGGGCCTGTACGCGACGCTGCGGCTGCGCTCCTCGGAGATGCGCAAGGTGCACGTCGACTGCCGCGCGACGATCGGCGAGGTCGGCAACGACGAGCACAGCCTGATCGTCTACGGCAAGGCCGGCGCGAAGCGCTGGCGCGGCATCCGGCCCACGGTTCGTGGCGTCGTGATGAACCCGGTGGACCACCCGCACGGCGGTGGCGAGGGCAAGTCCGGCCAGGGCAACCCTCATCCGGTGTCGCCCTGGGGCTGGAAGACCAAGGGCAAGAAGACCCGCAGGAACAAGCGCACCGGCGGCATGATCGTCCGCCGCCGCAACTGATACAGGATAGGAGCGAGCAGTGCCCCGTTCAGTCAAGAAAGGCCCGTTCGTCGACCTGCACCTGGCGAAAAAGGTGGAGGCCGCGATGCAGAAGAACGACCGCCGTCCGATCAAGACGTGGTCGCGCCGCTCGATGGTCCTGCCCGACATGGTCGGCCTGACGATCGCGGTGCACAACGGTCGCCAGCACGTGCCGGTGCTGATCTCCGAGAACATGGTCGGCCACAAGCTCGGCGAGTTCGCGCCGACTCGGACGTTCAAGGGCCACTCCGGCGACAAGAAGGCATCGAAGGATTAAGCCATGCAGGTTGCAGCCAAGCTGAAGTACGCGCGCATCTCGCCGCAGAAGT
>CAZKLS010000207.1:0-3502 GCA_964553405.1 uncultured Steroidobacteraceae bacterium
CCGACGGCCAGCGTGTAGGGCGTGCCCTGCATCGTGACGAACATCGTCTTCTGTCCCGCCACCGGGTGGTCCTGCCCGGTGACCGCGGTGACGCCCTGCACCAGTTGCGCGACGAACGGCGCGGCGTTGACGTTGACGATCAGTCGCTGGCTCGCGGGGTCGTAGGCCCCGCCGCCCCAGTTGGCGCCACCGAGGCTGCCCGGAAACAGCATCGTCGGGACCTCGGCCAGTGGCGTGAAAATGCCCTCGTTCTCGAGCGCCCCGATGGCGTCGCGGCAGCGCGCCCGGTCCCAGAAGGTCAGGCCCCAGGCATCGGCCGGACCGAGGCGCGTCGGCAGCAGGCGCAATGACTCGACCGGAAACGGCTGCGTCGGCCAGGCCTGTTCTCCCGGAATCGTGCTGGCCGGCACCGCGCGCTCCTCGACCGGGAATACGGGGCTGCCGTCGCGGCGGTCGAGCACGAACACGAAGCCCTGCTTCGTCACCTGCGCGAGCGCCGGGACGTTCCGTCCGTCCGCGCCGCGCCAGTCGAACAGCACGGGCTGTGCCGGCGTGTCGTAGTCCCACAGGTCGTGGTGTACGAACTGGAAAGACCAGGCGACCTCGCCGGTCGAGAGGCGCAGCGCGACGACCGAGTTCGCGTGACCATTACGGCCCGGTCGCAACGCGCCATAGTAGTCGGGCGACGGCGCGCCGGTGGGCACGAACACGAGGTCACGCTCTGCGTCCGCTGCGAGCGGCGCCCAGGCATTGCCGGCGCCGGTGCCACTTTCGCCCTCGAGCGGATCGAAGCTCCAGCGCGGCGCCCCCGTCACGGCATCGTAGGCGGCGATGGCACCGCGCGGTGCCTTTGCGAACGCGAAGTCGATGACCGAAGAGCCGACGACCACGACGCCGTTGGCGACCAGGGGCGCCGAGCTCGTGCCCACGCGTTCGAGTCCGTCGCGGTCGTGCTCTGCGAGCGCGACCGTGCCGTCCGTTCCGAACTGCCGGCAGGGCCGGCCGTCGCGCGCATCGAGCGCGAGCAGGCGACGGTCGTTGGTTGCGGTGTAGATGCGATGTCTGCAGGCTCCGTGCGCGTCGGATTCCGGGACCTGCGCGTAGGCCACGCCGCGGCAGCGGTAGGGCCGCTCGCTCGTGCGCGGCAGTTGCGGATCGTGACTCCAGCGCTCACGCCCCGTGGCGGGGTCGAGCGCAATCACCCGGTTGAAAGGCGTGCAGTAGACCAGATGGCCGCCGGCATCGGGCGGCAACAGGATCGGCGTGGCCTGGGCCGACACGCTCGAGGGCTGGCCGACGGTCGCGGCCATGTCGCCGTTTCGGTGTGTCCATGCCGGCTGGAGGCGCTTTACGTTTGCCGGCGTGACATGGGTGGCGGTGCTGTGATGCAGGCCGAAGGGATCGCCGGTGGCGCGCACCGTCGGCGAGAACACGGAAGCGCAGCAGGCTGCGATCAACGCCACGGTTGTCGCAGCCGCGATCCCCCGGTTCCCGGATTCCATCACGGGAATCTGCCCGGCCGCCCGGCCAATGGCGAGCCGGGCTCGTTGTTCGTCAGTGCGCCATCGCGGCGGCATCGCCTGCCATGGCTGCGGCCAGCACCATCAGCACGTCGCTCGGGCAGTCGTGGCCGCCGTGCCCGCGCGCCCGGAGCAGCGCCAGTGTCTCGGCCGTCTGCTGACTCTCCGGCAGCGCCTTGAATTCCAGGTAGGTGGCGCCGAGTTCCAGCAGGCCTCTGAGATCGCTGCCGGGCCGTGAACCGAGCGCTGCCGTGGCACCACTCTGGTCCAAGCGGAAGACGGTCGTTCCCTCCTTGATCGTCTCGACGACCTTGATCTGAGCGAGTTGCCCGGGCTCGACCGCGGTCGGGTCCGCGGACAGGATCACGAAATCCGCGAGCTTGCCGACCTCGAGCGAGCCCTTGTGCTTCTCCTCGAAGTGCTGCCAGGCCGGCCAGATCGTCATGGCCTTCAGCGCAGTGGCGACATCGACGCGCTGTTCGGGGCCGATGATCCTGCCCGAGCCCCGGGCGACCCGCGTGACCGTGGCCGACAGCACCCGCATCGAGTCGGGGAAGGCGACCGGCGCGTCGTGGTGCGTCGTGAAGATCAGGTCCCGCTCGCGGAACCAGCCGGTCGGCGAGATGTTCGGCGCGAGCTCCGGCCCCACGGTGTGCTCCGTGTGCCAGTCGCCCCAGTAGAACGTGTGCATCGGGAACAGCGACGGCAGGATGCCGAGGCGGCCGAACGCGTCGACCTGGTCCTCGCGCAGGAACTGGCCGTGGATCAGCACGTGGCGCCGTGCCCGGGCATCGCCCGGGTGCTTGATCTGCGCAATCGTGTGCGCCGCGATCAGCAGGTCGCTGGCCCGCTCGCCGTTGGAGTGCACGAGCAGCTGGATGTTCTTGTCGTATGCCCAGGCGACGGCGTCGAGGACCTGCTCGGGCGTGGCAGCCGCGTAGCCGGAATATCCTTTCGGGTAGTCGCCGACCGGGTCGTAGTACGGCCGGTCACGCCAGGCGGTGAAGCCCTGCGGCGAGCCGTCGATCGTCAGCTTCGCGCCGCCGACACGGAACCGGTTGCGGTACTCGAGGCTCACGTTCTGCTCGATGTAGGCCTTGTCGGCCAGCACGTCAGGATAAGTGACGACGTCGATCGGATAGCCTTCCTGGTCGGCGACCTGGCCGAGTAGCTGGGCCGTGCCGGGAACCGAGCGTCCCTCGTCCGCGGTCGTGTAGCCGAATCGCGCCCAGAGTTCGGCGCCCGCGCGCGCGAACGCCTTGAACCCTTCCGCGCCGATCGGCGCCAGCAGCTTGATCAGGACCGGAAACGCCGCCAGCTCCTCGAGCACGCCGTCGGGCTCGGACGAGCCCGGCCGACGCCGGATTACGCCGCCCTGTGGATCGGGCGTATCGGCGCTGACACCGGCGACCTCGAGCGCGCGCGAATTGACCGCCAGGATGTGCCCCGACTGGTGCACCAGCACGATGGCCAGTTCCTTCGACACCGCGTCGAGGTCGTCCCGGGTCGGGTGGCGTTTCTCGGCGAGCGTCGCGTTGTCGTAGCCGAACCCGACGATCAGCTTCGACTGTTCCACGATGGCCGCGTTTTCCTCGACCCATTTGCGCAGCACGGCCTGCAGCGAGGCGATGTCCGTGACGCTGCCGTCGGGTGGCGCGAGCAGGTTGGCGGACAGCGCCTGCAGCCCGCCCATCATCATGTGCCCGTGTGCGTCCACGAATCCGGGCAGCAGCGTCTTGCCCGCGAGGTCGATCACGCGGGTCGCCGGGCCTCGCAGCGCCATCACCTCGGCCTCGCTGCCCACCGCGACGATGCGTCCGTTCTTCTCCGCCACGGCCGCGGCACGCGGGGCCGCATCGTTGATGGTCAGGATGGTCCCGCCCGACCAGATCCTGTCGGCCGTCTCGGCCGAAGCCAGCGTCGCGGTCAGGCAGGCTGCCACGAGTGGAGCGAGCAGGAACATGCGTTTCATCGTCATCTCC
>CAZKLS010000208.1:0-3486 GCA_964553405.1 uncultured Steroidobacteraceae bacterium
ATGCGCCGCTCGCCGCCCCAGATGCCGATGATCAGGAACATCGGGATCAGCATCGCTTCCCAGAACACGTAGAACAGGAACAGGTCCTGCGCGAGGAACGTGCCCAGCATCGCGAACTGGATGAAGAACACCATCGCGTAGAAGAGCTTGACGTCCTTCTGTATCGCCGAGAACGCGCCCGCCACGACCAGCGGGCCGAGGAAGGCCGTCAGCGCCACCAGCAGCACGTTCAGGCCGTCGAGGCCGATCCGGTAGCCGACGCCCCATTCCCGGATCCAGGGGATGTCGGTGACGAACTGCAGCCCCGGCTGGTCCGGGTCGAAGTGCTGGTACAGGACCGCGGTAAGCAGCAGCTGCAGCAGCATCACGGCCAGCGACAGGCCGCGGACCAGCGAATCGGCTCCCCGCGGCAGCAGCGCGATCCCGGCCATGCCGAGTACCGGCAGCCAGAGCACGAGGTTCAGCAGCGTCGAATCAGCCATGGCGCCAGATCCAGGCCAGGCAGCCGATCACGCCCAGCACCGCGAGCAGCACGTAGAACTGCAGGTTGCCGGTCTCGACCCGGCTCAGGCGGCCGGCTGCGCGCTGGGCCAGCGCCGCCATGCCGTTCAGCGAGCCGTCGATCAGGAACCGGTCGCCGAGCCCGAGGAAGATCCGCTCGGAGATCCAGTTGAGCGGACGGCCGAGGAAATTCTCGTAGAGTTCGTCCACGTAGTACTTGCCCGAGAGCAGCTTGTGCAGCCTCGGGAAACGGGCCGCGAGCGCCTCGCCGCGTGCGAGGCCCTTGCCGTAGATCAGGAACGCCGCCGCGAGTCCGACCAGCGCCAGCACGACCGACAGCACGATCAGCGGCGTCTCGTAGTGCTCGAACTCGTGGTGGACGCCGGGCAGCGGCAGATCGTGCTCGAGGAAGTGCGGGATCGAGATGAATCCGCCGACGGCCGACAGCACGGCCAGCACGACCAGCACCCCCGTCATCGAGAGCGGCGACTCGTGGACGTGGTGCTCGACCTCGTGGCTCATCCGCGACGGCGTCAGGAACGTGAGCCACAGCAGCCGGAACATGTAGAACGCGGTCAGCAGCGCGGTGCCGGACGCCACCAGCCACAGCAGCGGCGAGCCGCCCGATTCGCTCGCGAACGCGAACCAGAGAATCTCGTCCTTCGAGAAGAAGCCCGCCAGCGGCGGCAGGCCGGCGATCGCCGCGGTCGCGACCGCGAACGTCGCGAACGTGACCGGGATGCGCTTCGCGAGCCCGCCCATTTTGCGGATGTCCTGTTCGCCGCCGAGCGCGTGGATCACGCTGCCGGAGCCGAGGAACAGGCAGGCCTTGAAGAACGCGTGCGTGTAGAGGTGGAACACGGCCACGCCGTACGCCCCGACGCCGAGTGCCAGGAACATGAAGCCGAGCTGGGAGATCGTCGAATACGCCAGTACCTTCTTGATGTCGGTCTGCACGATCGCGATCGTCGCCGCGAAGAACGCGGTCGCGACGCCGACGACGGCGATCAGCTGCGAGGCTTCCGGCGCGTGCTCGTAGAGCCCGTGCAGCCGCGCGACCAGGTACACGCCGGCGGTCACCATCGTCGCCGCGTGGATCAGCGCCGAGACCGGCGTCGGGCCGGCCATCGCGTCCGGCAGCCAGACGTGCAGCGGGATCTGCGCGCTCTTGCCGGTCGCGCCGATGAACAGCAGCACGCCGATCAGGCTCGCGGAGACCGCGGGCAGCACCGGACCGGCGAACGCCGCGTTGATGCCGTCCATGTCCAGCGTGCCGATCGTTCGGTAGATCAGGAACATGCCGAGCAGGAACCCGGCATCGCCGACGCGGTTGGTGATGAAGGCCTTCTTGCCGGCCGCGGCCTTGGCCGGGTCCTCGAACCAGAACCCGATCAGCAGGTAGGACGCGAGCCCGACGCCCTCCCAGCCGACGAAGCACACCAGCAGCGAGCGGCCGAGCACCAGCAGCAGCATGAAGAACAGGAACAGGTTCAGGTACGCGAAGTAACGCGCGTAGCTGGGGTCGTCCTTCATGTAGCCGGTCGAATAGACGTGGATCAGCGAGCCGACGCCGGTGACGATCAGCGTCATCACCGCGCTCAGGCGATCGAAGTAGAAGGCGATGTCGAACCTGAAGTCGCCGACGGTCGCCCAGGTGTAGGCGGTCTCGATCAGCGGGGCGTCGCCGCCGCCGGCCTGCAGCTGCAGGAAGGCGCGTACCGTGGCCAGGAAGGCCAGGATCGGCAAACCGCAGCCGACCGCCGAGACGAACGGGCGGCCGAGGCGGTTTCCGAGCAGCCCGTTCAGCAGGAAACCGGCCAGCGGCAGGACGACGATCAGTGTGAGCAGGTTCATCGTCGCCTAT
This sequence comes from uncultured Steroidobacteraceae bacterium, assembly GCA_964553405.1. GTDB lineage: Bacteria > Pseudomonadota > Gammaproteobacteria > Steroidobacterales > Steroidobacteraceae > DATIRA01. The sequence continues at coordinate 2,366 of CAZKLS010000208.1, forward strand.
CCCTTCAGGTCCCCGTAGGCGCCGACGTCGAGCGTCCGCCGCTGGCGCGCGAGCAGCAGCACGATCGGTATCGCGATCGCGATCTCCGCCGCGGCCACGACGAAGATCAGGAACACCAGCACGGCCCCGGACAGCGTCGCGGTCTGCTCGGCGAAGGTCACCAGGCTCAGGATCACGCCGTTCAGCATCAGCTCCATGCACATCAGCATCACCAGCGCGTTGCGGCGGATCATCACGCCGGTCAGCCCGATCGCGAACAGCGCGACGCTGAGCGCGAGCAGCAGTTGCGTCCTATCCATCGTTCCTCCGACCGCCCTTGATCACGGCGATGGCGGCGACCACGGCCGCAACCAGCAGCACGGAGGTGAGCTCGAAGTGCAGCCAGTACTGCTGCAGGAACTCTGCAGAGAACGGCTGCACCAGGAAGGCCGCGTCGTCGCCGCGTGCCGCCGCCGCATCCGTCTGCGCGGACCCGCGCGTGACGGCGTAGCCGAGCACCGCGGTGAGCAGCACGCCCACGATCGCGCCGGGCACCAGCACGCGCCCGTAGCGCTCAAGGAACGCCGGGTCGCGCGCGTCGAGCAGCATGATCACGTAGACCATGAAGACCATGACCGCGCCGACGTAGATCAGCACCTGGAACACCGCGACGACGTGCACGCCGAGCACCGCGTAGATGCCGGCCAGCGACAGCATCGAGCCGATCAGCGAGATCGCGACCCGCATCGGATGGCGTGCCACCAGCATCAGCAGGCCGCCCACCAGCGCGCCGGCCGCGAAGAAGTACAGCAGCAGCGTCTCGAGGTTCATCGCGCGCCTCCGTCCGGCGCGCCGGCCACCGGGTAGGGTTTCGCGACGTCCTGCCGGGGCTGCCAGTTCAGCAACTCCTCCTTGCCGATCCACATCCGGTCGCGGTCGAAGCCCGGGAACCCGGGGGTTTCCTTGACCATGCGGATCGCGTCTTCCGGGCAGGCCTCGACGCACAGTCCGCAGAACACGCAGCGGGAGTAGTCGATCTCGAAGCGCGAGGGGTACTTCGGATGCGCCTCGTCGTCCGGGTCGAAGGCCGCGTCGATCTCGATCACCTGGGCCGGGCAGACCGTCGCGCACATGTTGCAGGC
>CAZKLS010000209.1:0-3417 GCA_964553405.1 uncultured Steroidobacteraceae bacterium
CGACCAGCGACCCCTGCTCCTCGGCCCGCTCCAGGATGTAGGTCGAGTAGATGTATTCGGTGTCGAACGGCGGGTCCTTGCGCATCAGGATCACGTCGAACTCGCTCAGGCGGCGAACCTCTGCCGGTCCGCGCGTAAACCAGCCCGACGCCTCGTCGGTGACCGTCAGCGGATGGGCCCGGCCCATCGCGACGCCGTCGCGCAGCCACAGGTGCCGCAGTTCCAGGTAGCCGATCTCCCAGCCTCGGCGCTGGGCGGCCAGCAGCATCGCCAGGGTCGTGTCCTTCGCCGGCTTGATGTCCTCGATGGGGTCCATCACCACGGCTACGCGCAGCGGTCGGTCGGGCATTCAGTGCTCCAGGGCGGGGCCGTCGTTGGCGCCCCGTGTGACGGGCATCATGGTATCGAAACCGCTCGATGGCAGGGGCATGTCCGATATGTTAAAAAACGCTCGCGACCGGGTGTCCACAGTTTAGCGTCGTGGTCGCCACGCTCATCCTTGGGGTTAACTGGATATGGAACAAACCGCAGCCAGCAGCAGCCGGCCCCGGCTCGCCGGCCTGAAGGTGCTGGTCATCGACGACAGCAAGACGATCCGGCGGACGGCCGAGACGCTGCTGGTGCGCGAGGGTTGCGAGGTATTCACCGCGACCGACGGCTTCGACGCGCTCTCCAAGATCGCGGACCACCAGCCGGACATCGTCTTCGTGGACATCATGATGCCCCGCCTGGACGGCTACCAGACCTGCTCGCTGATCAAGCACAACAAGGTTTTCAAGACGATCCCGGTGATCATGCTGTCCAGCAAGGACGGCCTGTTCGACCGGGCGCGGGGCCGGATCGTCGGCTCGGAGCTTTACCTGACCAAACCTTTCACCCGTGAGGAGCTGCTGAGCGCGATCGAGACGCATGTCAGTCGCTGATTCGGCAGATCGATCCGGAGGATACCGATCGTGGCACTCGTACTGATCGTGGACGACTCTCCGACGGAGGTTCACGTGATGCAGAAGGCCCTGGAGCAGCACGGTTTCCGCACCGCCGCCGCGGCCGATGGAGACGAGGCCATACGCAAGGCGCGCGAGCTCCACCCGGACCTGATCCTGATGGACATCGTGATGCCGGGCCTGAACGGGTTCCAGGCCACCCGGGAGCTCGCGAACGACCCACAGACGCGGCGGATCCCGGTGATAATGGTGACCTCCAAGTCGCAGGAATCCGATCGCGTGTGGGGACTGCGTCAGGGCGCCGTGGACTACATAGTGAAGCCGGTCTCGATGGATCTGCTGGTGCAGAAGGCCGAGGCCGCGCTTGCCGGCTGAAATGGAGCGCTCGTTCACGCTGCGCTCGCTCCGCGAGCGCCCGTTCGACCTTCTGCTGGAGTTCGATCGTCGTGCCCGCTCGGCCGCCCAGGGGCAGCCCGAGTCGGGTGCCACCGGCGCGGAATGGGTCGGGGTCGCCTTCAGGCTGGGTGGCGAGGCCTTCCTGCTGGCGCGCGAGGAAACGCGCGAGGTGATGGGCTATCCGCTGTCCGTGACGCGCGTACCGGGCGCAAGGCCGTGGATCCGCGGGCTCGCCAACATCCGCGGGCAGTTGCTGCCGGTGATCGACCTGCGCGCCTTCCTCGGCTCCGGCCACACCAACGTGACGCGCTCGACGCGCGTGCTCTCGGTCAATCACCGGGAGATACCGGCGGGGTTGATCGTCGACGAGGTGATGGGCTTCAGGCGTTTCTACGAGAGCGAGTTCGCCGCCGACCTGCCACCGACGCTGTTGCGGTGCGAGCGCTACCTTGCGGGCGCCTTCAAGCGCGGTACCGAGGTCTGGCCGGTGTTCAGCGGACGTCACCTGCTGGAAAGCCAGCAGTTCATGCAGGCCGCCGTTTCCTGAGCCGGACCGGCGTCAGGACAGTCGGAGACGGGTGAGAATAATGAGCGAAAGAATCGACGCTGCGAGGCTGCAGCCGAAGCTGCTCGGCGTGGCACTCGTGTCCGCGCTGATCGCGGCAGCCATCCTGCTGCTGGCCGGCAGGGTCTCGAGCGGACAGGCGCAGTCGCAGGAGCGGGCGGCGGCCGCGGCGAGCCTGTCGCAGAACATCCCGCTGCAGGCGGGCGCGGCCGTGCGCGGTTCGGCGCCGGCCTTCGATTCGCTGGCGGAATCGCAGCGCAGGCTGGAGCGGCTGCTGCAGCAGGCCGGCACGGCGGGCGACGGCGGCACGCTGCCGGGCGGCTCGACCTGGCCGACGTTCCTCGAGCAGTCGCAGGCCGTGCTGGACGGCCGCGATGCCGCGCTCGAGGCACAGCAGGCGGCCGCGGCGGTCCGGGAGATCACCCCGCAGCTGCTGGCTGCGGCGGGCAACGTGCTGAAGGTCCTCGGCCCATCGAGGCCCGGGACGCTGGTCGCGGCCTTCGAGCGCTTCGAGCTGCGGGCGCAGGCGGTGGCGCAGGACCTCTCCGCGCTGGCCGACGGCACGGTCCCGGTCGAGGCGGTCTCGCGCCGGCTCGTCGAGAACATGGAGTTCATGGGGCAGGTGGTCGGCGGGCTCGCGGGCGAGCCGAACGCGCTCGGCATCGAGCGGGCACCTGCCGCGGCTGCGGAGGCCGTGGGCATGCTCGGCGCCGTGTTCGCCGCCGAACGGCGGACCGTCAACGAGGCGCTGCAGCTCGGCGACCGGCTCGAGCAGATACAGGCCGCGCGCAACGCGCTCGCCGAGAGCGGCGCCAGCCTCTATGCCGAGCTCAGCCGGAGCGAGCCGGGGCGCAGCTCGGGGCTGATGGCCTGGCTGTCGAATCCCTGGGTGCCGGTGTTCTTCATCGGCCTGACGGTGCTCTCGCTGCTGCTGGCGGGCTGGCTGCAGCATTCGCTCAGCAATCTGCGGCGCGTTGCCGAGGAGCAGGCGAGGCAGAACGACCGCAACCAGCAGGCCATCCTGCGCCTGCTGGACGAGCTCTCGAGCCTCGCCGACGGCGACCTGACGGTCCAGGCGACGGTGACCGAGGACATCACCGGCGCGATCGCCGACTCGATCAACTATGCGATCGACGCGCTGCGCGAGCTCGTGTCGACGATCGACGACTCGGCGGTGAAGCTCGACGCGGCCACCCGGCAGACCCAGGCGAGCTCCACCCATCTCGCCAAGGGCTCCACGGCCCAGTCGAAGCAGATCGCCTCGGCGTCCGAATCCGTGGCCGCGATGGCGACCTCGATCGAGGAGGTTTCCGGCAACGCCGAGCGCGCGGCGGAGGTGGCGCGGCATTCGGTAGACGTCGCCCACAAGGGCGGCGACGCGGTGCGCCGCACGATAGACGGGATGAACGCGATCCGCGAGAACATCCAGGAGACGTCCAAGCGCATCAAGCGTCTCGGCGAGAGCTCGCAGGAGATCGGCAACATCGTCGAGCTGATCAACGACATCGCCGA
>CAZKLS010000210.1:0-3397 GCA_964553405.1 uncultured Steroidobacteraceae bacterium
GGCGGCACGTTGTTGAACAGGTCGAGCAGCACCTCGTGAGCCTTCTTCGGCCGGCCGGCCCGCATCAGGGCCTCGCCGTAGCGGATCGTCACCGGCACGTTCCGCGGCGCGAGCTCGCGCGCCTTCTCCAGCGTCGCGAGCGCGCCGCGCACGTCCCCGGTCGCGAGCTGCGCCTGCCCGAGCGCGGTGTGGAACGGCAGCGTCTCGGGGTAGGCCGACTTCAGGCGGCGCAGCAGCGGCAGGGCTTCGTCGGGCTCGCCGGCGGCCATCAGGGCCAGGGCCTTGCCGTACAGCTGCGCGAGCGACGCGTTCGGATCCTCAGGATCGACCGCGGCGTAATAGTCGCGCGGATCGGCGCCCTGTGCCGTCGAGAGCACCCGCGCACGCTCCTTCATCAACGCGTAGCTGGAGCTCTCGCGGAGGCGCGGGCCCGCGTACTGACCGGCGCGACCACGGGCCTCTGCAATCCGCGCGCTGGTGACCGGGTGCGTGCGAAGCAGTTCCGGCATCTGGTCCGGGCCGAGTTGCGTGCGCCGGGCCATCGTCTCGAAGAAGGCCCCCATCGCGTCGGGCTCGTAGCCGGCCGCAGCCAGGATGCCGATGCCGATCCGGTCCGCCTCGTACTCGTTCTCGCGGGTGAAGTTGATCTGCGCCTGAGCCGCGAGGCCCTGCGCGGCGGAGATCGCGCCCATCGTCGCGTCCGAGCTCACCCCGGCGACCGCCCCGAGCAGGATCGCGGCCAGCACGGCCGCCGTCGACACCAGGCTGGTGCGGCCGCCGCTCTCGATGCCGCGCGCGATGTGTCGCTGCGTGACGTGCGCGATCTCGTGCGCGAGCACGCCGGCCAGCTCGCTCTCGTTGCCGGTCTCGAGCAGCAGCCCGGTGTGGATGCCGATGAACCCGCCCGGCAGCGCGAACGCGTTGATCGCCCGGTCGCGGACCAGGAAGAAGTTGAACTGGCGGCTGCCGTCATTGGCCTGGCTCGCCAGGCGCAGCCCGGTCGCGCGCAGGTATTCGTCGAGCTCCGGGTCCTCGAGGATGCGGCCCGACTCGTTCAGGCCGCGCATGACCATCCGGCCGATCCGGTACTCGTCCTCGACGCTCAGCGTGGACTGCGCCGCGGTGCCCAGGTCCGGCAGCTGCTCCTGCACGGCCTGCGCGGGCAGCGGGGCGGGCAGCACCAGCGCGGCGGCGGTGAGCACTACCGTCAGCGAGGCGAGCCTGTTGCGGGAATGGAGCGACATGCCTGGGATTGGACCTCGCGGGTGGCGGCCGGTTCCTCGGCCGGGCCGGTGACCGCTCAGAGCATCTCCGAGGCGAAGTCCGCGAGCCGCGAGCGCTCCCCGCGCGTGAGCGTGATGTGACCGTAGTGCTCCCAGCCCCGGAAGCGGTTCACCACGTAGGTCAGGCCCGAGGTCGTCTCCGAGAGGTACGGCGTGTCGATCTGCGCGATGTTGCCCAGGCAGACGAGCTTGGTACCTGGCCCGGCCCGGGTGATGATGGCCTTCATCTGCTTCGGCGTCAGGTTCTGCGCCTCGTCGATGATCAGGTAGCGGTTCAGGAAGGTCCGGCCGCGCATGAAATTGAGCGAACGGATCTTGATCCGGTTGCGAAGCAGGTCGTTGGTCGCCGCGCGCCCCCAGCTGCCGCCCTCCTGGCTCTGGGTGAGCACCTCGAGATTGTCCATCAAGGCGCCCATCCAGGGCTCCATCTTCTCTTCCTCCGTGCCCGGCAGGAAGCCGATGTCCTCGCCCAGCGGGATCGTGACGCGGGTCATGATGATCTCGTTGAAGCGATTGGTCTCGAGCGTCTGCGCGAGCCCGGCCGCCAGCGTCAGCAGCGTCTTGCCGGTGCCGGCGGGTCCGAGGATCGTGACGAAGTCGATCGCCGGGTCGAGCAGCAGGTTCAGCGCGAAGTTCTGCTCCCGGTTGCGCGCGGTGATGCCCCAGACCGCGTGCTTGTCGCTGCGATAGTCCCGCAGCAGCTCGAGCACGGCCGCGTCTCCCTCGAGGCGGCGTACCAGCGCCTCGAAGCCGTGCTCGCCCTCCTCGAAGACGAACTGGTTCGCGGCCCAGGGCTGTGTCATGCGTCCGCGCACGCGGTACAGCGTCCGGCCCTGCTCGTGCCAGGACTCGAGCCTGCGGCCCGCCCGGTCCCAGAAGCTCCCGGGCACGGCCTCCTTGCCGGTGTACAGCAGGTCCGCGTCCTCGATCGTGCGGTCGCTCGAGTAGTCCTCCGCGTGCACGCCGATGATCGCGGCCTTGATGCGCAGGTTGATGTCCTTCGAGACCAGCGTCACCTTCGCCTTGGGACGCTCGAGCTGCAGCGCCAGCGTGTGGGCCAGGATCGCGTTGTCGGTCCCGTGGCCCGGCAGCGTGTCCGGCAGCCCGCCCTTCAGCTCGCGCGTCTGGAAGAACAGCCGGCCGGTCGGCGGCTTCTTGCCGCCGTTCGTGTACTTGGCCGGCGGCAGCTCGAGCCCCCGGTCGATCTGCTGCTTCGAGGCGCTGGCCATCAGCTCGTCGAGGAACCGGCTGACCTGGCGGACGTTCCGCGCGGACTCCGACACGCCTTTTTTGCCGGCGTCGAGTTCCTCGAGCACGACCATCGGGATGTAGACGTCGTGCTCCTCGAAGCGAAAGATCGCCGAGGGGTCGTGCATCAGCACGTTGGTGTCGAGAACGAATATCCGCTTGGGTTCGCTCTTGTTCCGTGTCGGCAAGTCTCGGGCTCCGCCTCGGGTGGACCGTCTGTGGCGCTCAGAGCGCGCGCGCGGCGGCGAGCACTTCCTCGGCGTGGCCGGGGACCTTCACCTTGCGCCATTCGCGACGCAGCACGCCGTCGGCATCGACCAGGAACGTGCTTCGCTCGACGCCCATGTACTTGCGGCCGTACATGCTCTTCTCCTTGTAGACGTCGAACAGCGTGCAGACCTTCTTGTCCTCGTCCGCGAGCAGCTCGAACGGAAAGCCATACTTGGCCTTGAACTTCTCGTGCGAGGCGAGGCTGTCCGGCGAGATGCCGACCACCTCGATCCGTGCCTTGCGGAACTGCGGGTAGAGCTCGGCGAACGCCTGGCCCTCCTTGGTGCAGCCGGAGGTGTTGTCCTTCGGGTAGAAGTACAGCACCCGCTTGCGGCCGGCCGCGGCCGAGAGCTTCCAGGGACCGCCGCCGGTCGAGGGCAGCGAGAAATCCGGGACTTTGCTGTCGAGCTTGACGGTCTTTGCAGCCATTGTTCGCTATGCCTTCAGTGGTTCGAGTATCGCGTCGAGGTTGAGCTGGTCGCAGAGGTCCATGAATTCCTCGCGCAGCGCCGCGATGTGGACCCGCTTCGGCACGTGCACGACCATGTACACCGAGAACATCGGCGCGCCGGTGTGGGCCGCGTTGTAGGTCCGGG
>CAZKLS010000211.1:0-3389 GCA_964553405.1 uncultured Steroidobacteraceae bacterium
AAAAGCGGACCGCCCCCTTATTCTCCGGAAAAATGGGCCTGTCCCCTTTGATCCGGTGATATCCTCGCCGCGGTCTTCGGGTTTGACGGTAACTCCGTGAGTTTATTGGGGCTTTTTCGCGCGCGAGCCTGGCTGCTCGGTCCTCTGCTGGTGCTGCTCACCGCCTGTGGTGGTGGCGGTGGCGGCGACGATGGCGGTGTCGTTCCGCCGCCCTCCGGCGGCACGCTCAGCGGCCGGGTCACCTACGACCGCGTCCCGTTCCGTACCAATGTTGGCAGCGGGCTCGATTACATCGCGACTTTCGAGGCCCCGGTGCGCCAGGCCATCGTGGAACTGCTCGACGGCTCGAGCGGCGTGGTGCTGGCAACGACCCTGACGGATACGTCCGGCAACTACGCCTTCGCGCCACCTGCGAACACCCGAGTGCGCGTACGCGTCAAGGCACAGTCCCGCGTCCAGCCGTCCGCCGGCCAGCCTGCGAGCTGGAATCTGGCCGTGTACGACAACACCAGCGGCAACGCGCTCTACGCGCTCGACAGCTCGGTGTTCGATACTGGCACGACCTCGCGGACGCTGAACCTGCGGGCCACCTCCGGCTGGCGCGGTTTCGCCGGCAGCTACGACCCGGCGACCCGCACCGCGGGACCGTTCGCGATCCTCGACACGGCCTACGAGGCCGTGCAGTTCGTGCTTTCCGAGGGCGACGCGACGCTCGCATTCCCGGCGCTCGGCTTCTACTGGAGCCCGAACAACCGCGCCTCCGATACGTTCCTGCCGGCATCCGGCCAGATCGGTACGACCTCCTACCAGTCACCGTCCACCGCGGGCAGCCAGGCGGCGGGCATCTACGTGCTGGGCCTGCAGAACGTGGACACCGACGAATACGATGCCCACGTGATCGCCCACGAATTCCAGCACTACCTGGAGGACCAGCTCGGGCGCACGGACACGACCGGCGGCTCGCACTCGCTGCAGGAGCCGCTCGACATGCGGCTCGCGTTCAGCGAGGGCTACTCGAACGCGTTCGCGGCGATGGTGCTGGCCGATCCGCTCTACCGTGATTCGTTCGGGTCCCAGCAGGGATCCGACTCGCATTTCAGCCTCGAGACCAGCAACTGGCCCGCACGCGGCTGGTTCATCGAGACGTCGGTACAGGCGATCGTCTGGGACCTGTACGACACGGCCGACGAGACCGGCGACACGGCCTCGATCGGCTTTGCGCCGATCTGGAGCGTGATGCGCGCGGAACTCACCAACGGCGCGCCGCTCACCAGCATCTTCCCGTTCATCGTCGGCCTGAAGTCGCGTCCGGGCGTCCCGGCCGCGGCCGTGGATGCGCTGGTCGAGGCCCAGGAAATGGAGGGTCCGGCCATGGATCCTTACGCGACCACCGAGACCAACGACGGCGGGTCCGCGGACACGCTGCCGGTCTATGCGGATCTCGCGCTGAACGGCCCCGCGGTCCGCGTCTGCGGCGATGCGTCGCGCGGCATCTACAACCGGCTCGGCAACCGCAGGTTCCTGCGCTTCAGCCTGTCCGGAACGCGGGCCGTCACGATTCGTGTGACCTATGTCGCCTTGCCGGGCGACCCTATCAACCCGGTGCCCGACCCGGATCTCGTCATTTTCCGGTCGGGGTTCCTCGATTCGTCGAACTTCATCGCGCCGAACGAGGAGGTCTACCGGGGCAGCCTCGGGCCGGGCGATTATGTGCTCGAGGTCTACGAGTACAGCCACATCGAGCCCGATCCTTTCTTCGGCAGCCGTCCACGGACCTGCATGAACGTCACGCTGAGCGGTTGAGGGTAGAGACATGAAAGAACTGAATTCGAGCCTGCGGATTGCTTCGTTCGTCGCGGTTCTTGCTTCTGTCGCCGTGGCGGCGGGCTGCGGCAAGGACGGCGATGAGACGGTCGCCCAGGCGCCAGGGCCAGCGCCGGCCGCGCAGGAAGCCCCGCCGCCTGCGGCCGTGGACCCGGCCGAAGCAGCGGCTGCTGAGAAGCTTCAGCACTATGCGACGGCGGTCGAGTCGGGCAAGAGTTCGGCGCCGGTCGATCTCAAGTACGACGTGCTCGCGAAGCCCGCGGTCGGCCAGCCGTTCGAGGTCGAGCTCGCGTTCGTGCCGAGGCTGCCGGCCGACAAGCTCGAGGTGGAGGTTACCGGCATCGAGGGCCTGACGGTCGTCGGTGACGGACGCTACGTCTTCGGACCGGTGGAGGCGGGCGAGGTTTACACCGCGAAGGTGCTCGCGCAGGCGGAGGGCTCGGGACTGTATTACTTCGGCGTGTCGGCGCAGATGATCACGCCGGTGCAGACCGAGGCAAGGGCGTTCTCGGTTCCCGTCGTCGTGGGCGAAGTGGCCGCCACCGAGAAGGACGCGCCTGAGGTGGATGCGACCGGCCAGGCCGTGCAGCCGATGCCGGCGCAGGAGTCGGTCGAGGAGAAGAAGTAGGCCCTCACCCCGACCCTCTCCCGCGGAGCGGGAGAGGGGGCAGAGCCCTCACCCCGGCCCTCTCCCGCAGAGCGGGAGAGGGAGCAGAAGCCCTCACCCCAGCCCTCTCCCGCTGCGCGGGCGAGGGAGCGGAGGGTGGCCGAAGGCCGGGTGAGGGTCATCGTCCAGGCCAAACAAATCTGTCCTCTTCGGCCTATGGCTGCGTGCTCACTTGCGGCGTGAGATTTCAGCTGAATGCCTGGCAGCGTACGCATCCACCAGACGGCGGATCATCCGCTGGTAGGAACTGTTGCGTCGCGCAGCCTCTGCCTTGAAGAAGTCGACGCTGCGGCGACTTAACGACAGCGTGATCTTGACGCCGTCATCGTCGTGCGCGAGTTCTTCAGGCGAAGGCAGAAAATCCGGAACGATTTCCACCGGACCGATGGGTTCATTCTCGTAACGAATTCGTTTCTTCATAAATCCGCTTTCCTCGGCGCCAGTAACCGGCTCCGATCAGCCGGATCACGCCACCGCGGTAGGTGAACCTGACCGTCATCACGCCGTCTCCAACTCGCCCGAAGCAGTAATAGCGTTCTTCGAGTTCGCTGTGGGCAACGTCTCGGGCGATCACTCTCGCAGGATCGAGAAATGCCGCTCGGGCTTGATCGAAAGACACCCCGTGCTTGCGGAGGTTCTCAGCAGCCTTCAGAGCGTCCCAGTCAAAGTACCGCGACATTTCTAATATAACCGTGGTATGGCCATAAAGCCATATCTAGGTATGGTTATTGGTGCCGTCAGCTTGCCGAGTTCCGCTTGTCGCGTGGAGCCGACAATCGAGCCAATGTGTTCGGAAATTGCTTCGAGGGTCGGCGCGGCAAATACCTGAAGCGCTGGTTGCGTAAGAGACAGGTATGCCTGTCCTGTATACTCCGCGCCCTTTTTCCCGGCGGGCGCT
>CAZKLS010000212.1:0-3321 GCA_964553405.1 uncultured Steroidobacteraceae bacterium
CCAATGCGACCTCGACGCGATCGTCGAGAACGGTGATCTCCGCGATGTTGGGCGCGGTCTCGGCGCCGGTGAGGTTGATCCAGTCGGCCCGGGCGGATGCGCTCAGGGCCAGGGCGCACAGCAGGAAGGTCGCCTGCAGAAGCATCCGGCGGTACAAGGGCGTGGCCTCGATCGGCATGCTCATCGCCCTGAACTCATGTTCTCCGGGGCCATCAGTAATGCATGCTTCAGGTGCAGGAACTCCTCCCTCTTGGCAATGGAGACGGGCAGCAGTGTGGCCTCGCCCATCAGGTAGACCACCATCATGCGCGCCCGCACCTCCGCCTGATCCTTCGAGAACCCGGCTTCACGGAATAGCATTGATACGAATGCGAGTCGTTTCCGTACGACGCGCGTGAAGACTGTCTCCGCCTTGGCATCCCACTGCGCCCAGGCCCAGATGGACAGGTCATAGCCAGGCAGGTTGCGCCCCGTAATATCCCTCAACAGGAAAAACAGTCGATCGCTCGCCGCTCCCTCGACCTGACGGGTCCTGGTGATGGCCAGGTCGGTCTTTTCCTGTTCCCAGTATTCCAGCAGGCAATCAAGCAGCTCGCGCCGATTCTTGAAGTGCCAATAGAAGCTGCCCGTGGTCACGCCCAACTTCGCTGCGAGCGGCGCCACCTTCACCTTCTCGATGCCGGCAAGACTCATGTCCATGGCGGCCACGAGCCAGTCTTCGCGCGAAAGCCGCGTGGTCCTTCTCTTTTCCATAGAGTTTTGCCTTGACCTCCCCTTTGTGTCGGGTCCATAAAACGTAACACGTTCTATGGTAGATCGCGGACCCCGGCAAGGGTAGCGGCGAGTGGCAGTCACTGAGGTGTTGCGCTCTCGCGGCAAGTCCCCGGGGATCCTGTCGGCATTCTGATAAGGACGGGGTCGGAACCCAAGAAATCCCAACAGAACTTGAACGGTTGGCTGTACTAGAACTGCGCTTCCAGCAGACAGGGGGATACATGAATAGCAGAGCACGGCGCCGCCGCCTTTTTTCCATTGGCGGACTGGTCGGGGGCTTGGTTTTCGGCACCTACCTCACGGCCATCCAGCCATCGCTGGTGCCGACGGCAAACGCGCAGGAGACGCCCAAGCTGTCGCCCACCAAGGCCCGGGAGCGTGATGCCTACTACCCGAACTCCGAGGACCTGAAGCCCAACGAGATGCGGGTGGTTGCCTGCGGCACCGGCATGCCGACGACACGCGCCTTCCAGGCGGCCGCCTGCTTCCTGGTGGAACTCGGCAACGGCGACAAGTTCATCTTCGACGGAGGCACGGGCTCGGCGGAGCGGATCGCGTCGCTGCAGATCCCCTACAACTACCTGGACAAGGTCTTCATCGGCCACCTGCACAGCGACCACTTCGGCTCGGTGCCGGAGTTCTGGATCGGCGGCGCGCTGATGGGTCGCAACCAGCCGCTGCGCGTCTGGGGGCCCAGTGGTCGGCTTCCGGAACTCGGCACAGCCGCCGCCATGGATGCCATGCAGAAGATGTACCTCTGGGACATCACCGGGCGCGTCGGTAACGTCGATCCGCGTGGCTACGCGCTCGAGGTGAACGAGTTCGACTACAAGGGCGACAACCAGATCGTCTACAACGAGAACGGCGCGGTGATCCGTTCCTTCCCGGCGATCCACTCGATCGACGGCTCCGTGAGCTACTCGCTGGAATGGAACGGCCTGAAGTTCGTCTTCAGCTCCGACACCTACCCCAACAAGTGGTTCGTGAAGTACGCCAAGGACGCCGACCTCGTGGTCCACGAGTGCTTCATCGCGGTACCGGACCTGGTGAAGAAGATGGGGTTCACGCCGGAGTCCGCGCTGCTGGTCGGCACCCAGGTCCACACTGCGCCGGAGGCCTTCGGCAAGGTCATGAGCGAGGTGAAGCCCAGGATGGCGGTCGCCTATCACTTCTTCAAGGATTACGACACGACCCCGCAGGTGTACTCGCGCATTCGCTCGACGTACGACGGTCCGCTGAGCCTGGCCGAAGACTACATGGTCTGGAACATCACCAAGGACAAGATCACGGTACGCATGGCCGAGACCGACGAGCACACCTGGGCGCCGCCGACCACGCGGCCTGCGCAGGCACCGACCAAGGATGATCGTGGAAAGTTTGCCCAGAAGAAGGGGCTGCCCGCCGATTCCCTCGGTTTCACTGACTACATCAGCAATGGCAAGTGGAACGTCGATGACGTGCTCAAGCCGATCTACGACGAGGCCGGCCAGGCGCTCGGGAAGGAGTTCTCCTATCCGGATCCGACGGCTGGGAAGTAGCCTGAGCTGAGGAAGTGGGCTGGAGCCGCGAGTCCGTCGAGGTCGGACTCGCGGCTCGGCCGGGTGGTTTCAGCTATCCAGGGTCCCGACTCCTGGCTGGGGCGTTGCCCGATCGCACCCCGCGACAGCCGTTCAGCCAGTTCTTTCACCCATACTTGTCGAACGGGGGGATTGTCATGAGCAGGTGGCCAACAATTGCAGGCGCGGCCCTGGCCGCCATTCTTGCCATGGGCCACGCGCTGGCGGCAGATGTCCCCGAAAGCTGGGACGGCCTGGTTCAGGTCAAGGCCAAGCGCATGGATGCGGTCTTCGTCGCGCCCGGCGCGGACTTCCGACCTTACACCAAGCTCAAGATCGACCCGACCGAAGTGGCCTTTCACAAGAACTGGATGAAGGACATCAACCGGGCGACCCGCGGCGTGTCGCGGGACGTCACCGAGCGGGATGCCGAGAAGATCGCTGCTGCGGTGCGCACCGGTTTCGTCGACGAATACGGCGAGGTCTTCCGCAAGGCCGGCTATGAGATCGTCACGGAAGCGGGCCCGGACGTGCTGTGGCTGCGCCCGGCGGTTTTCAACCTCTATATCAATGCCCCTGACACGGGCGGCCCAGGGCGGACCCGAACCTACACCGTGGAGGCGGGCGAAGCATCGCTGCTGCTCGAGGTGCGGGATTCGACGAGCGGTGCCCTGTTGGGTCGTGTGGTCGACCGGCGTGCGACCCGGAGTATGGGCGGCATGCGTATCACCAACGAGGTGACCAACCGTAGCGACTTCATCGCGCTGTTCCGGCAGTGGGCCGACACCTGCGTCAGGGGATTTGACGAACTCAAGTCGCACTCGCCGGTGCCAGAGGACCTCAAGCCCGGCCAGAAGCTCTAGAGGTTACGAAATGAAGACTTCGAGACTACGCGACGCGACTCTGGCAACGGTGGCCGCGCTGGCACTGGCGGCCTGCGCCGGCTCGAAGGAGGCGCCCGAAGACGAAGCGAGGGCCGCGTTCGACGACG
>CAZKLS010000213.1:0-3320 GCA_964553405.1 uncultured Steroidobacteraceae bacterium
TGCAGGCGCGGGCCAGTCGCAGGGGCGGACTGATCACCTCGATGTCGCGCACCTTCCGCATCACGGTCCAGACGCTGGTGCTCGGGCTCGGCGCCTACCTCGCGATCCGCCGCGAGATTACGCCGGGCATGGTGATCGCAGGCTCGATCCTGCTCGGCCGCGCGCTGGCCCCGCTGGACCAGCTGGTCGGGACCTGGCGCGGCTTCATCGGCGCGCGGGATGCGTACCACCGGCTCGACGAGCTGCTGAAGTCCTCGCCGGAGCGAGAGGCGCCGATGCCACTCCCGGCGCCCGTGGGCGAGCTCGCGCTCGACAAGCTGGTCGTAGTGCCGCCGGGCGCGCCCGCCCCGGTGATCAAGAACGTCAGCCTCGCGATCGAGCCCGGAACGATGCTGGCCGTCATCGGTCCGAGCGCGGCCGGCAAGTCCACGCTGGCGCGCGCGATGCTGGGCATCTACAAGCCGTATTCCGGGTCCGTGCGACTCGACGGTGCGGAGCTCGAGCAGTGGGAGCGCACGGCACTCGGCCAGCACGTCGGCTACCTGCCGCAGGACGTCGAGCTGCTCGACGGCACTGTGAGCGAGAACATCGCCCGTTTTGGCGAGGTGGATCCAGAGCGGGTGGTCAACGCCGCACAGGCGGCCGGCGTCCACGAGATGATCCTGCGGTTGCCGGACGGTTACGACACGCCGCTCATCGGCAATGTCATCTCGGCCGGGCAGCGCCAGCGCATCGGCATCGCCCGCGCGCTCTACGGCGACCCGCGCCTGATCGTGCTCGACGAGCCGAACTCGAACCTGGACCAGGACGGCGACGCGGCACTGATGAAGACGCTGACCGAGCTCAGGCAACGGGGCCGGACGGTCGTCGTGATCACCCATCGCAGCAACGTGCTGGCGATCGCGGACAAGATCCTGCTGCTCGGCGAGGGTCAGATCGCCGTGTACGGCGACCGGGACAAGGTCATGGCGGTGCTGAAGGACGCGGGGAAACTGGTCACGCGACCGGCGGCGGCGCCCGCACCGGTCGTGGCGCAGGCCGGTCCGGTGCCCTCCTGACGGGGTAGATCGTCATGGCAATGGAACGTCACGAGAACGCAGCAACGACCCCTGAGCCGGCCCCGGTCGCTCCGCCGCCTGCGCGGGCCGGGGACGACGACCGCCGGCTCCGCCGGCTCGGCATAATGGTCGTCGCAGCGGTGTTCGGCATCTTCGGCACCTGGGCGGCCATTGCGCCGCTCTCCAGCGCCGCGCATGCGCCCGGAGTCGTGGGTGTCGAGAACTACCGCAAGACGGTGCAGCACCTCGAGGGCGGCATCATCCGCTCGATCGAGGTGCGCGACGGTCAGCCGGTCGAGGCGGGCGAGGTGCTGCTCACGCTCGACGACACTCAGGCGCGAGCCCAGCTCGAGGTGCTGCGCGGCCAGCTGTACATCACGCTGGCCCGGGAAGCCCGTCTCGTGGCCCAGCGGGACCTGCTCGACGCGGTGACCTACCCGGCCGAGCTGCTCGAAAACGAGCAGGATCCGCGCGCCGGCGAGGCCATGCGCGTCCAGACCCAGACCTTCGAGGCTCGCCGTGCCGCCTACGAGGGGGAAATCGGGCTCTACCGGCAGCAGGTCGGACAGCTGCAGGCCCGGGCCGAGGGCCTCAGCGCGCAGAAGGTGAGCCGTGAGCAGCTGGCGCGCTCTTACCGGGAGGAGTTGCAGGACTTCGACGTGCTGGTGAGGGAGGGGTACGCGGAGCGGCCGAAAATCCGGGAACTCGAGCGTAACCTGGCGCACAGCGAGGGGCAGGTGGGCGAGCTCACCTCCAGCCTCGCGGCCACCTCGCTGCAGATCACAGAGACGAGGCTCAAGATTCTGCAACTGCAGAAGGAGATTCAGCAGGAGGTCGCCAAGGAGCTCGCCGAGGTCCAGGCCGACCTGTTCTCGCTGCGCGAGAAAGTCCAGTCCGTGCAAGATACCGTCACGCGGACGGTGGTCCGGGCGCCGCAGGCCGGCACCGTGCTCGGCCTGTCCGTCCACACGCCCGGCGCGGTCATCTCGCCGGGCGCAAAGCTGCTCGATATCGTGCCGCAGGACGAGCGGCTGGTCGTCGAGGCCAAGGTTTCCCCGACCGACATCGATCGGGTGCACAAGGGCCAGGTCGCAGAGATCCGCTTCTCGGCCTTCAAGACGCGGCAGACCCGCAAGATCGAGGGCGAGGTCGTCGCGCTCTCGGCGGACCGGATCGTGGATCCGAATGACCCGAACCAGGTTCCGTACTACCTCGCCCGGGTCGAAATCCCGCCGCAGGCGCTGGAGGACCTCGCGAAGCAGGACCTCGTGCTGGTGGCCGGCATGCCGGCGGAAGTGCTGATCAACACCGGCCAACGGACGCTTCTCGGGTACCTGCTGGACCCGCTCGAGGACACGTTCGCGCGCTCGTTCATCGAGGACTGACGCGGTGCGCCCCGGAACCAGGGCTCGACGATCGCTGCTGGCCATGCTGGCTGCGCTGCCGCTTGCGTCTCAGGCCGAGGGGCTGCTCGAGCTGTACGACCAGGCGCTGGCGACGAATCCCATGCTGCGCGGACGCGAGTTCAACGTCGAGCAGGCCCGCGCGCAGAAGGACCTTGCCCGTTCACGCCTGCTGCCGCAGGTCGGCGTGGACGCGAGCTACGACTGGAACGCCTATGACGAGCGTAACCGGTCGCCCGAGTACTACGACGGCAAGCGCGGCAGCATCGTCGCGAGCCAGCCGCTGCTGGACCTGTCCTCGTACTACCGCTACAAGGGCGCGCAGCTGTCGGTCCAGCAGAGCGAATTCGAGCGCAACGCGGCGGAAATGGAACTTGCCGTCGACCTCGTGGACCGCTACCTGATCGTGTTGCAGGCCGAGGACGAGATCCGCTACCTGCAAGCGGAGAAGGAGGCGATCGAGACACAGCTGAAGCGGCTGCGGCTGATGCGCGAGCGGCAGCTCGCCAAGGTGACCGACCTCTACGAGGTAGAGGCCTACTACCAGGGACTCCTCACCCGGGAAATCGAGGCCCGCAACGCCCGGGAAATCGCGCTCGAGCAACTCCGGGAGACGACCGGCGTGGACGTGCGGCAGGTCGTGCCGCTGGCTCGCGAGCAGTTCCCCGCGGTGCCCGGCGACGAGGAGCAGTGGACGCAGGAGGCACTCGAAACCAACCCGAACCTGCTTGCACTGGCCAAGGCGGTCGAGGCCGCCTCGCGGCTGGTGGACAGCGGCCACGCGGAACACCTGCCGCGCGTGTCGCTGTCCGCGTCGCAGGTGTACGCGGACCAGGGCTACGACAACCGTGCGGTGCAG
>CAZKLS010000214.1:0-3288 GCA_964553405.1 uncultured Steroidobacteraceae bacterium
CGCATTCCCAGATCCGCGCGCTCGGCGGGCTCGAAAGTCTCCATCGATACCGGTCTGCCGTCGATGCTGGCAGTCCAGAGCTGGCGCAGGCATTGGATCCGGTCCGGCGCCTCCTCGGCACTTCCACAGAGGTGGTCGAGCAGGAGGTTGTCGCGCAGGGGCTGGTATGGCAGGAACAAACGGACGTAGCTGCCGCTCTGGTTGAAGCTGTCTACTCGCGGCCAGGCGCGCAGTCGATCCATCGGGCTCGCCATGTCCTCGTAGTAGGTGCTGCGGAAGCCTTCCCGTACCTGGTCCGAGTCGAGATAGCTGAACGCGCCGGAGAGCGTGAAGTTGCTCCACGCGGCCGCGCGTGCGTTGCCGACGATGACGATGACGACGATGGCGAGTGTCAATGCGACGAAAAACGCGAAGGGGCGCGTATTACTTTGCAGCGTGAGCTGTACCGGCAGTACCAGCCGCTTGGGATAGGCGAGGCCGACGATGCGTCGGAGAAACCGGACCAGTCCGGGGAGAATCCGGCCTTCGCGCAGGCGAGGGACACGAGTCGCGAGCTGCGCATCCAGCAGATACAGAAGAATCGGCACACCGACGAACACGGCGAGCAGGACCGTGGTGCCGATTCCGATGCCGGCGTTCGTGAGACCGAACCGTGCGCCGACCGCGCCGGACACGACCAGCGTAACCATCATGATCGCGCCGAACCAGAGGACGCCCAGCGTCAACATGCTGATCACGGAGAACAGGGACGATGCCACCCGATCGGTGTTCTGAATCACCGTATCGAGATCCGGCAGCGTCTCCTGGTAATACTGCCGGCTCAATGGCCCGAGGCCCGGCGTCCTGCTCCAGTTGATTCCATCCGGAAAGACCGTGCGCAGACCGATCAGTCCCACCCAGTAAGCGCGGGCCATCAGGTGCACTACGAAACACGCGGCGAGGCCGTAGCTGATACCCGCCACCAGCGCCATGCTCACGTTGCTGGCGATGGCCTGGCTGGTCGACAGGTGCGTATAGACGTCGGCGATCCTGTTGAACAGCCAGCCAGGAAGCGAAAACAACGCGAAGATCGTCAGGCTCGAGATGATCAGTTCGAGCTCGTCCGTGCGATCACGCAGGCGATCGATCGCTTCGGACTCGTACCCGGCACGCTTCTCGGTTTTGTCGTCTGCCTGCAAGCTCTTTCGCTCCCGGGAATGGACTCGAATATATCAGCTCGGGCGGCGGCGCTCAGATGTGCGGGCGTTCGGCGGAAGAAGAAGGTCGCCGCAGCTCATTCCAGCAAGCCCATCCTGCGCGCCCGCTTCCGCCACTTGCGGCGCGCCTCTTCCTGCATGTCCACCGAAGCATCCCCCTCGTCGACGATTTCAATGCCGAGCAGGGTCTCGAGAATATCCTCCAGTGTCAGCAGTCCCTGCAGGTCGCCGTACTCGTCCACCACCAGCGCGATGTGCGATTCCTGCTGGATGAGCAGGTCGAGTGCGCGGGCCAGCGAAATGGTCTCGGGAACCGTCGGCATGTCGCGCCGGTAGGCGCCCAGCTTCTTGTGCGTGTTGCCCCGCGCCTGGGCCAGCAGCATGTCGCTGCGAAGAACGAAGCCGTTTACCCCGTCCGGGTCGTTCGCATAGACGGGGATTCTGGAGAAACGCACGTGATCAAAGCGGTGGAAGAACTCCTCGACAGTGGTGGTCTCGGGCAGGCTGAAGATGACCGTGCGTGGCGTCATGGCGTGATGGACAGTGACCCGGCGCAAGCCCATCAGGTTTTTCAGGATCTCGGCCTCGCGCCGCGCGAGTTGGCCTTGCTCGGCGCTGAGCTCGGCCATGGCCGCGAATTCGGTGCGGCTGAATCCGGACAAAGTGTTGCTCTCTGCTGCCCCGCCCGTGATCTTTTCCGACAGCAGCACGAAGGGATACAGCAGCCACACCAGCGACTTGAGCACATAGGCCGTGGGTCCCGCCAGCACCCGCCAGTGCCGGGCCCCCAGTGTTTTCGGAATGATCTCCGAGAAGACCAGGATCAACAGGGTTAGAACGGCCGAGGCGACGCCGAGGTAGGCGCTGCCGAACACCACCGCGGCCTGGGCTCCGGCACCGGCCGCACCCGCCGTATGTGCAATGGTGTTCAGCGTCAGGATGGCGGCCAGCGGGCGGTGAATTCCACCACGCAGTTCGCGCAAGACTGTTGCCGACGGCTTGCCTGCGCGCTCGAGCAGCGCCACGTAGGCCGGCGTGACGCTGAGCAGGACCGCCTCGGCGATCGAACACAGAAAGGAAAAGCCAAGCGCGACCAGGACATAAACGACCAGCAGGGTCATGGCCTCTCCCGATTACGGATAGGAATTTCAGACCGCCTTTCAGGCCCGGTCGATTCGTGGAACGGACCCTCGGACGAGCCCGAGCCTGCCGTCGACAGGCCGTGCTTGGCAAGCCCGAACGCCCGCCGTTCGTTATCACGCGACGGGCTCGAGCGGTGTCGTGGGTACTGCAGTGGAGTGAGATCAAGTGGCGATCAACTCCCGCCTGGGGCCTGCTGCCGATCCAAGCAACCATTCACAGCCTGCGGCTGCGCTGACCGGAGGCGTCGAGGATAATCAGTGGGTATGGTGTTGACCGCCGAGCGGTTCGGTGGTTACGATACCTACCTTGAAAAGCGCCGACCTCATCCGCGAACTCGAGCAGGCCGGCTGGACGTTGCGCCGGACGGTCGGCAGCCATCGCATATTCGTACACGCGGCGCGGCCAGGGCACATTACCGTGCCGCACCCGAAGAAGGACCTTGGCAAAGGACTCGTACACAAGATCAGGAAGCAGGCAGGCCTAAAATGAAATTCACGATTGCGATTGAACCGGGGACCCGCAAGACAGCCTTCGGCGTAGTCGTTCCCGATCTTCCGGGTTGCTTCAGCGCTGGCGATACGGTGGAAGATGCCTTTGACAACGTCCGCGAGGCCATTGAAGCTCACTGCGAACTGCTGGCCGAGGACGGCAAGGCGATGCCGCGTCCGAAGCCGATGAGCGACTGGCACGCAGATCGCGAATACAAGGGCTGGACGTGGGGAATCGTAGATGTACCGGTGGAGCGGTTCTTCGGCCCTGCCGAGAAGATCAACATCACCGTTCCTGGCCGTCTGCTCAAGCAGATCGACGACCATGCCCGCGCACACGGGGAAACCCGCAGCGGCTTCCTGACCAAGGCGGCGCTCGAGGCGATGCGCCGAGCCTGACAGGTTCCGCAAAGCAGAACGGCCCCGGAGGGGCCGTTCGCTTCGAATGCGTTGGTAGCGGG
>CAZKLS010000215.1:0-3256 GCA_964553405.1 uncultured Steroidobacteraceae bacterium
CGGCGATTCGTCAGCTACCTGCGCGGCCAGCAGGGCGACGAAGCGCCTGCCGGCTGAAACGCTGCCTGGACGACTGCCTCAGAAACCGATGTTCTGCGGCATCTGCAGCATGAACCAGACGCCGCCGCTGAACAGCGTGAAGCCTCCAAGCAGCATCAGCAGCCGGATGCTTCTTTCCTTGACCTTCGTGCCGACACCGGCGAAGAACAGTACCGACGCCATGATCACGGCCACCAGCACGAAGTTGTCGCCGATCTGGTTGGCCCGCTGAGCAGTCGAGGCCAGTTGCTCGGCTTCGGCGTTCAGCTCCGCGGCGAGTCGCCGGGCCTTCGGCTGGTACTGCGGCAGTTCGAACGGCGTGCCAGGCGGAGCCGCTCCAGGCGGGGCCAGCGCCGCCCAGGCATCGAAGGCCGGCTTGAACTCCTCCCGGAAACGTTCCTGAAGGAATGCCGTGCCGCGTTCGTCTCCCGCCTGGAAATGTTCCAGGTAAGTGATCCAGATCATCACGTCGATCTGCGCCTGGGCCGCGAACAGCGCGTTCTGTTGCGTCGCCTCGGTTCGCTTGGCACCGGACGCGCTGTAACTGCTGGCCTGGACGCCGCTCCACCGTGTCGACTGGTAGGCGGACCAGGCCGCCACGATCGTGGCCAGTGACATCAGCACGGTGGCCGCGAGCTCTATCCAGTCCGTGCGGTGGAAGCGCTCCCGGGCGATCTCGTCCCAGCGCTCGTCCCATGGCAGCACGGTGTTCGATGATGTGCCTTCCGGCCGCTCGGGAGACGTCGGCTTCGACTCGGGTGCGTCTGACATGGCGGGAACGGTGCGTAGCCCTGGGATCGGTGGCGGATTGTTACCGAGTCGCCGGATTTCCACCAGCACCCGGTCGGCTCAGTCGCCCTGATCCTCACGACGCCCGGGTGGGGGCGGCTCGCCGCCGTCCGGGGCCAGTTTCGTCGCCGCCCAGCGCCTGAGTTCACGCAGCTTCTTCGGACCCGTGTCGGGCTGGCGGATCAGGGTCTCGATGCCGCGCATCACCGCGTCGACCTCGGCGTCCGGGTCCCTGCCTTCGATCAGCGACACGCCCCACAGGTCGATCCGTCGCTCGCAGCGCTCGCCGAAGCGGAGCACCGCGTGGAACCAGCGCGGCTGTCGCCAGTTGCCGAGCAGCAGGTCCATGCCGGCCGCAGCCAGCGACACCGGTATCAGCGTGATGTCGAGCAGCGCCTCGAGGCCCAGCTTGACCTGGAACACGACCACGTCGTGTATCAGCCGCCAGCGACTGCCGCGTTTCGGGTCAGCGCTCATTATCGTCGTCCGCCGTCGTCGTCACCGCGGGCCGCGTCTGAGAATTGTCGTCCAATTTCGCAGCGGCCGCACTCAGTCGCGTTGCACCCGGATCAGTGTCGACTGGCCGTCCTCGACGTGCCAGCCGGGAAAGTGCGCGATCGCCGTCCAGGCCGTGCCGTCCGGCTCGAACTCCACGTCGCGGGTGAAGGTCACGCGGCGCGGCATCGGGATCTGCAGCCAGGCCTCGCTCGCGATGTCGAAGGTGTACAGCGAGTCGCTCTGGTTGCCGTTGACCCAGACGATGCCGCGCGGCCGGTCCACGTTGAGCGCATACGGCGTATCCCCGCCCTTCGGACTGAGCGGCAGGTCGTGGCGCTGGAACTCGCCCGTGGCCGGGTCGTAGCTCACGATCGCCGACTCTGGGAAGGCCGTGATCCAGAGCCGGCCCTGCACGTCGGTGCGCAGCCGCCGCGGGCCCTTGAACGGAGTCGCGATCATCGTCACCTCGCCG
Organism: uncultured Steroidobacteraceae bacterium; assembly: GCA_964553405.1. Taxonomy (GTDB): domain Bacteria; phylum Pseudomonadota; class Gammaproteobacteria; order Steroidobacterales; family Steroidobacteraceae; genus DATIRA01. The sequence continues at coordinate 1,799 of CAZKLS010000215.1, forward strand.
GTGTCGGGATCAATGGAGCCGATCTCGTCGGTATGCAGACGCGCGAACCAGACCTTGCCGTCCGGCGTGATGTCGATGCCGTACGGCAGCGGCGTGCCGGTCGCCTGCCGGTCCACCGGCAGCCAGTTCGCGAGCGGCACGCCCCAGTTCATCAGCTTGAAGATAAGGCCGATCAGCTTTACGTTGAGCCACTCCCTGAAGCCCCGGGTCGGCAGGTCGTACATCGTGAAGCGGCCCGTGGTGCGGTCGAACATCGCGATCTGGTTCGACAGCGCGACGGTGAACCAGACGCGGTCCTTCGCATCCACGCGGATCGTGTGCGGATAGAAGCCCTCGTCCATCTCGTGCAGCGTGAAGGCCTTGGTCTCGGGGTCGAATTCCACCAGCCGGCGCTGCGCCGAGGGCGTGATGAAGATGTGGCCGTCCACGCGCGACTCCGCCAGCGAATGCGCGTTCGAGGTGCTGTCGTGCTTCGGGAAGTCCTTGAGCCGCCCGGCGAGCAGGCCTCCGTTCGGTTCGCCCTCGCGGTGCGGGATCTTGTAGACCGTGACTTCGTTGGTCCGCGGGTCGACCTCGTAGAGCCGGTCCTGGATGTTGTCGGCCACGTACGCGAGCCCGTTGTCCGCGTACAGCATGTCGTGCACCTGGCTGAAAATGTCGCCGAGCGGCCACTCGGTGATCGTGTAGCCGGCAAGCGCCGGGCTCCACGGCAGTGGATCGGCCAGCAGTTCAGGGTTCTCGTTCAGCCTGCGATAGCCGGTGGAGAGCATCTCCGGCAGCGCCTCCTGGTCCTGGCTCGACAGGCGCGCGCCGTAGCGCAGCATGCGCTGGATGATCTCGCTCCATTGCTCCGGCGTGCGGTCCATCCGGATGAAGGAATTGCCCTGCTGGTGGCAGAACGTGCACTGCAGCTGGAAGTGCAGCCGGGTCTCGGTATCGCCGAGATCGAGCGCGCCGAGCCAGGAACTCGCGGGCTTCGCTTCGGCGAGCTTCACCGGGTCGGTCTCGGCGATCATCGTCGCGGCAACGTCCTGCTCCTCGAGCGGCGGCTGGATCACCAGGTCCTGGTAGCCGGGCTTGCGCAGCAGGTATTCCATCGGCTCGTCGCGTGGAGCGAACGACACCTGCCCCGAGTCGTCGGTGAAGCGCGTGATCTCCGGCGCAACGATCTGCGTGACGCCGGGCGCGGGGTAACCGTCGTCGGACGTGTCGAGGGCCGGTCCGCCGACGCGCCGCTCCCGCACCATGACCGTCGCGAGCGGCTCGCCTGCGGAATCCGTCACCGTCAGGGTGGCCGCGTCGACGGTCGTGCCCAGCGCCAGGACCAGCAGTGCAGCCGTGCCGCGCCGCGCGATCGCACCCGGTACCATCATGTGTCCTTCCTCGCTGGTTCGCCCGCTGCACGGCGCCCGGATCGATACCTACGACTGGTCGTACGACCTGGCCGAGATGGCCGAG
>CAZKLS010000216.1:0-3229 GCA_964553405.1 uncultured Steroidobacteraceae bacterium
CGCCCGCGAGCGGCATGCCCACCGTGAACATGTGGTGCGCCCAGACGATGAACGAGAGGAACGCGATCGACGCGGTCGCGTAGACCATCGCGTCGTAGCCGAACAGCGGCTTGCGCGAGAACGTCGGGATGATCTCCGAGACGATGCCGAAGGCCGGCAGGATCATGATGTAGACCTCGGGGTGCCCGAAGAACCAGAAGATGTGCTGGTAGAGCACCGGGTCGCCGCCGCCGGCGGCGGCGAAGAAGGTCGTGTTGAAGAAGTGGTCGGTCAGCAGCATCGTCACCGCGCCGGCGAACACCGGCATCACCGCGATCAGCAGGTAAGCGGTGATCAGCCAGGTCCACACGAACAGCGGCATCTTCAGCAGCGTCATGCCCGGCGCCCGCAGGTTCATGATCGTCACGATGATGTTGATCGCGCCCATGATCGAGGAGGCCCCGGCCAGGTGGATCGCGAAGATCGCGAGCGGGAACGCGTCGCCGGTCTGCAGTACCAGCGGCGGGTAGAGCGTCCAGCCGGCGGCCGGACCGCCGCCCGGCATGAACAGCGACAGGATCAGCAGCGTGAACGCCGCCACCAGCAGCCAGAAGCTGAAGTTGTTCATGCGCGGCAGCGCCATGTCGGGCGCGCCGACCTGCAGCGGGATCATCCAGTTGGCGAGGCCGACGGTGGCCGGCATCACCGCGCCGAACACCATGATCAGCGCGTGCACCGTGGTCATGGTGTTGAAGAAGCCCGGGTCGACGAGCTGCATGCCGGGCGCGAACAGCTCGGCGCGGATCACCAGCGCCATGCCGCCGCCGATGAAGAACATCAGCAGGCTGAACACCAGGTACATCGTGCCGATGTCCTTGTGGTTCGTCGTGGTCAGCCAGCGCATGATGCCCTTGGCCGGGCCGTGATCGTCGTGCCCGTGGGCGGCGTGGGCGGTGTCGTGATGTGTCTTGTTGGCACTCATGGTTCTCACTCCGCTCGCGCGACCCGCAGGGCCGCCAGTTGGTCCGCAGTCCGATCCAGCGCCGCGCTGCGGGCCGGGGCCTCGCGCGAGGCCTGCCTCGCCGCCTGCTGCTCGAGCAGCCAGGCGTCGAACTCGTCGGGCGGCAGGACCTCCACCACCACCGGCATGAAGCCGTGGTCACGGCCGCAGAGCTCTGCGCACTGGCCGCGGTAGGTGCCCGGGAAATCCGCCCGGAACCACATCTCGTTGATGTAGCCGGGGATGGCGTCCTTCTTCATGCCGAAATCCGGCACCCACCAGGCGTGGATCACGTCGTTCGCGGTGATCAGCACGCGGACCTTGCGGCCCTGCGGCACGACCAGCGGGTTGTCCACCTCGAGCAGGTAGTTCTCGACGCTGCGGGGATCGACGCCGGAACCGAGCTGGCGCGCGAAGTCGCTCGACCTCGCCAGCGTCGAGAAGAAGGACACGCCCTCGCCGACGTACTCGTACTGCCACTTCCACTGGTAGCCCGTCACCTTGACGGTCAGCTCGGAGTCCCGCGTGTCGTCGATCTTCACCAGCGTCTTGGTGGCCGGGATCGCCATCGCGACCAGGATCAGGACCGGGATGACGGTCCAGATGATCTCCGCCTTGGTGTTGTGGTCGAAGGTCGCCGGGACGGCGCCCTTGGATTTACGGAAGGTGGCGATCGAGTAAATCATCACCGCGAACACCGCTACCGCGATCGCGACGCAGATCCACAGGATCAGCATGTGCAGTCCGTAGATCTCGCGACTGAGTTCGGTCACGCCGACGCGAAGGTTCAGATCCGACCAGGCGGCCATGGCCGGGCTCGCCGCCAGCAGCGAGGCCGCCCCCGCGGCGAGGGCATGCATGAAACGATTCATTGGCAACCGGACTCCCGTTTAGTTGCGTTTTCCGCCCGGGATCGCCGGGCGGTGACCAGATTCTCTCCCCGGTGACGGCTCACGCCGAGAGCGCCGGGGTTTCGCTCGTCCTGCCGACGAGCTGCCTGAGGCGCGCAGCAAGCGCGCGCCGCTCCTCTTCCGTCAGGAACCTGCCCACTTCGCAGGCACGTCCATGCGACTCGATGACGAGCCGGCTTGGGTGCGGCGCCGCGAGCGGGCCGTGGAGTGTAACCCTCGCCCAGTGGCGAGGAAACACCGTTGTTCTGGAACCCCTTGCGGCCTGCCGCTCGACCACGACCTGCTGATCCGAGACGAAGATCACTTCACGCTCGGCACCGCGGCGCATGCTCGCGTGGACGGCCCAGGCGAGCAGACCGATCTCCAGGCCGGCGAACGGCAGCACCGGCCACATCCCCTGATAGGCAAAGAAGCCGGCAACCGCGAAGGTCACGCCGCCGAGCCCGCCGACGAACAGCTTGGCACCCTGCGGCGTCAACGAGCAGTTCGGGGCCAGCTCGATCCGGTATCCAGGCGAGGGGTCTTCGGCCGCCGTTTGCTGGGTCGTAACCATGTCGCTTGCGCAGTCGAAAGTCCGCGCACTCTACCGGGCCCCGGGCCGGCCGGCAACGCGCAAGCTTTGGAAAGGATGGAGGTTTTTTCGCTAGCGCCCGCTTGCCAGCCGATGCAGCGCGGCGTCGAGCCGCGCGCTGTTCATCAGTCCAGCCACCCGGTCGGGGTCCGTGGCGGCGAGCCGCGGCAGGACCGCGAGCGGCTCCGCGCCGAGCAGGCGGCTCAATGTCGCCAGGTTCGCCTCCAGGCAGTCGAATGACGGGTCGACGAGGTTGCCGATCCATCCGAGGTACGGGCAGCGGCCGCTGCGCTCGATGGCTTCCAGCGTCAACCGGGCATGGTTCAGGCAGCCGAGGCGCAGTCCGACCACGAGGACGACGGGCATTGCGAGCTTCTCCGGCAGGTCGCTGAGAAATCCCAGCGGATGCAGAGGCAGGCGCCAGCCCCCTGCGCCTTCGACGATGGCCAGGTCGGCCCCGGCCGAGGCCCTCGGGTACCAGTCGAGCAGGTCCTCCAGCAGGATCGGCCGCCCCTCGGCCGCTGCGGCGATGTGCGGCGCGATCGCCGGCTCGAAGCAGTACGGGTTGGTGAGCGGATAGGGACGTCGGGCCGAGCTCGCCGCGGACAGCGCAAGCGCGTCGTCGTTGCGCAGGCCGGCCGGGGTCCGCCCGGCACCGCTCGCGACCGGCTTCAGGCCGACCACGTTCCAGCCCTTGGTCCCGGCCAGTCGCAGCAGGCCGGCGGCGACGAGGGTCTTGCCGACGCCCGTGTCCGTGCCGGTGATGAA
>CAZKLS010000217.1:0-3164 GCA_964553405.1 uncultured Steroidobacteraceae bacterium
AGGTCCCGCGCGACACCGTAGCGGACCGCCGAGAGTCCGCCCGCGTTCGTCGAGAGGTTACCGCCGATCTGGCAGCTGCCCTGCGAGCCCAGCGCGAGCGGAAAGAAGCGCTCGACGCCCTCGGCCGCCGCCTGCACCTCGGCGAGCAGGCAACCGGCCTCCGCGACCAGCGAGAAGTTGGCCGCATCGACCGAGCGGATCCGGTTCAGGCGCCGCAGCGCCAGCACGATCTCGTTGCCGGCTTCGCCCGGCGTCGCTCCGCCGCAATAGCCGGTGTTGCCACCCTGCGGCACGACGCCCACGCCGAGCTCGTTGCAGATCTGCAGGACTTCGGCGACCTGCGCGGTGGAGGAGGGACACGCGACCAGCGGAGACGCACCCCGATACAGGCGCCGGTGGTCCTCGAGGAACGGCGCCACCGCATCGGGGGCCTCCAGGCACGACGCCGGGCCCAGCGCCCGGCGGATGCGTTCGACGGCGGCCGCGATGGACGTCCCGTGCGAACTCATGCGCGGGCCGTCCGTCGCAGCGTTTCGCTCAGGCCGGCTTCGGCCGTGCCAGCATCGCGGTCAGCAGCGCGACGCCGACCGCGACCGCCAGCACGGCGATCGAAGCCAGCGCGTTCGTCAGCAGGTTCGGCGCGAGCAGCAGCAGCAGCCCGAACCCGAACATCATGCATCCCGAGACGAGCTTGAGCGCGCGGCCCTCCGACTCGGCGAGCTTGCGTGAGCCCATCGTGCGCGTGAACACCAGCACGATCGCGAGCAGCGGCAGCACGTAGATCACGTTGTAGGCTGCGAGCCATGCGTAATACTGCCACGGTTCCAGGTCCGCGAGCGTCAGCGCGCGGGTATAGACCATCGGGAAGCCCGCCGTGCAGAGCAGCTCGTAGGAGTTCGCGACGATCGCGAGCACGACCGTGCTGGCGAACATCGGCAGCAGGTTGCCCGTGCCGACGATCTCCCGCATGCGCTTGAACAGCCCGGGCTTCGCCGACTCCGGGATCGACAGGCTGGGCCCCTGCTTGAACAGGAAGAAGTCCTTGATGTTCAGCGCTCCGATCGTCAGCGCCACCAGGCCGGCGATCGCGGTGATCACCCGCAGCTCGCCGGCGATCAGGAACACGTTCAGCCAGGCGGCCATGAATATGAAGTAGATGATCCCGGAGAACAGCACGAAGGTGCCGCCGATGAACAGCATCCGGGCGCGGCTCTTCGCGTGCACGAGCAGGCTCAGCAGGAACAGCAGCACGAAGAATGCGCAGGGGTTGAACGCGTCCACTCCGGCGAGCATCACCGTCATGACCGGCAGCGACAGCGCCTGCGCATCGACCGTGCCGATGATGGGCAGGTGAACCGTCGTACCGGCCGGCCGACCGGCCGACATCTCGGCGACCGGCGGCGAGCCCGGCTCGGCGGCGGCACCTGCCGGCGCCGTTGCGGCAGACAGCCGCTCCGCATGGCAGGCCTCGAGCGCGCGGGCGAGTTCCGCGCCGGTCGTCTCGGCCGTGTCGTAGCCGATCAGCACCTGGCGGCAGAAGGCGAAGCCCGGTACCGACAGCGCCTCGACGCCGACCGCCTTCGCCGTCTCGTAGTAGAAGCGGGCGTTCACCCGGTTGTCCTTGACCGAGAAGCGCTGCACTTCGAGCCACGGGAAGCGCTCCGGCAGCGAGTCGATGAACGGTTTGGCCGCCTGACAGTGCGGACAGGTCGGGGAATAGAAGTAGTAGAGCTGCACGGACGGAGCGCCGTCGGCGGCTTCGCCGAACCAGAACGCGTCCTCGGCGGGAGTCGCCGCGCCGGCCCAGCGGCCGGCGAGCAGCAGCAGAAGCAATGGCAGGTACCGCCCGATGCTCATGAACCCTGGCTCGTCCTCGAGAAAAAACAGCGCGAATGATAGCGGCTGCAGCGCGTGCCGCAGTCGGGTTTTTTACCGATGCCGCTGCGCGGATCAGTAACGCCCGTGGGTCTTGTACAGGTAGTTCGTCAGCTCCGCCGTCTGCATCGACAGGCGGCGCTGCAGGTCGTGAACGACCCGGACGATCGCCCGCATCACGTGGTAGACGACCCTCGGGTCCCGCTCGAGCAGCGACTCGAGGTCGTCGCGGCTGAGGCCAAGCACGCGGCTGTCGCTCAGTGCGAGCAGCGAGGCGTAGCGCGTCGCGCCGTCGAGGAACGACAGTTCCCCGACCACGCTGCCCGGGCGGGCCGTGCTCAGCGTGAGCTCGTTCTCGGTCCCGGCGGCCTTGACGATGCCCAGCGCCCCGCTTGCGACCACGTACAGGTGATCGTCCACCGAGCCCTCGGCCACCAGCACTTCGCCCTGCCGCAGGTCCCGCAGCGTCATGATGGAGGCGAGGGTCCGGCGTTGCGCTTCGTCCAGTTCCACGGCCAGGCGGCTGTCCGCCAGCCCCTCGAGGATCGCCGATTCACTCATGAGACAGTCTCCCGGGCTCGACCCGTCGCCTGCCGCGGATTGTCGCGGTCCGGGCGCAACGACGATAGTAGGTGAAAGCCGCTATCCGTACGACGGCAGCCGGCAGCGGGGCCGGGTCAGCAGCATCTGCACGTTGCCGAGTTGGCGTTCGGCATAGCCTCCCTCGCAGTAGCACAGGTAGAACTCCCACATGCGGATGAAGCTCTCCGGGTAGCCCAGGCGTCGCACGTCGTTCAGCCGCGCCATGAACCGCTCGCGCCATCGCCGCAGCGTCGTCGCGTAGTGCGGTCCGATGTCCTCGAGGTGGAAGATCTTCATGTCGGTCGCGCGTCGCAGCGATTCGCTGATCGCGGTCACCGACGGGATGAAGCTGCCAGGAAAGATGTAGCGCTGGATGTAGTCCACCGACCTGAGGGCCTGCTCGTAGAACTGGTCCTGGATTGTGATCGCCTGCAGCAGCATCGCGCCGTGCGGTTCGAGCAGGCTCGAGCACTTCGTCGTGTAGGTATCGAGGTACTGCGCGCCCACGGCTTCGATCATCTCGATCGAGACCAGCTTGTCGAAACGTCCCGAGAGGTCCCGGTAGTCCTCCAGCAGCAGCGTGATGCGGTCCTCGAGGCCGGCCGCCCGGATGCGCTCGGCCGCCCAGTCGTGCTGGTGGCGAGAGATCGTCGTCGTCGTCACGCGGCAGCCGTAGTGCCGCGCCGCGTGCACCGCGAACCCGCCCC
>CAZKLS010000218.1:0-3126 GCA_964553405.1 uncultured Steroidobacteraceae bacterium
TCCAGGCGAAGAACGGTACGAGCAACAGAAAGACGATAGCGAGCCCCAGTCCCGGGTGCCTTGACAACCGTCGAATGCACCGGCGGGTCTCCATGACGACCGGGTCAGGATGTGCGTGTTCCGAGTAAGGCAGAGTCTCGGGCGGCTGTCGCAAGGTCGTGGCTGAAAACCGCAGCAGTTCCATGGCCCAGCCGAGCGATTTCGATACCATGCCGGCACCGCGCGCACGGCGCTCGACGAGCGAGGCCGGGCCCGGATGCGGCCCCCGCCCACGGCCTCGCTCGCCTGCCGCCCCCGAGGCCGACGCCGGCAGACCCATCGCCGCGCGCAGCCGGGCTTCGAAGTCGTCCTGCACGACGATGGGCCGAAGCGCGGCGACGACCATCGGCGCGATGTCGGATCCGGCACGACGTCGTGCAGCGAGCCGTGGTGCGGCACGGGCGATCGCGGCTCTCGACCCTGCGAGGTCGGCCGCCACACGCTCGAGCGCGGCTGGCAGCATCTCCCCGGCGCCGGTGCGCGCCAGCTCGACCAGTGCCGCCATGCGCTGCTCGAAGAGCAGGTCCGCCATGTGACCAGCGATCGCGCGCACCGACTCGCGGACGGACTCGCTGACCGATGCGCCGGCTGCCGGAGCAACGCGTTGCCGCCCGGCAACCTCCGCCAGCGCCGTACGGATGGTCGCGTGCCGTTCGCGGTCGAGGGTGAGCCACGCGTCCTCGATGAACTTCCGCAGCTCGGTGCCGGGCGCGCCCGTGAAGACCGTCGCGCCGAAGCGCCGGCGCATGCGCGCGAGGTCGTGGGCGCGGACGGTGGCACGGCGGCGCAGCCACTGCAGCCACCGGGCGAGCGCGTGCTGCAGGTTCGCATGCACGACGGCCGCAAGCTGGCAGCCGGTCAGGAAGGCTGACGCGATGTACGCATACCACTGTTCCAGCGCGAACCGGCGCGGCAGCTTGCAGCGGAAGACTCCGGTTATCGTGCCACCCCAGAAGACGACCGCTCCGAGGGCGAGCGCCGCGAACGCCTGGGCGACATCGGACGCCGAGAACAGATCGTGATCGAGGAAGTGAGCGATGCCCGCCACAGGCAGGCCAGCTCCCCGCAGGCCCGGATCCAGAGTGCCATTGAGCAGCACACCCGGCCGAAGGCCGAGCGCAATCACTGCTGCGGCGAGCAGTGCCATGGCGACGAGCATGCCGGCAGGAGCCTCGCGAACCTGGGTCACATCGCCGCCGCGGCTGCGGCCGAGAAACACGAGCCCGACGAGCTTGATCAACGCGGCCGCCGTGCCGGCGCAGACCAGCACGTAGAGGCGCTCGGCCACGCGCAGCGCAAAGAGCTGCTCGGCGGCATGTGCTTCGAGGAGTGCGTGGTGAATCATGCACTTGCTCACGAACCCGTTGAACAAGGGCACGCCCGCGATGCCGGCCGCAGCCACCAGCGTCAGCGCGAAGGTCACTGGCATCCTGCGCCACAGGCCACCCAGCTCGTACATGTCGACCCTGCCCGTACGCAGCAGCACCGCACCGACACCGAGGAACAGGCAGCCCTTGAGCAGCGCATGATTGACCGCGTGCAGCAGGCCGCCTGCGATCCCGAGGCCGCCCTCGCCGGCAAGGTATGCGCCTGCCCCAAGCCCGGTCAGGATGAAGCCCATCTGGCTGATGCTGCTGTAGGCGAGCAAGCGCTTGGCGTTGCGCTGGCCGAGTGCGAGCACGACACCGACGGCCATCGTGGCGATGCCGATCCACAGCACGACGAGGCCGAGGCCGCTCGCGAATTGCCAACCGGGATCGCCGAGGTCGACTGCCCCCTCCGGTCGCAGCACGAAGAACAGGCAGCGGAAGATGCCGTAGGCCCCTGCCTTGATCATCACTCCGGACAGCAGCGCGCTCGCCGGGGAGGGCGCCACCGGATGGGCGTTCGGCAGCCAGACGTGCACCGGCAGCATGCCCGCCTTGACACCGAAGCCGAGCACCAGCAACGCCGCCGCCCAGCCGCGGCGCTGCTCGAGGCCGGGCGCCGCCGGAATCGGACCGATCGCGCCGCCACCCATCGACTGCACGAGCAGGATGCCGGCAAGCAGCGCCACCCCGCCGAGGACGGTCATCCACAGGTACTGTATGGAGGCCTTGCGCGCCTCGGCCGTGCCCGAGTGCACCACCAGCAGAAAGGCGACGAGACCCAGCGCTTCGAAGAATACGAACAGCGTCAGCAGGCTGTCCGCCAGCACGACGCCGAGGTTGGCGGACAGCGCGACCAGACTGGCCGCATGGTAGCGATCACGCGCCGGCTTCTCGCGCAGGTAGTCGAACGAAAAGAGCGTCGCGCAGAACCATACGAACGCGCTGAACAACGCGAACAGCGCGCCAAAGGCGTCGGCAGCGAGGCCGATGCCACCGGCGAGCGTCGTCCCGTCGGCGACGACTCGCCCGTGCTGCGCCACCGTCCACAGCAGCACCGCCGCCCCAAGCAGAGTTCCCCCGGTGACCGTCGCGACCAGGGTGTTGCGCAGACGCTCCGACCGGCGACCGATCGGCCGTACGAGCGCCGCCGCGAGCAGCGGCGAGAGCACGAGCAGCGCCGGCAGCAGGCTGTGAATGGTCTGGGGCGCCACGCCCTACTCCACGCTGAAGAACGCCGCGGCGGCGAGCCGCGCCAGCGACACCGGCCCGCCCGTCACCGCGGCGCCGAGACCGAGCAGGACGCTGAGGACGCTCGCCATGATGACCGCCGCCAACATGCCGACCGGGCTGTCGCGCTCGCGCCTCGACCCGTGCTCCGGGGACCGCCCGTCCGCATCGGCCAGCGGGCCGTCGCGGAAGTACGCCGCGTACAGCAGCGGCCAGAGGTAGATGGCGGACAGCAACGCACCGCCGAGCAGGACACCCAGCACCCACGACTGCTCCGCCTGCAGCGCACCGAGTCCGAGCAGCCACTTGCTCACGAATCCCGACAGTGGCGGCACACCGGTCATCCCGAAGGCGGCGACCGCGAATGCCGCCATGGTGAGCGGCATGCGTCGCGCGGCGCCGTCCATTTGCTCGACCGTGCGGATCCCGGCCTGGCTGGCCAGCAGGCCAGCGCCGAGGAACAGCGCGCCCTTGAGAAAGGCGTGGTGCG
>CAZKLS010000219.1:0-1224 GCA_964553405.1 uncultured Steroidobacteraceae bacterium
CAGCGCCTGCCGCGCCAGTTCGATCACGTCCTCATCGCCGAGGCAGAAGCGCGCGCGATCCTCGGCGGGCACCTCGACGGTGCGGACGCGCTCGCCCGCGCGGGCAGCCTCCGCATAGGTCATCTTCACGGCCTTGCCGCCCAGCGTGCGACGCACGATGGGCCAGTGACCGTCCCGGAGCGCCGGCTTGAAGACGTAGAACTCGTCCGGGTTGACGGCGCCCTGCACGACGGTCTCGCCGAGGCCCCACGACGCGGTGATCAGCACCACGTCGCGAAAGCCGGAGTCGGTGTCCAGCGTGAACATGACGCCGCTCGCGCCGAGGTCGCTGCGTACCATGTACTGGACGCCGGCCGACAGCGCCACCTGGGAGTGATCGAAGCCCTGGTGGACCCGGTAGGCGATGGCGCGGTCGTTGTACAGCGAGGCGAACACCTCGTGCACGGCCCGCACGACGTTGTCCGGGCCGCTGACGTTCAGCAGCGTTTCCTGCTGGCCTGCAAACGAGGCTTCCGGCAGGTCCTCCGCGGTGGCCGAGGAGCGTACCGCGACCGCTGCATCGATGCCGTCCTGGCACATGTCCCGGTATCCCTGCAGGATCTCCTGCTCGAGTCGCGCCGGAAACGGCGTGTCCATGATCCACTGCCGGATCCGCGCGCCGGTCTCGGCCAGGCGCGCGACGTCGTCCACGTCGAGCGTGTCGAGCTCGCGCGCGATGCGCTCGTCGAGGCCGCGCTGTGCGAGGAAGTCACGGTAGGCGTCGGCCGTCGTCGCGAAGCCGTCCGGCACGCTCACGTTCAGGCTGGCCAGGTTCGCGATCATCTCGCCGAGGGACGAGTTCTTGCCGCCGACCTCCGCGACGTGGTGGCGGCCGAGCTGCGCAAACGGAATGGTATAGGGACTCAAGATCTACCCCTTGCCCGGCCGGGCATTGCGGTGGAACACTGCGCGACCGGATGACTGGAACGGAACAGCCCTGCTTATGACCCGGCGAACCATTTTTTTCGTTTCGGACCAGACGGGGGTGACCGCCGAGACCATGGGGCACAGCCTGCTGACGCAATTCGAAGACATCGAATTCCGGCAGGTGACTCTGCCATTTATCTCCAGCATTGACAAGGCGGAGCAGGCGGTGAACAGGATCAACGCGACCGGCGCGGCCGACGGCCTGCGGCCGGTCGTGTTCAGCACGCTGGTGCGCGAGGACCTGCGCACCGTCGTCGC
>CAZKLS010000219.1:1324-3100 GCA_964553405.1 uncultured Steroidobacteraceae bacterium
ACCTGCGTCTACATGGCCATGCAGTACGGCATCTTCGCCGCGAATTACCCGCTGACCGAGGACGACTTCGAGAGCAACCGTCTTCCCGCGATGCTGCGCGAGCACTCCGGCAAGCTGTTCGGCCTGACCATCGCGCCGGCACGCCTGCAGCAGATCCGGCAGGAGCGTCGTCCCGACAGCCGCTACTCCTCGCTGGCCCAGTGCGAGTTCGAGGTGCTGCGTGCCGAGGCGATGTTCAGGCGGTTCTCGGTACCGACGATCGACACGACCGAGTGCTCGATCGAGGAGATCGCGAGCCGCGTGATCGAGCGCATGGGCATCGAGCGACGCGTGCATCCCTGAGGCTTTCGCGGGTGTGTGCTGCGTCACGGAGGCGCGCGGACCCTGTGCTATATTCCGGCCATGTCAGCGGACAGCCTGTGCCTCACTTCATGGCGTGCCCGGCCGGTCACTTTCGTGAGCCTGATGACGCTCTACGAAAGCAACTACATCCGGCTGCGCGGCATCGTGGACGACGTGCGCGGGCTCTCCGGGCACGCGGTGTCGAGGACTCCCGCTGACTGCGACCTGCATCTCGAGGTGCTCGAGCATGCGCCGTACACGTCGATCCTGCGTCTGACGTACCTGTTCGGCGACGCCGGCGACGAGCTGGCCGACCCGGACCTCGAACTGCGCGTCTACCACGACGCGCGGCTCGCCGAGGCGAGCCGCTGCTCGCGCTGGGTCCGGCATCCCGCGCTGCGCAGCATTCGCTCGGCCACGTCCGCGGCGCTCGGCGATCGCTGGCTGCGCAACATGATGCTCAACAAGTGGCTCGACTACCTCCACGATCGTGGGCATCGATTCGACCGGATCATCGCGTCGCCTCGGCCTGCGGTGCATGAGTCTGCGTGACGGTCTGCGGGGCCTGGCCTGGCGACTGGCGGGCCGCGACGTCTCCGCCGAGGATGAACGGCTCCTCGAGTTGTTCCGCAACCGCACCGAGCTCAAGCGCGAACTCGACGCGCTCGACGAGGAACGCCACCAGCTGCTCGACCGGTTGAAGCTGCAGGAAGGCGCGACGATGCGCGTCCAGGAGCAGCTCGACGCGCTGGAGCAGTTCCTGGGTCGGCCCGAGGAAGGCTACCGCTGCCTCGCGCACTTCCGGCTGCGCGGCGTCTGGCGGATCGCCGCCCGCAGGGTGCAGCACTTCTCCGCCGACCTGACCCGGCAGCAGAAGGACCGCGAGCGACGGCAGCAGCTCGGGGCATTCGAGCGTTCGCAACGGGACCGCCTGTCCGGGCTCGATCGCGAGCTCGCCGAGGCCAACGTGCTCGCGGACCAGCTGCAGGCCGAGCAGAAGCTCGCGCGGCAGCGGCTGTCCGAGCTGCGGGGGTTCTGGAAACTGCTGCGGCGCAGGCGGCTCGAGGAGGAGCTTGCGCACCGGGCCCTGCGCGTCGACGCCGCGCTGACGGAGCTCACCGACCTGGGCGATCGGCGGCATGCGATCGAGTCGGAGGGTCCGCCGCCGTTCGAGGGCCTGAGTCTCGAGGGCAAGCGTGCGGTCAACCTGGCCGTGATCGCGTTCGCGGAGAACCTGTACGATCGCCTCGCCGGCAGTGGCGTCGCGCAGCTGGCGCGGCAGAGCATGCTCACCCGGGTCTACGACTGCGACTACGGCAGCGGCGACGACTGCCTCGCGGTCATGAAGGCAGCCGAATACGCCGCGCGCGACCTGGAGCGGTTGCAGGAAGACCTGCCGGACATCAAGGCCCGGGCGGACCGGATGCGCCGCAC
>CAZKLS010000220.1:0-3069 GCA_964553405.1 uncultured Steroidobacteraceae bacterium
GGGCGTGGGTGCGCCCGATGGCTCGGCCGGCGCTGCGCCGGGCAACTGCTTCAGCAACGAGCGCAGCTCGAGCCGGCCGTATAGCTCGCGCAGCCGCGCGAAGTCCGGGTCCCGCCTGCCCAGGTCCTCGAGCCCGACCGGCAGCTCCAGCCCGCACTCGATCGTCGCGAGCTTCCTGGACAGCTCGAGCTGGGCGAGGTGCTCGCGGAGGCTCTCGCCCACCTTACCGGCGATCTCGTGCTGGTGCGCGATGATCTCGTCCAGCGAGCCGTACTGGTTCAGCCACTTCGCCGCGGTCTTCGGCCCGACCTTCGGGACACCCGGGATGTTGTCCGAGCTGTCGCCGACCAGCGCGAGGTAGTCGACGATCTGCTCCGGGAAGACGTCGAACTTGGCCTTGACGCCGCCGCGGTCGAGCGACGTGTCGGTCATCGTGTTGACCAGCGAGATTCGGGGCCCGACCAGCTGCGCCATGTCCTTGTCGCCGGTCGAGATCAGGACCTTCATGCCGGCCTCGGCTGCGCGCCGGGCCAGCGTGCCGATCACGTCGTCGGCTTCGACGCCCTCGATGCGCAGCATCGGCAGGCCGAGCGCCTCGACGGCCTCGATCAGGGGCTGCACCTGAGAGCGCAATTCGTCCGGCATCGGTGGCCGCTGTGCCTTGTACTCGGCGAACAGTTCGTCGCGAAAGGTCTTGCCGGGCGCATCGAACACGACGGCCACGCGGGCCGGGTCGGTTTCCTTGACGAGCTTGCCCAGCATGTTCAGTACGCCGAGCACCGCGCCGGTCGGCTCGCCCGAGGAGTTCGTGAGCGGCGGCAGGGCGTGGAAGGCGCGGTAGAGGTAGGACGAGCCGTCCACCAGCACCAGCGTGGGCGCGTCGCTCACAGCGGGATCTGGGGATCGGGGGGAGGGGGTAGCGCCTCCGCCGGGATGGCCTCCTCGCCGGCCGGCTCGGCGGGCGCGGGTGGGGCCGAACTCGAGGGCCCCCGGATCACGACGTCGCCGGACTTCTCAGGCAGGTACAGCGGCCCCTTCAGGCCGCAGCCGCCGATCGCCGTTGCGGCTGCGAGCACGCCGGCCACCAGCGTGTGCTTCATCGCCGGCCCCCGTCCCCGATCGAAGGTGCGCGGCCCTCGACGACCGAGAGCGTCAGCCGGGAGACGCAGCTGAGCCGGCCGGACTCGTCTTCGATCCGGATGTCCCAGACCTGCGAACGCCGCCCGAGATGCACCGGTTTCGCGGTGCCGGTGACCCGCCCCTCCCGCACCGGGCGCAGGTGGTTGGCGTTGATCTCCTGGCCCACGCAGTAGTAGCGGCTGCCGTCCACGCACAGGTTGGCCCCGACGCTGCCCAGGGTCTCCGCGAGCGCCGCGGAGGCGCCGCCGTGCAACAGTCCGTAGGGCTGCTGGGTCCGTGAATCGACCGGCATCGTGGCCCGGAGATAATCGGGGCCCAGCTCGGTGAACTCGATGTCCAGGTGATGCGCCATGCCCTGCCGGGCCATGCCCTTCACCTCGTCGACGGTGATTTTCCGAAACCAGATGCTCATCAGGTCAACTCGCGCCCGTCCGGGCCCGGAATTGTACTCTGAGCGGGCGATCGGCCCGCGCCGATGGCATCGTGTCCCGTACCGGTGCAGAATTGCTGCAAAGCAAAATCCGATTTCCAGGAGCCGGCAGATGACTGATTACCACGCACCTCTGAAGCAGCTTCGCTTCACGATCGAGCACCTCGCGGACTTCGAGCAGGTCGTGGCGCTGCCGGATTTCTCGTCGGTGGATCTCGACACCGTCGAGGCCGTGCTGGAGGAGGCCTCGAAGTTCGCGACCGGCGTACTGGCTCCGACCAACTGGATCGGCGACCAGCAGGGCGTGCGGGTCGTCAACGGGGCCGTCGAGGTGCCGCAGGCCTTCACCGACGCCTACGCGCAGTTCTGCGAGGGCGGCTGGCCGGCGATCGCCGCGAATCCCGCCCACGGCGGCCAGGGATTCCCGAAGACCGTCTCGGTCGCCTGCGACGAGATGTGGGCGGCGGCCAACGTCGCGTTCGCGTTGTGTCCGGAGCTGTCCCAGGGGGCGATCCTCGCGATGGAGCGCCACGCGACGCCCGAGCTCAAGGCCGTGTTCATGGACAAGCTCGTCAGCGGCCAGTGGGCCGGCACGATGTGCCTGACCGAGGCCCAGAGCGGCTCGGATCTCTCGACGCTGACGACCCGCGCCGAGCCGAGCGGCGACCGCTACCTGATCAGCGGGCAGAAGATCTACATCACCTGGGGCGACCACCCGATGGCCGAGAACATCGTCCATCTCGTCCTCGCGCGCCTGCCGGATGCACCGGCCGGTACCCGGGGCATCTCGTTGTTCGTCGTGCCGAAGTACCGCGTCGGGCCGGACGGATCGCCGGGCGAGCCCAACGACGTCGGGCCCGTGTCGGTCGAGCACAAGATGGGCATCCACGCGAGCCCGACCTGCGTGATGAGCTTCGGCGACAAGGGCGAATGCGAAGGCTTCCTGGTCGGCAAGGAGAACGAAGGACTGGCGGCGATGTTCACGATGATGAACTACATGCGCCTCGGCGTCGGCGTCCAGGGCGTCGGCCTCGCGGAGCGCTCGTACCAGAAGTCCGTCAGTTATGCGCGGGAGCGCGTGCAGGGCGGCGCACCGGGGGTCAAGGGTCGCGTGACGATCATCCGCCACCCCGACGTCCGCCGGATGCTGCTGCTGATGCGCTCGCTGACGCAGGCCAGCCGCGCGGTCTGCATCTACACCGGCTCCTGCCTGGACCGCGGCGGCCACGGCGCCGATCCGGAGCAGGCCGGCGTGGCGCAGGGACGTGCCGAGCTGCTCACGCCGATCGCCAAGGCGTGGTGCACCGAGGTCGCGCTCGAGACGACCTCGCTCGGCATCCAGATCCACGGCGGCATGGGTTACGTCGAGGAGACCGGCGTGGCCCAGTTCTATCGCGACGCGCGGATCGCGCCGATCTACGAGGGCACCAACGGCATCCAGTCACTGGACCTGGTCGGACGCAAGCTGCTGCGGGACGGCGGCGCGACGGTCTCCGAGT
>CAZKLS010000221.1:0-3062 GCA_964553405.1 uncultured Steroidobacteraceae bacterium
ACGCTGGCGGCGACGCACTCGCCGGCCGTCAGGATGTTCGAACTCGGTGAACCGGCGAGCGTCGAGCTGGCCACGCTTGCGGAGTCCGGCGACGTCGGTCCTCTGCAGAGCCTGCTCGGCTCGCTCGGACGCGACGTCAGTGCGACGGCCACGACCGGCGGGCTGCTCGCACCGGGCACCAGCACGACCTTCACGATCCGGGGACGACCCAACCAGGACAGCCTGAGCCTCGCCGCGATGCTGTTGCCCACCAACGACGGGTTCTACGCGATCGACGCGATGCCGCTGCCGGCCCGTGGCAGCCGCAGCTACAGGGCGCTCGGCTACGACGCCGGCAGTGAATTCAACGACGAGCTCTGCAGCAACATCCCTGGCCCGCAGTGCGGCGGATCGGGTCTTTCGGCCGATGACGGCGAAGGCTACGTGCACGTTCATCCCGGCACGCACGGGATGGCCGATCTGAACCGCGCCAGCTACGACTGGCGCAATCCCGTGGCCGTCGTGACCGTTACCCGGATCAAGTGACGGCACCGGGAGCCGGGCCCGGGTCCAGGTGCGGGATCTGCGCCCGGCTCCAGGCCGCTACCGCGTGAGGCGCCCAAAAAGAATCGAGCGCTGCGGATCCCGGACCCGCAGCGCTCTTTCAAACCGAGGACCCGCGTGCGTTTACAGGTCTTCGCGGCTGATGATCGCCATCTCCGGGCCGCCCGGATAGGCGTACAGTCCCCACTTGTCCTGCGGGATGTAGAAGTCGAGCTGGGTGCCCTCGCGCATCTTCGCGAATGGCACGGTCTGCCCGTCGACCTTTGCCGTCGCGTCGCCGGGCGCGAACTTGATCTTGGTCATGTCCTTGCCATCGTAGTCCTTGAACACGACGGTGACCTCGTCCTTGCTCGACTGTTTCACCTCGGCAACGTAGTGGGCATAGATCACGTTGTCCTTTGTCTTCAGACCGTGGCAGCCCTTGATCGCATTCGGGTAGGCAGCGAGTACGGCGTCGCCGAACTGCGCATTCTTGCAGGGCGCTTCTCCAGCCATCACGGCGACGGGCATTGCAAGCACTGCCAGCGGCAGCACCACATGAATGAATCGCATGATTGTTCCCCTTGGAGTGTGTATTGCAGCCGAATTTCGTGTTCGACCACGACGCCAGCTTAACAGAATCACCCGTCCGGGCGCCCACGGGGACCGACGACGGATACGAACCGATTTGCCGAGGACCAGATCGACGGCGACCGCCGGTATCATGCGCTTCATGGAGCGCAGGAGCAGCCAGTCGCCTCGGCTCGACGCAGAACACGCGGCGTTCATCCAGGGCGGCGTGTCGGTGATCGTCGCCACGCGCGACGCATCCCTGGCGCCCGAGGCCGTGCGGGCCTGCGGCTGCCGCGTTTCGCGCGACCGGCGCCGGGTGACGGTCCTGCTGGACCCGGTCCGGGTGGAACGGCTGCTGGCGGATGTTGCGGCAAACGGCATGGTTGCCGTCGTCTTCAGCCAGCCGAGCACGCACCGCACGATCCAGCTGAAGGGCAGCGATGCCGCGAGCGGGACGGTCGGCCGCCGCGACCGGGCGCTGCTGGCCGCGCAGCGCGGCGCCTGGATCGAGGACCTGCGGCGGATCGGCTACCCGCGGGATTTCGCGGAGGCCTTGTGGGGGCCGCTGCCGCAGGCGCTGGCGGCGATCTCGTTCACGCCGACAGCCGCGTTCCAGCAGACGCCGGGCCCCTCGGCCGGCCAGCCGATCGGGTGCTGAACATGCCGCTGCCGCTCGGCGCCATCCGTGCGTGCCTCGAGGGTGCCGTGCCGGCGGTGATCGCGACCTGTGCGCGCGACGGGACACCCAACGTCTCCTACCTCTCCGAGGTGCACTACGTCGATCCGCAGCACGTCGCGCTGTCGTTCCAGTTCTTCAGCAAGACCCGGCAGAACGTGCTCGAGAACCCGCGGGCGACCGTGGTGCTGGCCCACCCCGAGACCGGCGAGCAGTTCCGGCTGGCCGTGCACTACCTCCGGACCGAGGAATCGGGCCCGCTGTTCGAGTGCATGAAGGCCAAGCTCGCCGGCATCGCCTCGCACACCGGCATGGCCGGTGTCTTCAGGCTGCGCGGCGCCGATGTTTATCGCGTCGAAGCGATCGAGCCCGTGCCCGGCACGCAGTCCGCGCTCACGCCTTCGCAGCCCGTTGGTCTCGCCGAAGTGCGGGCGGCGATGGCGCGATTGTCAGCGGCCTCCGAACTCGCCGCGCTGCTCGATGTGCTGCTCGATGAGCTGGAGCGACGCTTCGGCGTGTCGCACGCGATGATCCTGATGCGCGATCCTGCGCGTGGCACGCTCTACTCGGTGGCGAGCCGCGGCTACCCGCAGTCCGGGATCGGCGCGGAGGTGCGGCCCGGAGAGGGCGTGATCGGCGCCGCGGCTGCGGCCGGCACGCCGATCCGCATCTCGCACGCCACCTCCGAGTTCGGCTACGGGCGCGCGATGCGCGCCGACACGGCACGTCACGGCGTGACGGCCGGGATCGAGCGCGAGATCGCCTTCCCGGGCCTGCCCGGGTCGCAGAGCCAGATCGCCGTGCCGATCCTGGCGGGCCAGCGCCTGCTCGGCGTGCTGTTCGCGGAAAGCACTCAGACCGCCAGGTTCGGCTACGACGAGGAGGACGCGTTCAGCACGCTGGCGAGCCACGTCGCTGCGATGGCGGCGCTGCTCGAGGAAGGCGCCGAGGCGCACGAACATGCCGCACGCCCGTCGCACGTCCCGCCGGCACCGCGCGGTGCAGTGTTGCGTGTGCGGCACTATGCCGAGAACGACAGTGTCTTCGTGGGGGACGAGTACCTGATCAAGGGGGTGGCAGGCGCCATCCTGTGGCGGCTGCTCGGCGGTTACGCGCACGAGGGTCGCTGCGACTTCAGTAACCGCGAATTGCGCCTCGACCCGGCCATCCGGCTGCCGGACCTGAGCGAGAACCTCGAGGCGCGGCTGATCCTGCTGCAGCGACGACTGGAGGAGCGCTGCCCGGCGCTGCGCATCGAGAAGACGGGCCGCGGACGCTTCCGGTTCCACGT
>CAZKLS010000222.1:0-3006 GCA_964553405.1 uncultured Steroidobacteraceae bacterium
GCCCTACGTGCACGAGCGCAAGCAGTTCGGCCAGCCGATCGGGACCTTCCGGCTGATGCAGGCGAAGCTGGCCGACATGTACACGCTGACCAGCGCCTGTCGTGCCTACGTCTACGCGGTCGCGCGCGCCTGCGACGAGGGCCGTACGACGCGGATGGATGCGGCGGGCTGCATCCTGCTCGCCTCTGAGCAGGCCACCCAGGTGGCGCTGCAGGCGATCCAGGCGCTCGGCGGCAACGGCTACATCAACGACTACCCGACCGGGCGGCTGCTGCGGGACGCCAAGCTCTATGAGATCGGCGCGGGCACCAGCGAAATCCGGCGCATGCTGATCGGCCGCGAGATGTTCGCGGCGACGGAGTGAGCCATGGCGATGGGCGGCCTGTACTACGAGGAGTTCAGCGTCGGCATGCGCTTCGAGCACGTGCTGCGCAGGACGGTCACCGAGGCGGACAACCTGTTCTTCAGTGCGCTGACGCACAACCCCGCCGCGTTGCACCTCGACGAGGAGTACATGAAGGGCACCGAGTTCGGCAGCCGCATCGTCAACAGCTGCTTCACGCTGAGCCTGATGGTGGGCGTCTCGGTGGCCGACACGACGCTCGGCACGACGATCGCGAACCTCGGCTGGGACGAGGTGCGTTTCCCGCGCCCGGTATACCCGGGGGACACGCTGCGCACCGAGACGATCGTGCACGAGATGCGCGAGAGCCGCTCCCGCCCGGAAGCCGGCATCGTGGTGTTCATCCACCGCTGCTTCAACCAGCGGGACGAGGAGGTGGCCGTCTGCAAGCGCACCGCGCTGATGATGCGCAAGGTCATGCCCGCATGATGCGCTCGATGCTGTTCGTGCCCGGCGACCGGGCCGACCGCTTCGGCAAGGCCGTTGCCGCGGGCGCCGACGCGGTGATCTTCGATCTCGAGGACGCAGTGCTGGCGGAACGCCGGCCGCTCGCCCGCGAGGCCGTCGCCGGGTTTCTTGCCAGCGCGGACCGCCCGGTCCCGCTCTGGGTGCGGATCAACCCGGTCGAGACGGCCGACGCGCTGCAGGACCTGGTCGCGGTGATCGGTGCCCGCCCCGACGGGATCGTGCTGCCGAAAGCCCGCAACGGCGACGACCTGCGGCGACTCGATCACTGGCTCGAGGCGCTGGAACTGCGCAGCGGGCTGGTGCCCGGCAGCACGCCGATGCTGCCGCTGATCACCGAGTGCGCGGCCGCCGTGCTGAACGCCGCGAGCTTCGCGGCCTGTCCGCCGCGCGTCATCGGGTTCACCTGGGGCGCCGAGGATCTTTCAGCGGACGTCGGCGCGCTCGGCAACCGGGACGAGCAGGGCCGGCTCGAGTTCACCTACGAGCTGGCTCGCTCGACCTGCCTGCTGGTGGCGGCGGCGGCACAGGTCGCGGCGATAGACACGGTCGACACGGAGATTCGCGACCCGGCGGTCGTGGAGCGCAATGCGCGCCTGTCGCGGCGCCACGGGTTCGCCGGCAAGCTCGCGATCCATCCGGCGCAGGTGCCGGCCATCCATGCGGCGTTCGCGCCGTCGGCCGCGGAGATCGACGCGGCCGGGCGGGTGCTCGAGGCATTCGCGGCGGCGGCGGGGCAGGGCGCGGTGT
This sequence comes from uncultured Steroidobacteraceae bacterium, assembly GCA_964553405.1. Taxonomy (GTDB): domain Bacteria; phylum Pseudomonadota; class Gammaproteobacteria; order Steroidobacterales; family Steroidobacteraceae; genus DATIRA01. The sequence goes on from CAZKLS010000222.1 coordinate 1,619, forward strand.
CGCTGGACGGCCGCATGCTCGATCGCCCGCACCTGCGACAGGCGGAGAGAATCCTCGAACTCGCCGGTCGCCGGGACCGGACTTAAGGAGTCAGCGGTGAGCGTGATCGACACCCGAGTGGACCGCGCGGCGCCCGAGTTCTCGGCCAACGAGGCCGTGAACCGCGGCCTCGCCGGGGAACTGCATGCACTGGTCGGTCGGATACGGGAGGGCGGTTCCGCCGCGGCGCGCGCCCAGCACGAGGGCCGGGACAAGATGTTCGTGCGCGACCGCATCGACCGGCTGCTCGATCCGGGCTCGCCGTTCCTCGAGCTCGGGCAGCTGGCCGGCCACGAGCTGCATGGCGACTGGATCCCGGCCGGCGGGCTGGTGACCGGCATCGGCTGCGTGAACGGCCTCGAGTGCATGATCGTCGGCAACGACGCGACCGTGAAGGGCGGCACCTACTACCCGATCACGGTCAAGAAGCACCTGCGGGCGCAGGAGGTGGCGCTCGAAAACCGGCTGCCCTGCATCTACCTGGTGGACTCCGGCGGCGCCTTCCTGCCGCGCCAGGACGACGTGTTCCCTGACCGGGAGCATTTCGGGCGCATCTTCTACAACCAGGCCCGGATGTCCGCGCTCGCGATCCCGCAGCTCGCGGTCGTGATGGGCTCCTGCACCGCGGGCGGCGCGTACGTGCCGGCGATGTGCGACGAGTCGATCATCGTGCGCGAGCAGGGCACGATCTTCCTCGGCGGCCCACCGCTGGTGCAGGCGGCCACCGGCGAGCGCGTCGACGCCGAGACGCTCGGCGGAGGCGACGTTCACGCGCGCCAGTCCGGCGTCGTCGACCACCTCGCCGACAACGATGCGCATGCGCTTTGGATGGCGCGCAGGCTGGTCGGCAACCTCAATCGCCGCGGCTCGCGTCCGCCGCCCGAGCCCGCCAGGGCGCCGCGCTATCCGGCCTCGGACCTGTACGGCATCGTGCCGCGCGACACGCGCCATCCCTACGACGTGCGCGAGGTGATCGCGCGGATCGTGGACGCGTCGGAGCTCGACGAGTTCAAGGCGCTCTACGGCAGCACGCTGGTCTGCGGCTTCGCTCGGATCGGCGGTTATCCGGTCGGCATCGTGGCGAACAACGGCGTGCTGTTCTCGGAGTCGGCGCTGAAGGGCGCGCACTTCGTCGAGCTGTGCAACCGGCGACGCATCCCGCTCCTGTTCCTGCAGAACATCACCGGCTTCATGGTCGGCCGCAAGTACGAAGCGGGCGGCATCGCGCGCGACGGCGCCAAGATGGTGACCGCGGTGGCCTGCGCCTCGGTGCCGAAGCTGACGGTGATCATCGGCGGCTCGTTCGGGGCCGGCAACTACGCGATGTGCGGGCGGGCCTACGGCGGGCG
>CAZKLS010000223.1:0-2961 GCA_964553405.1 uncultured Steroidobacteraceae bacterium
TACATCTACTCGACCTACATCCTGGAGCGGGCCGAGGAGCAGGGGTCGCTGGTCGTGAACCGGCCCCGGGGCCTGCGGGACATCAACGAGAAGGTGTTCACGGCGTGGTTCCCGGAGTGCTGCGCGCCGACGCTGATCACGCGCGACATGGCCGACATGCACGCCTTCCTGCGCGAGCAGGGGCGCGTCGTGTGCAAGCCGCTGCACGGCATGGGCGGCCGCTCGATCTTCGTGGTGGATCTCGGCGACAAGAATGCAAACGTGGTATTCGAGACGCTGACGGACTACGGCAGCCGATACGCGATCGTGCAACGCTACCTGGAAGAAATCTCGACCACCGGCGACGCCCGGGTGATCCTGGTCGACGGCGAGGCCGTCCCCTATGCGCTCGCGCGGATCCCGTCCGAAGCCGACAACCGGGGCAACCTGGCCGCCGGCGCGAAGGGCGTCGGCCGTCCGCTCAGCGAGCGCGACAGGTGGCTCGCCGAGCGCATCGGCCCGGAGCTGCGCTCGCGGGGAATGCTGTTCGTCGGGCTCGACGTGATCGGCGGCTTCGTCACCGAGATCAACGTCACCAGCCCGACCGGGGTCCGCGAGCTCGACCGGCAGTTCGGCCTCGACATCGCCGGAATGCTGATGGACGCCATCGAGCGCCGGATGGAGCACTGAGCCGTGGGTGCCGTCGCCGGCATGGGGCGGCCCGGGGACCGCCTGGCGACCGCGGTCTTCCTCGCGGCGCTGGCGCACGGGCTGCTGATTCTCGGCCTGCGTTTCTCGGCAGTCGAGCCGGAGCAGAGCGAGTTGCCGACGCTCGAGGTCCTGCTGGTGTCCGACGGACCTGCGGAAGACCCGAATCCCGAGGCCGGATACATCGCCCAGCGCGATCAGCGGGGTTCCGGCACCACCCGCGAGATGCAGCGCACTTCGCTGCCCGAAGCGAGCGCGAGCGTGCTCGAGCACGCCGGGGTGCGCGAAGGCGACGCGCTCGAGAGCGCGACCGGCGCCGAGACGATCGGGCGCTCCCAGGTGCTCGCGAGCACGTCGGCCAACTCCGCGCAATCGCTCGCCGAGACCGACGTGCCCGCGCCGCAGAGGGCGAGCCTGCCGATGGAATCGCGCCCGGTGCCGCAGATCGGAGTCAACGCGGTCGCGGCCGACGAGGAGCTGCGCCTGCGCGGCGACCCGGCGCTCGACGACCGGCTGCTGGCCGACACCCGGGAGTCGGAGATCGCAGCCTACCTGGACGGCTGGAAACGCCGCGTCGAGCGCCTCGGGACCCTCAATTTCCCGGACGCGGCGCGGCGGAAGGCGCTGTCCGGGAGCCCGGTGATCGAGGTCGCGATCCGCGCCGACGGGCACCTGGAGGAAATCTCGGTGCGCCGCTCGAGCGGCCACCCGGAACTCGACAACGCCGCGGTGCGGATCGTGCGGCTCGCCTCGCCTTTCGACCCGTTCCCCCCGGCGATGCGCGATCGCTATCCGATGCTGCGATTCGCCTACGAATGGCGGTTCCTGGGCGGATCCTGACGCGGCGACCGCGCCGGCACGGCGGGCGGGCCGATCCCGGGCTGATCTTGAGCAGGGCGCCAAGGCGCCGGATACTGCGCCCATGACGAACGGGTACCTCAACAACCAGTTCCTGATCGCGATGCCTGGCATGGCGGACCCGAATTTCTCGCACACCGTCACGCTGGTGTGCGACCACGGGCCGCAGGGGGCGCTCGGCATCGTGATCAACCGCGGGCTCTCGATGAGCATGGGCGAGGTATTCGAGCAGCTCGGCGTCGAGCACTCGCGATCGCGGGTCTCCGGGCAACCGGTGCTGCAGGGCGGGCCGGTCCAGACCGAACGCGGCTTCGTGCTGCACTCGCCGGGCGAGAGCTGGGAGTCGACGCTGGCCGTGTCCGGCCGGATCCACCTGACGACCTCGAGGGACGTGCTCGACGCGCTCGCGCGCGGCGAGGGGCCGGAGAAGGCGGTGATCGCGCTCGGGTACGCCGGCTGGGACGCCGGCCAGCTCGAGGAAGAGATGGCCAACAACTCCTGGTTGTCCGTGGCCGCGGACGAGCAGCTGGTGTTCGAGACGCCGCTCGAGGAGCGCTGGCACGCCGCGGGCCTGCTGCTCGGCGTGGACCTGATGCGAATCACCAGCGATGCCGGGCACGCCTGAGCCGGTGGCGCCCGGCGCAATCGTGCTGCTGGCCTTCGACTACGGCGCGCGGCGGATCGGCGTGGCCGTGGGCCAGACCACGACCGGGACGGCCAGCCCGCTCGGCACGGTCAGCGCCGAGTCCGGCCCCGACTGGCAGGCGGTGGCGCGCCTGCTGCGCGACTGGGGGCCACAGCGGCTGCTGGTCGGGCTTCCCTGTAACATGGACGGCTCGGACACGCTGCTGACCGCGCAATGTCGCGGTTTCGCGGCCGAACTGGAACGCCGCACCGGCCTGCCGGTGGAACTCGTCGACGAACGCCTGACCTCGGTGGCCGCGACCGACGAGCTGCGGGAGGCGCGACGCTCCGGCGCACTGGCGCGGCGCGTCAGCCGCGAGGACGTGGATGCCAATGCCGCGAGGCTGATCCTGGAGACCTGGCTCGGCGGACGTTAACTCAACAAGCGGGAGCGGAAACACATGATCGACACTGGCCGCGGGCTGCAGCGGGACGCCGCCGGGCGCCTGCGTCACCTGCTGACGCTGGAAGGACTCTCGGCCGAGGAGCTCACGCAGCTGCTGGACCTCGCCCAGTTCTTCGTCCGCCCGATGGGCGACCTGCCCGCGCGGGACCGCAGCCTCGCCGGTCGCACGGTCGCGAACCTGTTCTTCGAGCCGAGCACGCGCACCCGGGTGTCCTTCGAGCTGGCCGCCAGGCGGCTCGGAGCGGACATCGTCAACCTGGACCTGCACTCCTCCTCGCGCGTCAAGGGCGAGACCGTGCTGGACACGATCTACACGCTGCAGGCGA
>CAZKLS010000224.1:0-2942 GCA_964553405.1 uncultured Steroidobacteraceae bacterium
CGTGCCTGCACTGCCACGCCTCGATCATGCCGGTTTACCGCGAGCTCGGCGGCGGTGATGCGATGAAAGGCTTCGAGGAAAGCTACAAGTTCTCCTACAAGGACCTGAATGCCAAGCTATACGAGATGGGGCATGCCCACCCGGTGTCCTGCGTGGACTGCCACGACCCGGACAGCATGAAGCTGCGCGTCACGCGGCCGGGATTCATCAACGGCATACAGGCGCTGGCGGCGTCGGACGCGGACGCGTCGTTCCTGCCGTCGGTCGAGCGCTGGCGGGCAGGCTCCCGGGCCCAGCCCTACGATCCGAACGCCGACGCCTCGCGCACCGAGATGCGCTCGTATGTCTGCGGCCAGTGCCACGTGGAGTACTACTGCTCGTCGAAGATGCCGCTCACGTTCCCCTGGGGAGACGGCCTGCGCGCGCGGGACACCGAGAAATTCTGGGACGAGACGAAGTTCGACGACGGCACGCGCTTCTTCGACTACAAGCATGCCGAGACGGGCGCGCCGGTGCTGAAGGCCCAGCATCCGGAGTTCGAGCTCTGGAGCCAGGGAATACACGCACGCAGCGGCGTGGCCTGCGCCGACTGCCACATGCCCTACATGCGCGACGGCGCCACGAAGGTCTCCGACCACTGGGTGCGCAGTCCGCTGCTCAACATCAACCGCGCCTGCCAGACCTGCCACCACATGGAGGAAGCGGAAATCGCGCAGCGCGTGGACATGATCCAGCAGCGGAATTTCGAGCTTTTGCAGCGCGGCGGCGAGGCGATCGTGGCGCTGATCGACTCCATCCAGGCGGCAAAGGCGCAGGGCGCGACGGACGAGCAGCTCGCGCCGGCGCTGGAGATGCAGCGCAAGGCCCAGTGGCGCCTCGATTTCATCGCGGCCGAGAACTCGATGGGCTTCCATGCGCCGCAGGAGGCGGCGATGGTGCTGGGCGAGGCCTCGGACTACGCACGGCAGGGCGAACTGCTGGCCCGGAGCTGGAATGCGGCGCCGCCTGCACAGGCCGTGGCGGCACGCTGACCCGGCAGCATCCGACCCAGACACGCGTTAAGATCGCCGGAACGGGAGACCGTTCCGGCGGTCTTGTTCTGAGGCGGAGGTGACCCATGGCGGCTTCGATCGAGTTCCTGCGCACGCCCGATCAGCGCTTCGACGGCCTGCCGGGCTTCGATTTCCAGCCACGTTACCTCGAGGGTCTGCGCGGCTATGAAGGCCTGCGCGTCCACTACCTGGACGAGTCGCCGGCGGGGCAGCCGTCGGGACGGACCGTGCTGTGCCTGCACGGCCAGCCGACCTGGTGCTACCTGTACCGCAAGATGATCCCGGTCTTCCTGGCCGCGGGACATCGCGTCGTGGCGCCGGACTTCTACGGCTTCGGGCGTTCCGACAAGCCGGTAGACGACGCCGTGTACACCTACGGCTTCCATCGCGGGATGCTGCTGGGTTTCCTGGCGCAGATGCAGCTCGAGAAGGTGACGCTGGTCGTGCAGGACTGGGGCGGACTGCTCGGCCTGACGCTGCCGATGGAGTACCCGGAGCAGATCGACCGCCTGATCGTGATGAACACCGGGCTCGGCACCGGGCGCTCGGCCGGCCCCGGCTTCGACGCCTGGAAGGCCTTCGTCGCCGCGAATCCGGATTTCGACATCCCGAAGCTGATGAAGCGATCCGTGCAGGGGCTGACCGACGCGGAGGCTGCGGCCTACGATGCGCCTTTTCCGGACCGTCGCTACCGGGCCGGCGTGCGGCGTTTTCCGGCGCTGGTGCCCGTCGAGCCCGGCATGGAAGGAGTGGATGTGTCGCTGCGCGCGAAGGAGTTCTTCCAGAGCCAGTGGCGCGGACAGTCGTTCATGGCCGTCGGCATGCAGGACCCGGTGCTAGGGCCCGCGGTGATGCAGGTGCTCGCGAAGATCATCCGCGGCTGCCCGGCTCCGCTCGAGCTGCCCGAGGCGGGGCACTTCGTCCAGGAGCACGGTGCGATCGTCGCCGAGCGGGCGATGCAGGCGTTCGGCGACATCTAGCGGCGACGAGGACACACTTCGGCGTAGCACCGCGGTGGCCGGCACCCGATAGAGCAGGTTAGGGAGGACATCATGCGACATCGAGAATTCACGACGCCGGGTCTCGGCGAGCAGCAGCTCTTCGCCCAGTGCTGGTTGCCCGAGCGCGAACCGCGGGCGGTCGTCGTCATCGCGCACGGCCTCGGCGAGCACAGTGGCCGGTACGCAGCCCTCGCGGAGCGGCTGGTGGCCCAGCGCTACGCCGTATATGCACTCGACCACCGCGGTCACGGGCGGTCGCCGGGCCGTCGCGCGAACATCGAGCGCTTCTCGTACCTGGTCACGGACCTGGGCACGTTCGCCGGACGCGCGGCGCGCCAGCACCCGGGAATCCCGTCGGTGCTGCTGGGTCACAGCATGGGCGGCGCGGTCGCCACCGCGACGGCATTGAAGATCCAGGACACGCTGCGAGGGCTCGTGCTCTCGGGACCGGCGCTGGCCCCGGGCGAGATCGCCGCGGGCTTCAAGGTCCGGGTGGTTCGTGCGCTCTCGTCGCTGGCGCCGAACCTGGGCGCCCTGAAACTGCCTCCTGAGGCCGTCAGCCGCGATCCCGCAGTGGTCCGGGCCTATGAGCAGGATCCGCTGGTGCATCACGCGGCTGTTCCGGCACGCACCGTCGCGGAGCTGCTCGGCGCGATGGCCGGGTTCCCGGAGGCCGTGCTGAAGCTGCGGCTGCCGCTGCTGGTCCAGCACGGCATCGCGGACAGCCTGGTGCCCGTCGAACCCTGCCGACCGATCTTCCAGAGCATCCCGTCACGCGACAAGACGCTGAAGTTCTATGAGGGGCTCTACCACGAGGTGTACCACGAGCCCGAGCGGGACCAGGTGATTTCCGACCTGGAGGGCTGGCTCGCGGCGCGCTGCTAGCGGT
>CAZKLS010000225.1:0-2939 GCA_964553405.1 uncultured Steroidobacteraceae bacterium
GCGACGGCGCGTTACAGCTCTGCCCGGTGTTGTTCATCATCACCAGCACGCCGTGCCCGACGGCCTGCTCGAGATCCGCGCCCTCGAGGATGATGTTCGGCGACTTGCCGCCGAGTTCGAGCGCGACCTTCTTCACCGTGTCTGCGGCCGCCTTGTCCACCAGGATGCCGGCCCGGGTGGAGCCCGTGAACGAGACCATGTCGACGTCCGGATGCGCGGCAAGCGCGGCGCCGACGGTCGGCCCGTCGCCGTCCACGAGGTTGAACACGCCCTTCGGCACGCCGGCCTCGTGGAAGATCTCCGCGAGGATGTGGGCGTCGAACGGCGCGATTTCGCTCGGCTTCAGGACCATCGTGCAGCCGGCCGCGAGCGCCGGAGCCACTTTGCAGCCGATCTGGTTCGCCGGCCAGTTCCAGGGCGTGATCAGGCCGCACACGCCGACCGGCTCGCGGACGATCAGCGTCGAGCCCTGCCGCTTCTCGAACTGGAAATCCTCGAGCAGCGCAAGCGCAACCTGGAAGTGCCCGAGCCCCGCCGGTGCCTGCATCGGGCGCGCCACCGTGTCGAGCGGGGCGCCCATCTCCTCGCTGATCGCCTGCGCCACCTCGTCGAGGCGGCGGGTGTAGATCTCGACGATCTTCCCGAGCAGCGCGATGCGCTGTTCGCGGGTGGTCCGCGAGTAACTCTCGAAAGCCCGTCTTGCAGCCCCGACCGCGCGGTCAACGTCGGTCTTGCTGCCCAGCGAGATCACGCCCGCCACGCCTTCCGTTGCGGGATTGATCACGTCCAGCGTGCTCTCCTGGGCGGGGAATACCCACTCGCCGTCGATGTAGAACTTGCGGTAGTCGCGCACGTGCGGCTCCTCGATGTGCCTCTGACCAGACTTTTCAGCATATCCCAGCCACGACAACGGCGCACTCCACCGGCCGGCAGCGGCGATAATTGCCATTTGCGCCCGGTTGGCGTCTGCTGCGGCGACAGGACCGCAGGACTTCAGCGGCCGGGACCGGGATAAAGCGGATGAGAGAAGTGACCATGGATACGCGGATATCTGCAGCACTTGCGTGCGGGCTGCTGCTCTGCGCCTGCGTGCTGCCCGCCCGCTCCGCCGGCGCGAGCGGGCTTGTGGCCGGCGACGATGCTGCCGCCTCCGCCGCCGGTGCGCGGCCCCGCGTCGGCCTGGTGCTCGCCGGCGGCGGCGCCAAGGGCGGCGCCCACGTCGGCGTCATCAAGGTGCTGGACGAGCTTCGCGTTCCGATCGACTGCATCGCGGGAACCAGCATGGGCGCGCTGGTCGGCGGCGGCTATGCCGCGGGCCTCACGCCGTCCGAGATGGAGGCATTCGTGCTGGGCGTGAACTGGCAGCGCGTGGTCGGAGGCCGCGGACAGCGCGGCCTGGAACCGATCGAGCAGAAGCGCGCCGGGGTCACTTACAGCAACAGTCTCGAGCTGGGACTGAAGGACGGCCACCTGCAACTGCCGCCCGGCATCATCGATACCAACAACATCGAGAACCTGCTGCGGCAATACGTCGCTTCGGCGCGCAGGCAGCCGGACTTCGACCGGCTGCCAATACCATTCCGCGCCGTGGCCACCGACATGGTGAGCGGCGAGATGGTCGTGTTGAGCCGTGGCGACCTCGCCACCGCGCTGCGTGCCAGCATGGCCATTCCGGGCGCCTTTGCACCGGTCGTCACGGACAAGTACATCCTTTCCGACGGCGGCATGGTGCGCAACATACCGGTAGACGTCGCCCGCGAGCTCTGTGCCGACGTGGTGATCGTGGTCAACCTGGTCGAAAACCAGCCGACCCGGGAAACGCTGCAGACCGCGTCGCAACTGGCCAGCCGGGCCAACGACGTGATGTTCGAGGTGAACGAGAAGGTCCAGCTCGCCACGCTGACGCCGCGGGACATACTGATCGAGGTCAAGGTCGGCGATATCGATACGGCGGACTTCGAACGGATACCCGAGACGCTCCCGCTTGGCGAGAGCGCGGCCCGCGCCGCAGGACATCGACTGCAGGAGTTGTCCGTCCCGGAGGCTGCCTTCGCGGCCTGGCGGGAACGCGTCAGCCGCACCCAGGACCTGGAAGTGCGCGTGGCGGACGTGCGCTACGAGGGGCTCGAGCGCGTGAACGTCGATTACCTGAAGCAGGGTTCAACGGTCGAGGTCGGCGACCTGGTCGACTCCGAGAGCCTGGGCGCCGAGGCGCAGCGCATGGGCGTGCTGCAGGACATCGAGTCCGTGGGTTACCGGCTCGAGGGCGAACCGGATCGCACCACGCTGGTCTGGCTGCCGGTCGAGAAAGGCACCGGTCCCGACTACATGAAGTTCGACCTGGGCATGTACGTGTCGCTGGGTGGCGACGTCGCGTTCAACATCTACGCCGATCATCGCCGCACCTGGCTCAACTCACGGGGCGGCGAGTGGCGCAACGAGCTGCAGCTGGGGCGGGAGAGTTTCCTGAAGACCAGCCTGTACCAGCCGTTCGACGTCGGCCAGCGGTTCTTCGTCGAGCCGCAGCTCTTCGGCGACCGGTCGGACGAGGACATCTTCTACGACGGGGAGCGGGTCGCCAAGTACAAGTTCGGCGACCTCGGAGGACGCGTGGACCTGGGCGCCAACCTCGGTTCCCGCTTCCAGGCGAGGCTGGGCTATCTGTACGCACGGCGCTCGACCCGGGTCGAGACCGGCGTGCCCCAGTTTCCCGAGGGCGACGCGACCGACGCCGGAATCACCGTGGGCGCTATCTACGACTCCCGTGACAACCGTTTCACTCCCACCAGCGGCATGGCCATCGCGCTCGAATACTTCGCGAGCGACGACTCGCTCGGTGCAGAGCGGGACTGGCAGCGCGCGGAGATCGGACTGGGCCTCGCGCTGCCGGTCTTCGCGGGCGACGTCTGGTGGATCACGGCGGCCGGCGGTTCAGAACT
>CAZKLS010000226.1:0-2918 GCA_964553405.1 uncultured Steroidobacteraceae bacterium
ATCTCATGATCAAGACCCATGGTCAGATGACCACCTCCAGCGCGATCCGCCTGGCCCGTCGACTCGAGGCCCATGATCCGCTGTGGCTCGAGGAACCCACCCCGCCCGGCAACGCAAGGGAGATGGCGCGGGTGGCAAGTGCCACGACGATTCCCATCTCCGCTGGCGAGCGCATGGTCAGCAAGTACGAGTTCGTCGATCTGCTGCAGCAGCAGGCAGCCCAGGTCCTCCAGCCGGCCCTGGGTCGTGTGGGCGGCATTCTGGAGACCAAGAAGATCGCGGGCATGGCCGAAGCGCACTACGCGCAGTTCGCACCTCATCTGTTTGCCGGGCCGATCGAGGCCGCCGCGAACATTCAGCTTTCTGCCTGCACCCCGAACTTCCTGATCCTCGAGAGCATCGAGTGCTTCGGCGGGTTCTTCAGTCAGCTGCTCACCAGGCCCATCCGTTGGGAAGAGGGTTACGTGATCGTGCCCGATGAGCCGGGTCTCGGGTTTGAGCTGAATGAAGCGCTTTGCGAGGCGAACCCGTACACGAAAGATGACGTCTTTCCACCCATGGCGAACAAGCCGCTCGGCCTGGCGGCGTGACGCCAAAGAGTGAGGCGCGGGCCGGCCTGGATTCGCAGCGCGTCGCACTGTCCGTTGCCAGTCCGGGCAAGCCCCTGAGGCCCCAATCCTGACTCGGAGGAGAACCATGACGAGAGCCAGCAGATACCTGAACGCCACGCTTGCGGCACTTTGCTTCCTGACGGGCCCGGCCTGGGCGCAGACGGTCGATCCGCAGGTGACTCTGTTCACCAACGTCAACGTATTCGACGGCGTCAATGAGAAGCTGATCAGGAACGCGAACGTCGTCGTCACCGGCAACAAGATCACCGCGGTGTCCACCGAACCCTTGGCGGTGGCCGGCGGGCGCGTGATCGATGGCGGCGGACGCACGCTGATGCCGGGGCTCATCGATGCCCACTGGCACACGATGTTCAATTTCTCGCCCGTCAGCAACACGCTCGGTTCCAGCTTCGGCTACCTGAGCGTCGCCGCCGCCAAGGCGTCCGAGGACACGCTGATGCGCGGGTTCACGACGGTGCGGGATGTCGGCGGCAACAGCTTCGGTGTGAAACGCGCCATCGACGAGGGCCTTGTCAAAGGCACGCGGATCTATCCCTCTGGCGCCTATATCAGCCAGACGGCCGGACACGGCGACTTCCGGGGGCCCAATGACGTTCCCGTGAACCCGGGAGACGCGCTGGACTATCAACAGCGGGTCGGCGAGACGCTGATCGCCGACGGCGTTCCCGCGGTGATCAAACGCACACGTGAAGTGCTTCGCATGGGGGCCAGCCAGGTCAAGGCCATGGGCGGCGGCGGCGTCTCCTCCCTCTATGACCCGCTGGATGTCACCGAGTACACCTTCGAGGAAGCCAAGGCGATCGTCGACGTCGCCAACACCTGGAACACCTATGTCGCGGTCCACATCAACACCAAGGACGCCATCAAGATGTGGGTCGAGGCCGGTGCGAAGTCCATGGAGCACGGCTTCTTCATCGATGACGAGACCGCCAAGCTGATGGCCGAGAAGGGCGTCTGGTGGAGCATGCAGCCGATGGATGCCGAGGGCGAAGACGCCTTCGAGTTCGAAAGCCCGATCAGCACGGCCAAGTACAAGGATCTGGTCTCGAAGCTCGATGGCGCCATTGCCGCCACGAAGAAGTACAAGGTGAAGACGGCGTTCGGTACCGACTTGCTGTTCGACGCAGAGCTGGCCGCGAAGCAGGGCAAGTTCCTTGCAAAACTCAAGAAGTGGTACACGCCCTACGAGGCGCTGAGGATGGCGACCTCGGGCAACGCTGAGCTCCTCAAGCTGAGCGGGCCGCGCGACCCTTATCCCGGCAAGCTGGGTGTCATCGAGAAGGATGCCTACGCCGACCTGCTGCTCGTGGACGGCAACCCGCTGCAGAACCTGGATCTCGTCGCGGATCCGGACAAGAACTTCGTGGTCATCATGAAGGATGGAAAGATCTACAAGAACACGCTCCAGTGACGTACTGCGCGGCCTGAGTGCCGCTTCAGGCAGTTTCTTGGGCGTGAGCTCGTCCGAAGGTCGGAGCAGGATGGCCGCACGGCTGCAGCTTGTGTCTGCCGCCGGAGGCTGAGCGAAACTGCGTCTGCGAGAGGAAGAGAAGGTGAAACTTCTGGCGAGACCGAGTCGGTCTCGAGGGTCTGCTGCGTGTCTTCTATGCGGCGCTCTTGCGCTCTGCAGCGCTGCGTCCGTGTCAGCGGAACCGGCCAGCGATGCCATCGCACAATCCGAAGCAGTCTCGAAAGATCCGCTCGGGTTTGCTTCCAACAGAAGTGTCGAGGGCGAGTTGGCGGAGACCGCCGAGCGACAGCGCGAGGGAGCCCTGGCGGGCTTCAGGGAGGGAAAGCAAGGACTCGAAGCCAGAACCGGCCTGACCTACGGGTTCGACAACCACACGCAATACCTCGGAACGGATTCCGACCGATCGCCCTCGGATGCCGCGAGCAACGTGGTGCGGTTCTATGGCACCTGGGCCGCTACTGGACGAGGCACGCCAGACGATGGAGCGCTGGTCTTCAAGATCGAGTATCGCAGCGCGATCGCGGGCAAGATCTCGACGCAGGCGCTCGGCCCATCGCTCGGCTACGCCGGCGTGTTCTCCTCCACGTACAGCGACGCAGGCCTGGTCCTGACGAACCTTTACTGGCGCCAGCACTTCGCGGGCGGACGCGGGGGGTTCGTGATCGGACAAGTCGACAGCTACGACTACGTGAACGTCAACAGCCTCGCCAGCCCGTGGACGGCGTTCACCAATCTTGCCTTCGAGCAACAACCGACACTTGCCGGGCCGCCGCAGGGCCTGGGGGCCGCCGTGCGTTGGCGGCTGAACGACAACT
>CAZKLS010000227.1:0-2910 GCA_964553405.1 uncultured Steroidobacteraceae bacterium
GTTACCCGACGCCGGTTTTCAAGACCGGTGCATTCAACCGCTCTGCCACCTCTCCGTGGCGTGGATTCTAGGGCTTCGCGCGCAGCGCGTCCGCTCCGCCCATGTAGGGCCTGAGGACCTCGGGCACCGTCACGCTGCCATCCGCCTGCTGGTAGTTCTCGAGCACCGCCACCAGCGCCCGGCCGACCGCGACGCCCGAACCGTTCAGCGTGTGCAGCGGCTCGGGCTTGCCGGTCGCGGGATTGCGCCAGCGCGCCTGCATGCGCCGGGCCTGGAAGGCCTCGCAGTTGCTGCAGGAGGAAATCTCGCGGTACTTCTGCTGGCCCGGCAGCCAGACCTCGAGGTCGTAGGTCCGGGCGCTGCCGAAGCCGATGTCGCCGGCGCACAGCGCGACCACCCGGTACGGCAACCCGAGTCCCTGCAGCACCTTCTCGGCGTGGCCGGTCAGCTCCTCGAGCGCGGCGTAGGACTCCTCCGGCTTCGCCATCTGCACCAGCTCGACTTTCTCGAACTGGTGCTGGCGGATCATGCCGCGCGTGTCCTTGCCGTAGCTGCCCGCCTCCGAGCGGAAGCACGGTGTATGCGCCACGTAGCGCCGCGGCAGCGTGTCGGCCTCGAGGATGCTCTCACGCGCCAGGTTCGTGACGGGCACTTCGGCGGTGGGGATCAGGAACAACTCCTGCTCGCCGGAGGTCGTCCGGAACAGGTCCTCCTCGAACTTCGGCAGCTGGCCGGTGCCCACGAGCGCCTGCCGAGCCACCAGGTACGGGGCATAGACCTCGGTGTAGCCATGCTGCGTCGTGTGCAGGTCGAGCATGTACTGGATCAGCGCACGGTGCAGCCGAGCGAGACTGCCCCGAAGCACGACAAACCGCGCGCCCGAGATCCGCCCGGCCGCCTCGAAGTCCATCGTCGAGAGCTTCTCGCCGATCGCGACGTGATCGAGTGGCGTGAAATCGAACTCGCGCGGCTCGCCCCAGCGGCGAACCTCGAGGTTGGCGGACTCGTCGCGGCCTTCGGGCACGCTCTCGTGCAGCAGGTTCGGGAGCCCGAGCAGCAGCGCATCCGACTCGGCCTGCACCGCCGCGAGCTCCTGCTCGAGTCCCTCGAGCCTGCGCGAGAGCGACTCGCCCTCCGCGATCAGCCCGGAGACATCCTCGCCCCGGCCCTTCGCCTGCCCGACCTTCTTCGCATGCGCGTTGCGCGCCGCACGAACCTCGTCGGCCGCGACCTGAGCGGCCTTGCGCCGTTCCTCGAGCGAGCGGAATTCCCCGACGTCGAGCGCGAAGCCGCGGCGGGCGAGGTTCCGGGCAACGGAGTCGGGATCGGTGCGCAACAGGCGTGGGTCGAGCATGGCGAGCTTCAGGGAAACGGGGACGGATGCATTTTCGCAGAGCGCAAATACATCTGTCCGCCTTTTTAGGCTATTTGCGCAGTCGCGCGCGTATGCGCTCGAGCGCCTCGCCGATCTTGATCTCGAGCCCGCGCGGGACGGGCTCATAGTAGCGGCGCGGCTCCATCTCGTCCGGGAAGTACTTCTCCCCCTCCGCGAAGGCGTCGGCCTCGTCGTGCGCGTAGCGGTAGCCTCGCCCGTAGCCGAGGCCCTTCATCAGCGAGGTGGGCGCGTTGCGGAACCGCAGCGGAACCTCCAGCGTCCCGAGCTCCTTCGCATCGGCCATGGCCGCCTTGAACGCGACATAGACGGCGTTGCTCTTCGCGGCGCAGGCCATGAAGACGACGGCCTGCGCGATCGCGAGCTCGCCCTCGGGACTGCCGAGTCGCTCATAGGTCTCGCTGGCTTCGAGCGCCAGCGTCAGCGCCCGCGGGTCCGCGTTGCCGATGTCCTCGGAGGCCATCCGCAGCACGCGGCGCGCCACGTAGCGCGGATCGCAGCCGCCGTCGAGCATGCGACACAGCCAGTAGAGCGCCGCGTCGGGGTCCGAGCCCCTGACCGCCTTGTGCAGCGCCGAGATCTGGTCGTAGAACTGCTCGCCTTTCTTGTCGAAGCGGCGGTAACCCCCGGCCGAGACCTCGGCCGCGATTTCCTCGGTGATGCGCCCATCCGCCGAGCCCGCGAGGTCGAGCGCCAGCTCGAGCAGGTTCAGCGCCCGGCGCGCGTCCCCGTCGGCCGCCCGGGCGATCGTCTCGAGCGCCTCCGGATCGGCCTCGACCGCGCTCCCCTCCCGTTGCGACTCGGCGTCCAGTGCCCGGCCGAGTACCTGCAGCAGGTCCTCGAACGACAGTGCCCGCAGCACGTAGACCCGGGCGCGGGAAAGCAACGCGCTATTGATCTCGAACGAGGGGTTCTCGGTCGTCGCACCGATGAAGCAGAGCGTGCCGTCCTCGACGTACGGCAGGAACGCATCCTGCTGCGCCTTGTTGAAGCGGTGCACCTCGTCCAGGAACAGCACCGTCCGGCGGCCGGACGCCCGCCTGAGCTGCTGCGCCGTCTCGACCGCCGCCCGGACGTCCTTGACGCCGGCCATCACGGCCGACAGCGCGACGAACTCCGCGTCGCAGCTGCCGGCCACGAGCCGGGCGAGCGTGGTCTTGCCGGTGCCGGGCGGACCCCAGAGGATCATCGAGTGCAGGTTGCGCCCCTCGAGCATGCGGCGCAGCGGCTTGCCGGCGGCGAGCAGCTGCGGCTGCCCGACGAAGCCCTCGAGACTGCCGGGCCGCATCCGGTCGGCCAGCGGCCGCCACTCCCGGTCCGCGCCGCTCACGCGCCGCCGACCCAGGCCTCGACCTTCTCCGTCCAGGCCTCGGCGATCGTCCGCGCGAGCATGATGCCGAACGCGATGCCCAGCGCGTTCGCGAGCAGGTCCTGCAGGTCCGCGGTCCGGTGCAGCGCGAAAGCGCCCTGCAGCACCTCGAGCAGCGCGCCCAGCAGCAGCAGGCCCAGCGCCACCC
>CAZKLS010000228.1:0-2909 GCA_964553405.1 uncultured Steroidobacteraceae bacterium
GATTGATCACGACCGTGAGGGCGTCGAAGGCGACCGGCAATTCGAGGTACTTGATGCCGGCCTTGCGGCAGGCTTCCATCTCCTCGGTCGAGATCGGCCGGGATGCATTCGACATGTCGGTCTCGCCGCGGCAGAATTTCTTGAAGCCGCCGCCGGTGCCCGACACGCCGACCGTGACCCGCACCTTGCCTCGCTTCTGGATCTGGAACTCCTCGGCAAAGGCCTCGGAGATCGGGAAGACGGTGCTCGAACCGTCGATCTTGATCGCCGCCTGCGCGCTCGCGAGCTGGGGTGCACCTGCGGTCAGCACGCCGACGATCAGGGTGGACAAACCGAGCTTCTGGGAAACCTTCATTGACTTGGACCTCTCGTTGAGACTCAATGCCCGGTCAGGGCCGCGCCTGACGAGGATTTTCGGCCATCCATGTGACAACTTTGTTACAGAACAGGCCACCTGAGGCGCCCCGCAACGACCCGCAGACTGAAGGTTACGATTCTATGTCACCGACGCTGGCCCTGACGGAGGACCTGCTGCGCCGCCCGTCCGTGAGTCCCGAGGACCACGGCTGCCTGGAGATCATCGCCCGGCGCCTCGAGCCGCTGGGATTCCATGTCGAGCCGCTGCGCTTCGGCCCGGTGGACAATCTCTGGGCCCGACGGGGTCGCGCCGCGCCGGTGCTCTGCTTCGCGGGACATACCGATGTCGTGCCGACCGGACCGCGCGAGGACTGGCACAGCGAGCCGTTCGAGCCGGTCACCCGCGACGGGATCCTCTACGCGCGCGGCGCGGCCGACATGAAGAGCGCGCTGGCCGCGATGGTGACCGCCACGGAGCGGTTCGTGGCCCGGCATCCGGCTCACCACGGCTCGCTCGCGTTCCTGTTCACCAGCGACGAGGAAGGTCCCGCCGTCGACGGCACCCGCAAGGTCATGGAACTGCTCGAGTCGCGCGGCGAGAAGATCGACTGGTGCGTGGTCGGCGAGCCGACCAGCCACGAGGCGCTGGGCGATACGATCAAGATCGGCCGGCGCGGATCGCTGTCGGGCCGGCTCACGGTGCACGGCGTGCAGGGCCACATCGCCTATCCGCACCTCGCCAGCAACCCGGTGCACGCGTTCGCTCCGGCGCTCGCGGAGCTCGCCACGCGCCACTGGGACGAAGGCAACGACTACTTCCAGCCGACCTCGTTCCAGGTGTCCAACATCGCGGCCGGCACCGGCGCGCCGAACGTCATCCCGGGCGAGCTGAAGGTCCGCTTCAACCTGCGGTTCTCGACCGAGCAGACCGTGGAGAGCCTGCAACGGACGGTGGGCGCGATCCTGGACGAGCATCGCCTCAACTACACGCTCGAGTGGTTCGTCTCGGGGCTGCCCTTCCTGACGGAGCCGGGCGAGCTCACCGCTGCGGTCGGCGAGGCGGTCCGCGAGCTGACCGGCCGGACGCCCGCGTTCTCGACCACCGGCGGAACCTCGGACGGCCGCTTCATCGCGCCGACCGGCGCGCAGGTCGTCGAGCTCGGCGTCGCCAATGCGACGATCCACAAGGTGAACGAGTGCGTGCGGACGGCCGACGTCGACCAGCTGAGCCGGATCTACGAACGGATCATGGAACTCATGCTCGCCGGGCGAAGAAGTTGACGAGCAGGCCCCAGCCGCCGACCAGCACCAGGCAGATCAGCACCCAGGTCGGCATGTTCAGGCCCAGGAACAGCCAGTCGATCTCGGCGCATTCGCCGGAGCCCGTCAGGACCTTGCCCAGCACTTCGTGCAGCGGCAGCACGTCCATCATGTAGTCGAGGCTCGCGCCGCACTCGGCGACCGAGCCGGGCGGCTGGGCGATGATCCAGATGTGGCGCGCGGCGATCGCGACGCCTGCCAGCGCCGCCAGGTCGATCAGCGAGCCATAGACCCGCGCGCCCCGGTCGCCCGGATTGTGCAGGTAGGCGGCGAGGAACAGCACGCCGGCCGAGATCACCGCGACCCGCTGCAGGATGCAGAGCGGACAGGGCTCGAGGCCGAGCACGTGCTGCACGTAGAGCGCGTAGCCCATCAGGCCCGCGCAGGCCAGCAGGCCGAGCAGG
Organism: uncultured Steroidobacteraceae bacterium; assembly: GCA_964553405.1. GTDB lineage: Bacteria > Pseudomonadota > Gammaproteobacteria > Steroidobacterales > Steroidobacteraceae > DATIRA01. The sequence continues at coordinate 2,082 of CAZKLS010000228.1, forward strand.
TTCCCCCGGCGTCGCGTGAGCCAGGCCGGCAGCTTCGCACCCGCGCTCAAGCCGTCTTGCCCTGCCGGGTGGCCTTCAGCGAGGCGACCTCGCGCTCGACGTCCTCGAGCGAGACGTGGCGGACGTCCTTGCCGAGCACCAGGTAGATCACGTACTCGCAGATGTTCTTCGCGTGGTCGCCGATGCGCTCCAGCGCGCGCGCGACCCACAGCACGTCCAGCGTGCGCCGGATCGCTCGCGGGTCCTCCATCATGAACGTGATGCACTGGCGCTGGATCGCCTCGTACTCCTCGTCCACGAGCCTGTCCTTGCGGGCCACCGCGACCGCCGCGTCGGTGTCGAAGCGCGCGAACGCATCGAGCGCGCCGTGGACCATGTCCGAGACCAGGTCGCCGATGTGCTTGAGCTCCCGGTACCGGTCGGACGGCCGGTCCATGCTCGCGAGGCGCGCGGCGATGTGGCCGAGTTTCTCGGCCTCGTCGCCGATGCGCTCGAGGTCGGTGATCGTCTTGATGACGGCCACGATCAGGCGCAGGTCGGAGGCGGTGGGGTTGCGGGTCGCCAGGATGCGGCTGCAATCCTCGTCGATCGCGACTTCCATCGCGTTGACCTTGTGGTCGAGCCGCGCCACCTCCTCGCCGAGCCGGCTGTCGCCGTTGACGAGCGCGTTGATGCCGTCGTGCAACTGCTGCTCGACCAGGCCGCCCATCTTCAGGACCGACGAGCGAACGCCCTCGAGGTCCGCATTGAAGCGGCTGAGTATGTGATGGGAAAGGTCCGTGGTCTCCATGGCGCCTCCGGGGTTTGCGCGCTTTTACAGTAGCATGG
>CAZKLS010000229.1:0-2858 GCA_964553405.1 uncultured Steroidobacteraceae bacterium
GCGCCACCTTCGCCGCCTCGAGCGGGCTCGCGATCGGCCGCACGTCGGCACCGGCCGCCTTGGCCTGCTCCAGCGAGCGCGGCTCGCTCTTCGGCGCGTTAACTGGCACGCGCAGCATGTCGCCGTAGGCGAGCAGGATCACGCCCTCGTGCAGCGCGAGCTGTATCGCCTCGTAGATGTCCTCCTCGGGACAGATGCAAACGGGACAGCCCGGGCCCGGCACCAGCTCGATGTTCGACGGGATGGCCTTGCGCAGCCCGGCCAGCGCGATCGAGCGCTCGTGCCCTCCGCAGACGTTCATCACCTTGATCGAGTCCGGCAGCGGCAGCGCCCGGATGCGATCGAGCCACTCGGTGGCGGTGGTCATCCGCGGCTCAGCGCGATCCGTCCGGCGAGCCGTGCAGTGCCGCGCCCTCGGGCTGCACGTTCGGCCGCAGCCGCTCGCCGCGCGAAGCACGTTCCCTCTGCGCCTGGATTTCGCCGTGCAGCCAGTCGAGCCAGGCGTCGAATCCCTCGCCGCCGCGGTTCGACAGCTCGAGCACCGGGCCGTGAAAGCCGACCTGCCGCAGCGCGTCGCGCGCCCGCCGTGGCTCGAAGTCGTCGAGATACGCGAGCAGGTCCGTCTTGGTCAGCAGCGCCAGGTCGGCCGCGCGGAACATCACCGGGTATTTCGCGGGCTTGTCGTCGCCCTCCGGGACCGACAGCAGCGTCACGTTCCGGTGCTGGCCGAGGTCGAAGCTCGCCGGGCAGACCAGGTTGCCGACGTTCTCGATGAACAGCACGTCGAGCTCGGCGACCGGCAGCTCGTGCAGCGCGTCGTGCACCATGCTGGCGTCGAGATGACAGGCGTTGCCGGTCGTGATCTGCACCGCTGGAACGCCGCACTCGCGGATCCGTCGCGCGTCGTTCTCGGTCGCCAGGTCGCCCTCGACGACGCCGATGCGCAGCTGCCCGCCGACGGCACGGATCGTCGCTTCGAGCAGCGAGGTCTTGCCGGCGCCGGGCGAGGACATCAGGTTCAGCGCGAGCACGCCGTGCCGGTCGAAATGCTCGCGGTTGTGCGCGGCCACCGCGTCGTTCGCGCTCAGGATCGCCGTGATGACCTCGACGGTCTCGGTGCGAAGCCCGGTCCCCGCGGTCCCGGACTCGGCACGCTGTGCCACAGGCCCGAGCGAACAACCGCAATCACGACACATGGTCCTCTCCTTACGCTAATGCACCGGTTCGGCCGCGGTCTCGAGCTCGACCCGCTTCAGCAGCAGCTCCTCGCCCTCGAGCACCTCGACCTGCCAGTCGCCGCAGTCGGCGCAGACGATGCGGTTGGCCGCCGCCGCCGACTGCGAACCACAGCTGCGGCAGCGGACACGGACCGGCGTGCGCTCGATCGTGAGCCTTGCGCGCTCGGCCAGCGTCCCCTGCGCCGCGATCGGATAGGCGTGCTCGAGCAGATCGGGCTCGACGCCTGAGAGCGGGCCGACGGCCACGACGATGGCAACGACGCCACAGGCGTCGTTATCCCGCGCCACCCGCTCGACCTGCTCGATCAGCGCCTGGCATACCGACAGCTCATGCATGCTCGAGGATCTCGTCGAACAGGTCCCAGGAGGACTGCGCCTCCTCCGCGGTGACCTTCTGGATCGCGTAGCCGACGTGCACCAGCACGTGGTCGCCGGGCGCGATCTCCTCGCCCTGCAGCATGAACAGGCTGACTTCGCGCTCGATGCCCTTCGCCTCGCAGACCGCGGCGTAGCCATCGACTGACTTGATTCTCATCGGCACGGCCAGGCACATGTTCGCGATCCTCCCCAGACGCGGGCTCGAGTGCCGCGGCAGACTGTCAAAGGCCCGGGCCCCTGACCAATAGGTAATTGCCCCGGCTGGGGCCACCCGACGGCACCCGTCCGGCGCCCGCGACCCCCCGGGCAGTCCGCATTTACCGAAGCATAGCCCCGGACGGTCCCGGGGACCATGCGTCAGTCGCGGTCCTGCCCCTCGAGGGGAGGACCGCCGCGGCGCCTGAAGGTTCCGATCAGCAGCGTCAGCAGCGCCAGGAAGATCTCGTCGAAGAACGGGATCATGTCGGGCACGACCAGGTCCACCAGGAACAGCGCGGCGCTGATCATGAACAGCGTCGGAAAGCGCATGCCCGCCGCGAACCGGGTGATCAGCGAGCCGATCATCCCGCGCTCCGCGTGGGATGCGCAGGCGCGGCCTGCGTCAAGTGTCGAGGCAAGGTCATCTTGATCGGGATTCCGGCGCAATCGAAGGCGGGAATTTCGCTCAGATCGACGCCGCTGGCAATCCTCACGGGGCTGCGGACTCGACGAATCGCCGCCACGGCCGTGCCGCGCCGGGATTCGCCGGGCGGCCGCTGCGCCGCCCGCCGGACGTCACGGTGTACCATCGGGCGTTCGTGCTGCAACGCGCAACGAGGGGTGTGAGCGGATGGCCTGGAAGCTGAGCAACCGGCTCTTCTATGCGGCGATCTTCCTGTCCGGGTTCTCGGCGCTCGTCTACCAGTTGATCTGGGTCCGGCTGCTCGGCCTCGTGTTCGGCGTCAGCAGCTTCGCGGTCGCGACCGTGGTGGCGGTCTTCCTGCTGGGTCTGGGGCTCGGCAGCTATTTCTTCGGCAGGTGGGCGGAGAAGACCGCCGATCCGCTCAAGACGTACATGTACGTCGAGGCCGGGATCGCGGTGACCTCGCTGGCCTCGTACGTCGTGATCGATCTGCTGCCGGTCTACCGCTACCTGTACGAATTCGCCTACAACAACCTCGACTTCTACGGGATGTCGATCGTCCGCCTGCTGCTGTCGGTCGTGGTGCTGCTGCCGCCGGTGTTCCTGATCGGCGGCACGAT
>CAZKLS010000230.1:0-2831 GCA_964553405.1 uncultured Steroidobacteraceae bacterium
TCCTCGCGCGTCAAGGGCGAGACCGTGCTGGACACGATCTACACGCTGCAGGCGATGCAGGCGGACGTGATGGTGATGCGGGACGCGGAACCCGGGCTGCCCGCCTTCGTCGCGGCTCACGTCGCACCGCACGTCAGCGTGCTGAACGCCGGCGAGGCGCACGTCTCCCACCCGACCCAGGGCCTGCTCGACGTGCTGACGATGCGCCAGCTCAAGGGCGAGGTGCCGGGTCTGACCGTCGCAATCGTCGGCGACATCCGCCACTCACGGGTGGCCCGTTCGACCGGCACGGCCCTCGAGACGCTCGGCGTCGGCGAGCTGCGGCTGGTGGGACCGCCGGCACTGATGCCCGCGGCGGACGAATTCCCGGCGGCGCGGCGCTGCTCGACGCTGGCCGAAGGGCTCGCCGGGGCCGACGTGGTCATGGCGCTGCGGATCCAGCGCGAGCGGATCGCGGAAATGCAGATACCGGATAGCGATGCGTTCTGCAGCGAGTGGGGCATCACCGGCGAGAGCCTGCGCCTCGCGCGCCCCGACGCCATCGTGATGCACCCGGGCCCGATGAACCGCGGCGTCGAGATCACCAGCGAGGTCGCGGACGGCCCGCAGTCCGCGATTCGCCGCCAGGTCACGAACGGCGTCGCGGTGCGGATGGCCGTGCTCTCGACGATCGTCCGCAACGTGCAGGCCCGCAACGTCGAGGCCGGACAGCGCTCGGCATGAGCACGGGCACGCACCGCGGGACGATCTTCGTCGAGGATGCCGTGATCCTCGGCCACGAGGCCTTCCCGGGCGCCCAGTTCGTGCTGCGGCTCGAAGCGCCGAAGTGCGCGAGGGCCGCGACCCCGGGCAGCTTCGCCCACCTCGGCTGCGACCGCCTGATCCCGATGCGACGACCGCTGTCGATCATGCGCGCCGACCCGGAGGCGGGCTGGATCGAGATCCTCTACAAGATCGTCGGGCCGGGCCTCGAGGCGCTGTCGCGGCAGCCGGTCGGAGCCACGCTCAGCCTGATGGGTCCGATCGGCCGCGGTTTCGCGCCCGCGCCGGCGCGGCCGCGGACACTGCTGATCGGCGGCGGCGTCGGCATTCCGCCGATGGTGTTCCTGGCGGAGGCCCTGAAGTCGCGAGCGGACGCCGACTGGCAGCCACTGGTGCTGATGGGCTCGGAAATCCCGTTCCCGTTCACGCCCCGGCCGTCCCGGATCATCGTGCCGGGAATCCCGGCGGAAGCGATCGGCTGCATGCCGCTGCTCGACGACTGGGGCGTGCCGAGCCGGCTCGCCTCGCTGGCGGGCTTCGCGGGCTGCTACGACGGCTATGTCACGGAACTCGCGGCGCGCTGGCTCGAGTCGCTGGACGCGTCCTCGCTCGGGCAGGTCGAGGTCTTCGCCTGCGGCCCGACGCCGATGCTGCAGGCCGCGGCGCGGCTGGCCCGGCGCTTCGCCGTGCCCTGCCAGGTCTCGCTCGAGGAATTCATGGCCTGCGCGGTCGGCGGCTGCGCGGGCTGCGCGGTGCCGGTGGTCACGGACGCGGGGCTCGCGATGAAGCGCGTCTGCGTGGACGGGCCGGTGTTCGACGCCAACGCGGTGTTTCCGCCGGCGGCGTAGCCATCCTCTGGCGCAGCGCCCGAGCATCGTCGTTTCACCGAACCCGTTCTCGGAGCCTCATCTGCCGTCGGCGAATCCACCAGAGACCAGGATGGTCTCGCCACCGGTGGAGAGATCGACCGCTTCGAGCGAATCGGTGGTTCTGCAGTAGTCACGACCATTGGCCGGCTCCCGCCGGTCCATCACGACCTTGTCACCGACCCACGTCGGCTTGAGGCCGACTGCGCCGGTGCGCGAACCCAGGAACGAGACAGCGCCGCTGTAGTCCATTACGACCAATGGCGAACAATTGTTGGTGTTCGGGATGTAATCCACGAACGCCACGCGATCGTTCCACTTGTCTGCTGCAGGCCAGAAGGGATTGGCGCCGTAGCCACTCTGCGCGGCCCACTCCGCGATCACGATTTCCTGGTCGCTGACGAGATCAAGCCGGACAAGCTTCGAACTCCCACTGTTCGTGCCTCTGCCGGATCTCGCGACGAAGAGCTGCGTACCATCGCCGTTGACCGAGGCACTGCCTACACCCCAGTCCGCCGCATCGGTGGCTGCGAACACCAGTTCTTCCGATCCGTCAGCGACCCGTAACCTCCGAATGGAGCTGGTATCCCTCGAGAAGTACACGAATTCCCCATCGCGACTCAGGTCCATGACCCAGCCGTCCGACACGGACCTCGGCGTCGCGACGCTGATCGCGTTTCCGGCCCCTACAGTGAAGTCCTGCACCCAGATCGGGTTCCCACCCCAGGTGACACGGCCCTTGTTGGCCTGTCCATCGACCGGGTAGCTGAAATAGGCAACCCTGAAGGCAAGGCCGTCCTGCAGCTTGCGCACGCATTTGCCGGTAGAGTCCGCCAGATAGAGGGTATGGGACTTCTGCCCGACTACAGTGAAGACAAAGGCGGGGAAATCCGCGGCGGACGCACAGGGATCCTCTCCCGTTCCACCGCCCGGCTTGCTCGGCTTGCCCGCCACGGCAGGAAGACTCTGCACCGCCAGCACCGAAGCGCATGCAAGCATCGCGATCGACTTCAGACTGGAAGCCTTCATGATTCCCTCCCCGGCGGCGGCTCGCCGCTCAATCCCTACGTCCCGATTCTTCGTTGCTTTCGCGCAGGGCCCGGATCGAGTGCCTGTCTTGCCGTGCGTTCGGGCCCTGTGAGCTTATAGCTGATGTCGGGTCGAACCCGCGCCACCCGAACGGGTGGTATCGGCGGCGCCGAG
>CAZKLS010000231.1:0-2830 GCA_964553405.1 uncultured Steroidobacteraceae bacterium
GGTGGCGCCGTGGCTCGTGGACCGGCTGCTGCGCAACATCCTGATCGACGTGAGCGGCAACACGCACCGCACCGAGATCTGCATCGACAAGCTCTACTCGCCGGACGGACCCACCGGCCGCCTGGGTCTCGTCGAGTTCCGCGCCTTCGAGATGCCGCCGCATGCCCAGATGAGCCTGACGCAGCAGCTGCTGCTGCGCGCGCTGATCGCGCGGTTCTGGCGCGAGCCGTACACGCAGCCGCTGGTGCGCTGGGGCACTTCGCTGCACGATCGGTTCATGCTGCCTCATTTCGTCTGGCAGGACTTCCGCGACGTGTTGCGCGACATGCGCGAGGCCGGCTTCGCGCTGCAGGACGACTGGTTCGCGCCGCACTTCGAGTTCCGTTTCCCGCGCTACGGCGCGGTCGAGCGCGGCGGCGTGCAACTCGAGCTGCGGCAGGCACTCGAGCCCTGGCACGTGCTGGGCGAGGAGGGCGCGATCGGTGGCACGGCCCGCTACGTGGACTCTTCGCTCGAGCGTCTGCAGGTCCGTGCGCAGGGCCTCACGCCCGCCCGTCACGTGGTCGCCTGCAACGGACGGCAGGTTCCCTTGAGGCCGACCGACGGCGCGGACGAGGCCGTGGCCGGAGTCCGCTTCCGCGCCTGGCAGCCGGCCCGCTGCCTGCACCCGACGATCCCGGTGCACGCTCCGCTGGTGATCGAGGTGCTCGATCGCTGGTCAGGCCGCTCGCTCGGCGGCTGCACGTACCACGTCGCGCATCCCGGCGGCCGCAACTTCGAGACCTTCCCGGTCAATTCCTACGAGGCCGAGAGCCGTCGCCTCGCGCGGTTCTCCGAGCTCGGTCACACGCCGGGAGCGGTGCGGATCCCTGCGGAGGAGACGAATCCCGACTTTCCGCTCACGCTGGACCTGCGGCGCGCGACGGACCGCTGAAAGAGTTGCGGGCGGGGGTATTCAGTCAAGCAGGGAAATCGGCGGCAAGCCCTCGATGTGCATCGTGTCGTCCGTGATCCGCACGTGCTTCTCGCTCCTGACCTCGTGGTCGAAGCGATAGACGATCTGCGCGGTACCTTCGGCCAGGTCGCGGTCCCACTCGGCGGATCGCTGTCGGGTCGTCTCGTTGCGCTGGCGCCAGGCCCGCATGGCGGCACTGCCGTACCGTTGTTCGAGCCACCCGGTGGCGATTCGCGGTGCGGCGACCGTGGCGGTCGCGTTGTTGCCGCCGAAGCCTTTCGCATTCAGGAAGGCGAGGTCCCAGTCCGTCGCGGCCCGCTGCAGCGGCGCCGGTGAGAATCGCAGGCGCTCGCGCTGCACGTCGGACGCGACTTCCTCGATCGTCGCGATGCCAGGCAGGATGCCATGCGCGAACACGCCGAGCGCCGAGGCGAGCTGGTCACCGCCCGCGGCGGCCATCGTGTGACCGACGAAGCACTTGATCGCCGCGACGGGCCAGTCCTCGATTCCGTACGCCTTCGCGACTCCATCGAGAATGCAGGACTCAGTCGTGCGATTCTGAGGCGTCCCGGTGCCGTGTGCCTGCACGAAGCTGCGCCTTCGCAACGACTCTTCGCCAAAAAGCCCCCTTGCCCTGGCGACGGCCTTGCCGACCGTGATGTAGTTGCCCACGCCCGGCGAGGAGATCGACTTCTTGTAGCCGTCGGCGTGCACGAGGACGTCGGTGACGGCGCCGTAGATCGTCGCGCCGAGTTCCACGGCCAGGGCGTCGTCGAGCAGGACGACGAACTGGCCACCCTCCGCGATCGTGAAGCCGCAGTTCTCGGCAAACGGGCGGCAGGCCCGCCGGAGGTCCGGTTCGGTCCGTTGCCGGTGCCGGTCGAGCTCGAGCAACGCCTGGTCGGTGCCGAGCGCCCCCATGGTCGAGAGGCCCTCGATGACGTCGGGGACGAGCGGCGCCTCCGTGCCACCGACCAGGGCGACGCGCGACCGTCCCGACTCGATGTCGAACAGTCCGTGTCGCAGGTTGTAGAGGAACGTCGCGCAAGCCCCCATGTTGTGGCCGGTCTGGCCGACGCTGCCGAGCACGTAGGCGTTGATGAAATCCGCCGGCATTTCCGCGAGTCCCAGCGGTACCTGCTTGGAGGTCGGCCGCGTCCCGCGATAGCGCGACCCGAGCAGGCCTCCAGTGGCTTCCTGGTCGAGCTGCCCCATCGCGCTGCCCGCGTAAACGCTGACTCGATCGGGGGGCACGTGCTCCGTCACCGTCTTCCAGTCGATCCCCAGGGATCCCAGCGCGTCATTCGCCGCGAACAACGCAATCTGCACGGCCCTCGGATGGCCGCGACCCGGATACAGCGACTTCGGATCGAAGCCGCTCGGGAGTTGTCCGGCCGCGCTGACGTCGAGCGACCTCGTCACCGGCAGGAAGAGGTCGACGCCATCGGGGACGGTGACGCGAACCCGCCCACTGTCGCCAGGCGCAACGGTCCATCCAGTCGGCACCGGATCGGGCAGGTCGCGTCGCGGAATTTCGAACGAGACGGCGCGTCCGCCCTCGGCGAGACGGGCCCGGCAGTTCCAGCCCACCTGCCGCACGTCGAGGAAGGACGGCTCGAGGCCGCGCACCAGCGTGTGCTCGAGAATGTAGTGCCGCCGGGAGTCGTCCAGGTCGCCCCGGACACCCATCAGGCCTGCCAGCGCACGGTATGTTTCGTCGGCGGCTCCTGCGTCGAGGACATCGATCACCGTACGGCGGTACGCGTGGTGCGAGGAGCTACGCCCAGCAGCATTGATACCGCCGAAGCCCGCGATGACGGCGATCGATTTCATCCGGAGGGTCCTCGGGCTGCCGATCGTGACGGCCCCACAACA
>CAZKLS010000232.1:0-2822 GCA_964553405.1 uncultured Steroidobacteraceae bacterium
CGACGGCCCGCTGAGCCTGGCCGAGGACTTCATGGTCTGGAACGTCACCAAGGACGATATCCGGGTGCGCATGGCCGCGACCGAAGAGCACACATGGGCGCCTCCGACCACGCGGCCTGCGCAGGCACCGACCAAGAACGACCGTGCCATCTTTGCCAAGAACAAGGGACTGCCGTCCGAGGCGATCGGGTTCTCCGACTTCATCGCCAACGGCAAGTGGAACGTCGACGACGTGCTGCAGCCGATCTACCAGGAGGCCGGCCAGTCCCTCGGGAGGGAGTTCTCCTATCCGGATCCATCGGCTGGAAAGTAATGTCGATGCAGGACGCCCCGGGCGGTTGAGCCCGGGGCGGGCACTGGCTCGACGGTTTCGATGCACCGGCGTGTGCTCGGCCGCTATCGAAGCATCAAGTACCAGGACATGTGGCGCAAGTATCTCGTACGTATAGTCGTGCTGACTTGCGCCCTGTTGGGCACCACAGCCCGAGCGGACTGGATCAATCTCACCGGTGCCGAGACTGCGCCCAACATCGCGGAGATCACCGTTCTCGACGATCGCGTCGAGGTCGCATTGGAGGTCTATGTCGGCGACCTGAAGACCTTCGAGCCGCTGATCCCGGACGACTGGGTGAAGCACCTGGGAGTCCAGCGGCCACCGTCCCGGGAACGCCTCAAGCGGTTCTCCGAGGGAGGCCTGCGGTTCGTCACGGACAAGGGCCAGGTTCTTCAGGCCGAACTCAGGCTCGCCGAGCCGCGCCTGCGCAAGGACCGCTACTCCCCGTTCGCGGGGATGGTCAATCCCTACACTCGCGGCAAGGTGCCCGAGGCTCCCGCCGACAAGCGCGTGCTTTACGCGGAACTCGTCTATCCATTCCGCGGGAAGACGCCGAAGTCGCTCACGATTTCACCGCCACTGGACGCCGATGGGCAGCCGCTCGCCTCCATCGGTTTCATCGCATATCACAAGTCCGTGCCGGTGATCGACTTCCGCTACCTTGGCGCCCCGAGCACGCTGATCCTGGACAAGGACCCGTGGTACTCGAAATTCGACAACCCCATCCTGAGCCGCCACCACAAGGACGCGCTCATGTCCTTCCTGTACGTGGAACCCTACGAGGTACGCCACGAGATTCTCACGCGGGTCAAGGATCTCGCCGCCTGGATGGACCTCGGGCTACGAGACGACGAGCACATCGAGGTGGACGAGCTCGAACCGCTCAAGCAGCGTATCGGCGAGTTCCTGCTCACGAAGAACCCGGTGACCGTCGATGGCAAGGCGCTCAGGCCGATCCTCGACCGGACCAACTATCTGCGAGTCGGCCTCAACGGCGTGCAGATCCTGGAGACGCCGGAGCGGCTGGACGTGGCCTCGGCCATCGTCGGCGTGATCATCACCTACATCACCGACGGCATGCCCCAGGAAGTCGACGTTGACTGGCAACTGTTCACGGACCAGATACAGCGGGTACCGGCCACGTCGGTGGACCCGGCCGGGCCGCTGCCGACCTTCGTGACGCCGGACGATCACGTCCACGTCTGGAACAACTACCTGAAGGACTACGAGATCCCGACCGTCCAGCCGATCGAGGTCGCGGGGTCGCTGGGCGAGCTGCGCATCCCCGCCGTCAGCATCCTCTGTCTCGCAGGACTGCTGGCCGCCGCGGGCTGGGCGGTGGCCAACCGTCGCGGACGGAAGCCCCTGCGCCTGCCGCTGGCCATCGGCGCGTTGTGCCTCGTGACTGGTGCCGCCGCCTATCCCTATGCATCGTTTACTGTCGGTCGCCCCGCACTGATGGCCGGCGAGATCGATGACGAGCGTGCCGCGGCACTGCTGCAGACTCTGCTCAAGAACGTCTATCGCGCCTTCGACTTCCGCGAGGAAGAAGACGTCTACGACAAGCTGGCGCTGAGCGTCGGCGGCGACTTGCTCGCGGACGTCTACCTGCAGAACCGCCGCTCCATGTCGATACAGCAGGCCGGCGGTGCGCAGGCGAAGGTCAAGGAGATCGTGGTCGAGGAAGCGAGTGCGAAGCGCCTCGACGCCGGTGGGCTCAGCTATTCCCTGCACGGCCGCTGGACGGCGCTCGGCACGGTCGGCCACTGGGGTCACGTGCATCAGCGCAAGAACCGCTACGACGCCGTGCTCACGATCGCGCCGCAGGACGGGGTCTGGAAGATCGTCGGCCTCGAGCTGAACGACGAACAGCGCATCGATCAGACGCCGGGGGCCACTGGCACTGCCGGGGCCGGCAGTCCGCCCGCCGTCACAATCGGCAACGCGCCGTGATCGAGATCCGGGACCTGCACTTCGCGTATCCGGGCGGTGAATTCCGGCTCGAGGTGCCGTCGCTCGACGTACGTCAGGGCGAAAAGCTCGCGGTGATCGGCCCGAGCGGGTCCGGCAAGACGACCTTGCTCAACCTCGTCTCCGGCATCGCGACGCCCGAACGAGGCAGCGTGCGGGTCACTGACGTCGAGGTGAGCGCGCTCGGTGACGCACGCCGTCGGGCGTTCCGCATCCGTCAGATCGGCTTCGTGTTCCAGGATTTCGAGTTGCTCGATTACCTGAACGTGATGGACAACATCCTCCATCCGTACCGGATCACGGGAGCGCTGCGGCTGACGTCGGCGGTCCGGGATCGTGCCGGTGGGCTCGCCGAGCGCATGGGGATCGGCGACAAGCTCGCGCGGCACGCCAACGACCTGTCACAGGGCGAAAAGCAGCGCGTCGCCATCTGCCGCGCGCTGCTGCCCGAACCACGCCTGCTGCTGGCGGACGAGGCCACGGGAAACCTGGACCCGCAGAACAAGCGCCTCATCCT
>CAZKLS010000233.1:0-2814 GCA_964553405.1 uncultured Steroidobacteraceae bacterium
TCTTCTTCGGCAGGCCGCACTGGTGCAGGCGCAGCGTCGGGCCGACCACGATCACGGAGCGCCCGGAGTAGTCGACGCGCTTGCCGAGCAGGTTCTGCCGGAAGCGGCCCTGCTTGCCCTTGATCATGTCCGCAAGGGACTTCAGCGGGCGCTTGTTGGTGCCGGTGATGGCGCGGCCGCGGCGACCGTTGTCGAGCAGCGCGTCCGCCGCCTCCTGCAGCATGCGCTTCTCGTTGCGCACGATGATGTCGGGCGCGTTCAGCTCGAGCAGCCGCCGCAGGCGGTTGTTGCGGTTGATCACGCGCCGGTAGAGGTCGTTCAGGTCGGAGGTCGCGAAGCGGCCCCCGTCGAGCGGCACCAGCGGACGCAGGTCCGGCGGCAGCACCGGCAGCACGGTCAGCACCATCCACTCGGGCCGGTTGCCCGACTCGATGAACGACTCGAGCAGCTTGAGCCGCTTCGAGAGCCGCTTGATCTTGGTCTCGGAGTTCGTCGCGCCGATCTCCTCGCGGACGCGCGCGACCTCGGACGGCAGGTCCAGGCTGCGCAGCAGCTCGTGCACCGCCTCGGCGCCCATCCGGGCGTCGAACTCGTCGCCGTGCTGCTCGATCGCCTCGAGGTACATCTCGTCCGACAGCAGCTGCCCGCGGGCCAGCGGCGTCATGCCGGGGTCGATCACGACGAAGGCCTCGAAGTACAGCACGCGCTCGATCTCGCGCAGCGTCATGTCGAGCATCAGCCCGATGCGCGACGGCAGCGACTTCAGGAACCAGATGTGCGCGACCGGGCTCGCCAGGTCGATGTGCCCCATCCGCTCGCGGCGCACCTTGGCCTGGGTCACCTCGACGCCGCACTTCTCGCAGACGACGCCGCGGTGCTTGAGCCGCTTGTACTTGCCGCAGAGGCACTCGTAGTCCTTCACCGGCCCGAAGATCTTCGCGCAGAACAGTCCGTCCCGCTCCGGCTTGAAGGTCCGGTAGTTGATCGTCTCCGGCTTCTTGACCTCGCCGTAGGACCACGAGCGGATCATGTCCGGCGAGGCGAGGCCGATGCGGATCGCATCGAAGTCCTCGATCGTCGGCTGCTGCTGGAACAACTTCAACAGGTCTTTCATTTGGTCACCCTGTTCTTCGCGTGAGCGTCGGGAAGGCCCGTCGGATTAGCGCTTTTCCTGCTCGAGCTCGATGTCGATGCCGAGCGAGCGGATTTCCTTGACGAGTACGTTGAACGACTCGGGCATGCCCGCGTCCATGACGTGGTTGCCGTCCACGATGTTCTTGTACATCTTGGTCCGGCCGGTCACGTCGTCGGACTTGACGGTCAGCATCTCCTGCAGCGTGTACGCCGCGCCGTAGGCCTCCAGCGCCCACACTTCCATCTCGCCGAAGCGCTGCCCGCCGAACTGCGCCTTGCCGCCCAGCGGCTGCTGGGTGACCAGGCTGTACGGCCCGGTGGAGCGCGCGTGCATCTTGTCGTCGACCAGGTGGTTGAGCTTCAGCATGTACATGTAACCCACCGTCACCGGCCGGTCGAAGCGCTCGCCGGTGCGCCCGTCGTAGAGCAGCGTCTGGCCGCTCTCCGGCAGGTCCGCGAGCCGGAGCATGCGCTTGATCTCCTTTTCGGTCGCGCCGTCGAACACCGGCGTCGCCATCGGCACGCCCTGGCGCAGGTTGTCGGCCAGCGCCACCACCTCGGAGTCCTCGAGCAGCCCGAGGTCCTCGGGACGCCCGCCGCTCTCGTTGTACACCTGCTCGAGGAACGCGCGGAGCTCCGCGGCCTTCCTCTGCTCGTCGAGCATGCGCCCGATCTTCTCGCCGAGGCCCTTGGCCGCCCAGCCGAGATGGGTCTCGAGGATCTGTCCGATGTTCATGCGCGAGGGCACGCCCAGCGGGTTCAGCACGATGTCCACCGGCGTGCCGTCGGCCAGGTAGGGCATGTCCTCGACCGGGACGATGGTCGAGACCACGCCCTTGTTGCCGTGGCGCCCGGCCATCTTGTCGCCCGGCTGGATGCGGCGCTTCACGGCCAGGTAGACCTTGACCATCTTGAGCACGCCCGGCGCCAGGTCGTCGCCGGCGGTGATCTTGATCTTCTTCGCCTCGAAGCGCTTCTCGAAGTCGCGGTGCTGCTCGGCCAGGCGGCGCTTGGCCGCCTCGAGCGCCGCATTGGCCGCCTCGTCGCGGAGGCGGATCTCGAACCACTCCTCGCGCGGCAGCTCGGCCAGGTATTCCGCCGTCACGGCGGAGCCGGCCTTGAGCTTCTTCGGGCCGCCGTCGGCCGCCTGGCCGACGATCTCGGCGTGCAGGCGCGTGAACAGGTCCTCCTCGAGGATGCGGCGCTGGTCGTTCAGGTCCTTGCGGACCCGCTCGATCTCGGCCTTCTGGATCGCCATGGCGCGCGAGTCCTTCTCCACGCCGTCGCGGGTGAAGACGCGGACGTCGATCACCGTGCCGTCCATGCCCGGGGGCACGCGCAGCGAGGTGTCCTTCACGTCCGAGGCCTTCTCGCCGAAGATCGCCCGCAGCAGCTTCTCCTCCGGAGTGAGCTGGGTCTCGCCCTTGGGCGTGACCTTGCCGACCAGGATGTCCCCGGCCTTGACCTCCGCGCCGATGAACGCGATGCCGGCCTCGTCGAGCTTGGCCAGCGCAGCCTCGCCGACGTTCGGGATGTCGGCGGTGATCTCCTCGGGCCCGAGCTTCGTGTCGCGGGCCACGCAGGTGAGCTCCTCGATGTGGATCGTCGTGAAGCGGTCCTCCTGGACCACCCGCTCCGAGATCAGGATCGAGTCCTCGAAGTTGTAGCCGTTCCACGGCA
>CAZKLS010000234.1:0-2811 GCA_964553405.1 uncultured Steroidobacteraceae bacterium
TTCGCCGTGCCGGCGCTGACCTCCACGCTGATGAACCTGGTCATGATCGTGTTCGCGGCGTGGATCGCACCGGGCTTCGAGCGGCCGGGCATCGTGCTCGCAATCGGCGTGTTCGTGGCGGGCCTGCTGCAGCTCGCTTTCCAGCTGCCGTTCATGATCCGGCTGGGCCTGCTGAAGCGGCCGCGCTGGCGCTGGGGACACGAGGGCGTGCGCAAGATCGGGCGGCTGATGCTGCCGGCGATCTTCGGCTCCTCGGTTTCGCAGGTGGCGCTGCTGCTCGATACGCTGATCGCCTCGTTCCTCGCCACCGGCAGCATCGCCTGGCTGTACTACGCAGACCGGCTGGTCGAGTTCCCGCTCGGCGTGTTCAGCATCGCGCTCGCGACGGTGATCCTGCCGGGACTGGCCGCGCACCACGCCGCCCAGTCGCCGACGCGCTTCGCGGCCACGCTCGACTGGGCGCTCAGGCTGACCGTGCTGGTCGTGCTGCCCGCGACGCTGGCGCTGATCCTGCTCGCCGGGCCGCTGACCGTGACGATCTTCCAGTACGGCGAGTTCGACGCGCGGGACGTGCGCATGACCTCGCTGGCGCTGATGGCTTATTCGCTCGGCCTGCTCGGCTTCAGCCTGGTCAAGGTGCTGGCGCCCGGTTTCTTCGCGCGGCAGGACACCCGCACACCGGTGCGCATCGGCATCCAGGCGCTCGGCCTGAACATGGCGCTGAACGTCGCCATCGTGCTGCCGCTCGCACTCACGCAGGACCGCCCGGGCCTGCATGCGTTGCTGGCGCTGAACAACGGCATCGGCGCCTGGTACAACTCCAGCATGCTGTACCGTGGCCTGCGCCGGCAGGGCGTGCTGCACCATGCATCCGGCTGGCGGACGATGCTGCTGCGCATGCTCGTCGCGCTGGCGCTGATGGGCCTGTTCCTGTGGTGGGTCGCCGGGGACACCGGGCGCTGGCTCGCGATGGGGGCCTGGCAGCGGGCGCAGTGGATGGCGGTCCTGGTCGTGGGCGGGGCCGGGATCTACTTCGGCACGCTGTGGCTGCTCGGCATGCGCGTGGCAGAGCTGCGCGTCAGGCCAACCTCGCTCGAACTGCGCGACGACGAAACGGATCCCGGCGATGGAACTGGTCCGCGGTCTCCATAACCTGCGCCCGCGTCACCGCGGTTCCGTGGTGACGATCGGCAACTACGACGGCGTGCACCGCGGGCACCAGCACATGCTCGAGGTGCTGCGACGGCGTGCCGCGGAACTCGGCCTGCCGGCGACCGTCGTGACCTTCGAGCCGACGCCGCGCGAGTTCTTCGAGGGACCGGCGGCGCCCTCGCGGCTGACGCGTCTTCGGGAGAAGCTCGAGGCGCTGGAGCTCTACGGCGTCGACCGGACGGTCGTGCTGCGTTTCGACGACCGGATGCGCGGGATGGGGGCCGGCGAGTTCGTGGACCGCCTGCTGGTCGGCGGACTCGGTGCCCGGCACGTCGTCGTCGGCCACGATTTTCACTTCGCGCGGAGGCGCGAGGGCACGATCGACACGTTGCGGAACGCCGGTACGGCACACGGCTTCACGGTCGAGGAGGTCGGCGAGTTCCTGGTCGACGGCGAGCGCGTCAGCAGTTCGCTGGTGCGCGAGGCCTTGAACCGCGGCGACCTCGGGCGTGCCTCGGCGCTGCTGGGCCGCCCGTACCGGATCGCGGGCCGGGTCAGGCGTGGCCGCAAGCTCGGCCGCTCGCTCGGCTTCCCGACGGCGAACCTGGCGCTGCATCGCAAGGTCGTGCCGCTGTGGGGGATATTCGCGGTGCGGGTGTCCGGCGCGGGCCTGCGCGATCACCCGGCGGTCTCGAGCCTCGGCACGCGCCCGACCGTGAACGGCACGGACCCGTTGCTCGAAGTGCACCTGTTCGACTTCGACGGCGACCTCTACGGCCATTACCTGGACGTGGATTTCGTCGCCCGGCTGCGCGACGAGCAGAAATTCGACTCGATCGAGGCGCTGGTCGCGCAGATGCACCGCGATGCCGCCGCCGCGCGCCGCGTCCTCGGCATCCGCTGAGACCCTGCCTCTTAAAGACTCGGGCGCTCGATTTCCCCCGGGACGTCAAGTCTGGAGAAAAACGCCTCTTTCCGTCACTATCCCCTATCCCCTGGTCCCCATCCCCTCGCTCCGAATGTCCGACTACAAGAACACCGTGAACCTGCCCTCGACGGCCTTTCCGATGAAGGCCGACCTCGCACGGCGCGAGCCCGACATGCTCGCCTGGTGGGAGGAGCACTGCAGCTACGCGCGACTGCGCGAGGCCGCCAGCGGCCGGCCGGTATTCGTTCTCCACGACGGGCCGCCTTATGCCAATGGCGCGATCCACATCGGCCACGCGGTCAACAAGATCCTGAAGGACATCATCGTCAAGTCGCGGAGCCTCGCTGGGTTCGACGCGCCGTATGTGCCGGGCTGGGACTGTCACGGCCTGCCGATCGAGCACCAGGTCGAGAAGGCGAGGGGCCGCGAGGCCCGCGAGATGGATGCCCGCTCGTTCCGTGCGGCCTGCCGGGCCTTCGCGCTCGAGCAGGTGGACCTGCAACGGGCGGACTTCAAGCGCCTCGGCGTGCTCGGCGACTGGGACCAGCCCTACCTGACCATGCAGCCGCGCTACGAGGCCGAGCAGCTGCGCGCGTTCGCCCGGATCATTCGCAACGGCCATCTCTACAAGGGCTACAAGCCCGTGCACTGGTGCCTGGATTGCCGGTCCGCGCTGGCCGAGGCCGAGGTCGAGTACGAGGACCGCACCTCGCCGTCGATCGACGTGCGCT
>CAZKLS010000235.1:0-2807 GCA_964553405.1 uncultured Steroidobacteraceae bacterium
CCCCGGGGCGCGCCGCCGGCTGGAGGCGATCCTGCACCCGGCGATCCGCGCGGAAATGGAGCGGCAGTCGGCCGCCGCCGGCGGCGCCTACCAGTTGCTCGTGATACCGCTCCTGGCCGAAGGCGGGCGCCGCGACCACGTGGACCGGGTGCTGCTGGTGGACGTGCCGGAGGAAACTCAGCTCGAGCGGCTGGTCGGACGCGACGGCGTCACCGCGGAACAGGCGCGGGCCTCGCTCGGGGCACAGGCGACGCGCGCCGATCGGCTCTCGATCGCCGACGACGTGATCCCCAATACCGGGTCCGTGGACGAGCTGCGCGAAAAGGTCGCATTGCTGCACCGCAAGTACCTCGCGCTGGCCGAATCCGCCGGCTGAGCACTCGCCGCGGCGGGGCCCGACCGGCGCAGCAAGAACCGCTCGGGCAGGGCCTCAACCGGTACCGTTCCGGCCCCGAAACCGTGCCCGGCGTCAAGCAGTCGAAGTTGCGGGTTGTTCGCATTCCGGATCCTGTCGCAGAATAGCCCGATGAATGCACACGAGGCCGTGGTGCCCTCGGAAGACGCGGCTGCCCGCATGGTGGTCTACGAACAGCCGCTCAACGAGCGGATGCGTAACTTCCTGCGCCTCGACTTCCTCTACCAGCAGGCCGTACACCACCACACCAAGGCGGACCCCTGGTCCACCCGTGCCGCGGTCGCGGCGCTGCTCGAGATCCTGGCCATCACGCAGCGCGGCGACGTGCGCGGCGAGGTGCTGAAGGAGCTCGAGCGCCAGATGGCCGCGCTCGCGGCCTTCACGACCCGGCCGGGCGTGGATTCCGGTCGGCTCAAGCTGCTGCTCAACAAGCTGCACCGGATGCGCGAGGAACTGACCGGCGTCGGCGCGTTGTTCATGCAGAAGCTGCGCGACTCGGAGTTCCTGAACGCGATCAAGCACCGCAGCACGATCCCGGGCGGCACCTGCGAGTTCGACCTGCCGGACTACACGCACTGGCTGAACCTGCCCGACGACGTGCGCGGCGCGGACTTCGCGCACTGGCTCGCGGTGATCCGCCCGCTCGGCGACGCGGTCTCGGAGCTGTTGTGGATGACGCGCGAGCAGGGCAAGTCGCGCCCGGAAGTCGCGGCCAACGGCGTGTTCCATCTGGCGCTCGATCGCGGCGTGCACGTGCAGATGATCCGGATCCTGCTGCCGCAGGGCACCGCGATCTACCCCGAGATCAGCGGCAGCCACCACCGCTGCAGCATCCGCTTCCTGGAATGGCAGGACCCGGAGAACCGCCCGGTGCAGGTGCTGGGCGACGTGCCGTTCACGCTCGCGACCTGCACGTGAGCGTGCGCATCGTCCCCTGCCCCACCTGCCAGAAGCCGGTCGAGTGGTCCGAGCGCTCCGCCTGGCGGCCGTTCTGCAGCGAGCGCTGCAAGCTGGTCGATCTTGGCGCCTGGGTCATGGAGGAGCGCCGGATACCCGGCGAGGACGTGTCGGTGAACGCCGACGCGCCCGGCGACGACACGGACGGCACCCGGACCCACTGAGCCGCTGCCGCGTACCGGCCTCATCTTCCGCAGGCGAAACTGCGGCAGATGGCGCATTTCCGGGGCCCCGCCTAGACTTCGACCCCATGCACCCCGAGTTCTGGCACGAGCGCTGGCAGGCCGGACAGATCGGCTTCCACCAGTCCGTCGTTCATCCGTTCCTCGAGCAGTTCTGGCCGCGACTCGAGATCGCGCCGGGCGGCCGCGTGTACGTGCCGCTCTGCGGCAAGAGCCTCGACATGCCCTGGCTCGCGGAGCGCGGCCACGGCGTGGTTGGCACCGAGCTGAGCGACATCGCGATCCGGGATTTTTTCAGCGAACAGGGCCTCTCGTTCGACACGCGGCAGCAGGGCCCCTTCCGGCGGCACGCGGCCGCGTCCTACGAGCTGCTCGAGGGCGACGCACTGGAGCTCACGCCCGATCAGCTCGGGCCGGTGCACGCGGCCTACGACCGCGCGGCGCTGATCGCGCTGCCGCCAGACATGCGGCCTGCCTACGCGCAGGGCATGGCGACGCTGCTGCCGCCGGGCAGCCCGATGCTGCTGGTGACGCTCGAGTACCCGCAGGAGATGAAGGGCGGCCCGCCGTTCTCAGTCGAGGCCGACGAGGTGCGCGAGCTCTACGACTGGAGCTTCAGGATCGAGACGCTGCTGCGCAAGGACATGATCGCGGAGAACCCGAAGTTCGCCGAGGTCGGCATCCCGGCGCTGTACGAGACCGCCTATCTGCTCACGCGCCGGACAGGCACCTGACGATCGGCAGGTCGGCCTCGAGGATGTCCTCGTCGCCGAGCCGCAGACACTCCACCCACTTAAGCGCCTGCCCGTCGAGCCCGCGCGGCTCGCCGCTCCAGTCGCCGACGGTCCAGGTGTCGAGCACGACGGTGCGGTCCGGGTAATCCACCGGGTAGCGCATCAGCGGCTCCGCGGCGTGCACCTCGATACCCAGTTCCTCGCGCAGCTCGCGAAGCAGCGCGTCGTAAGCGTCCTCGCCGTCGTGCAGCTTGCCGCCCGGGAACTCCCAGCGCCCGGCCAGCACCTTGCCCGCCGGCCGCTGCGCGATCAGCACCCGGCCGCGCGCGTCGTACAGCACGCCCGCGACGACGTGAATCCTCGGCCGCACCTTGTCGTTCACTTGCATGCGCCCGGATGCCGATGATCGCTGCCAGTCAACAACTCCCAGACAGCCTGTAGAAGTCGCGTCCCACCATGCCGGATCGAGCACCGTGCGTTCGCGAGCGCTGCCGGGGACGGGGCCGTCGCGCGACAGGA
>CAZKLS010000236.1:0-2804 GCA_964553405.1 uncultured Steroidobacteraceae bacterium
GCCTCGTAGGTCAGCGTGCCCGAGCGCGAGACGATGCCGACGCGTCCCTTCTTGTGGATGAAGCCCGGCATGATGCCAATCTTGCATTCCCCGGGTGTGATCACGCCGGGGCAGTTCGGGCCGACCAGCACGGACTTAGAGTCCTTGAGCGCCGCTTTGACCCGGACCATGTCGTTGACCGGGATGCCCTCGGTGATGCAGACGATCGTCGCGATGCCGGCATCGGCCGCCTCGACGATCGCGTCGGCCGCGAAGGCCGCGGGCACGTAGATCATCGTCGCGTCGGCGCCGGTCTTCGCGACCGCGTCGCGCACCGTGTCGAACACCGGCAGGCCGAGGTGCACCTGGCCGCCGCGGCCCGGCGTCACGCCACCGACCAGCTTGGTGCCGTAGTCCAGGCACTGCTGCGAATGGAAGGTTCCCTGGTTGCCGGTGAAGCCCTGGCAGATCACGCGCGTGCGCTTGTTGACGAGGATGGACATTACTTTTCCTTACCTTCTCGATGATTTGCCCTCACCCCAACCCTCTCCCGCTTCGCGGGAGAGGGAGCGGAGCGCTGGCCCGGCCCGCTCTCGCTGTTCGCAGGAGCGGAGCCCTCACCCCAGCCCTCTCCCCAACCCTCTCCCGCTCCGCGGGAGAGGGTGGCCGAAGGCCGGGTGAGGGCCACAAACAACTACTTCTTCTTCCGCGCCACCGCGACGACCTTCTTCGCGGCGTCGGTCAGGTCGGTCGCGGCGATCAGGTCGAGGCCGCTCTCGGCCAGCAGCTTGCGGCCGACGTCGGCGTTGGTGCCCTCGATGCGCACCACGACCGGCACGGTCAGGCCCAGTTCCTCCGCCGCGCCGATCACGCCCTCGGCGATCAGGTCGCAGCGGACGATGCCGCCGAAGATGTTCACCAGGATCGCCTTGACCCGCGGGTTGTTCAGGATCAGCTTGAAGGCCGTCGTGACGCGTTCCTTGGTCGCGCCGCCGCCCACGTCGAGGAAGTTCGCCGGCGAGCCGCCGTGCAGCTTGATCAGGTCCATCGTCGCCATCGCGAGGCCGGCGCCGTTGACCATGCAGGCGATGTCGCCGTCGAGCGAGACGTAGTTCAGGTCTGCCTCGCCGGCGATCCGCTCCATCTCGTCTTCCTGAGAGGTGTCGCGCCAGCCGAGCAGCTCCTTCTGGCGGAACAGCGCGTTGTCGTCGATGTTGATCTTCGCGTCCAGCGCGACCACGTGCCCGTCGTCGGTGACGATCAACGGGTTGATCTCGACCAGGCTCGCGTCGCACTCGAGGTAGAGCTTGTAGAGGCCGCGGACGATCGCCTCGAGCTCCTTGACCTGCGCGCCCTCGAGCCCGAGGCCGAACGCGAGCGCCCGCGCGTGCGAACCCTGCAGGCCGGTCGCCGGGTGCACCTCGACGCGGATGATCTTCTCCGGCGTCTTCGCCGCGACCGCCTCGATGTCCATGCCGCCCGCGGCCGAGGCGATGAACGCGAGGCGCCCCGAGTCGCGGTTCAAGAGCAGGCTCAGGTACAGCTCGCGCGCGATCCTCGAGCCGGACTCCACGTAGACCTGGTTGATCGGCAGCCCCTCGGCGCCGGTCTGCTTGGTCTTGAGGCGCTGGCCGAGCATGCCCGCGGCCGCGGATTTCACCTCGCCGACCGACTTCGCGAGCTTCACGCCGCCCGCCTTGCCGCGGCCGCCCGCGTGGACCTGCGCCTTGACCACCCAGAGCTCGCCGCCGAGCGCGGTGGCGGCTTCCACGGCCTCGGCCGCGGTCGAGGCGACCTTGCCCTCCGGCACCGGGATGCCGTAGCGGGAGAAAAGCTGCTTGGACTGGTATTCGTGGAGGTTCATCGCGGGCTGCCGGTTGGGAATGCTGGCCGCGTAGTCTAGCAGTCCTCTAGCGCCTCAAGGCCTCCGCCAGCATGCGGGGCGAATAGATCGTCACGCCGGAAATCGACCGCCCGAACAGTGGTCCGAAATGGGTCCGGTCGCCGGTCACGAGGACGTCGCACCTCGACCGGATCGCGGCAGCCAGCACCGGCACATCCTTCCCTGGAAGAGCGCCCGCCGCGGCCGGCAGCCGCCCCGGCGGCCGGAACGCGGCCAGCTCGAGATCGGCGACGAGTTCATCCAGCGCGGACAGTGCCGCGGGCCCCTTCCGTTCGAGGTTGCGGCGAGCCTCTTCCAGCACGTAGACATCCGCGACCAGGCGGTGCCCGGAAGAAACGAGGATCCCGAGCAGTTCGCGGATCGCGCCATCGCTCTTCGCGGCCGAGAAAAGCACGTTGGCGTCCAGGAAGACGCGCATGCAACGTCAGTCCCGGCGCCTGCGTCTCGTCGGCTTCTTGCGCGACTCGCGGGCCGGGCGGTCCTGCTGCTCGAGCGCTTCCTTGAGCTCCGCCTCCTCCCGGTCGAACTCGCGCTCGCGCTGCTCGCTGTAGATCTCCACCGGAAGCGTGACCGCGGGCCGCAGCAACAGCCCCTCCGGCGTCAGTTCCGCTATCAGCTGGTCGTCCGCGCGCAGCCCCAGCGCGCGGCGCAGCCGCGCGGGCAGCGTGATGACGCCCCGGCTGGTGATCGTGACTGGCGTACCCATGCCCGAAGCTTATCCTGAAATACTGTATTTCTGCAATTCCGGCTCCTCTGGCACACTGGGCCGCCGAGACCGGCCGCCGTCCGAATCCGTGCGGGACCCGTAAAAACCGCCCGCCCTGCTCTGCTACAGTCACTGCCGATGCCAAAGACAGGCCAGGAGCCCAAGCCCGACGCCTCGCGCCAGGACGATCTCGCCTGGCGGGTGATGGGGCTGCTG
>CAZKLS010000237.1:0-2788 GCA_964553405.1 uncultured Steroidobacteraceae bacterium
TCGTCGGCTTCTGGGCCTGAGCGGATCGCTGCCGAGCGGACCATGATCCGATTGCGGCGCGTTACGGCGGATGGTAGGAATGGTTTCCTTGCGGCACCGGGCAGAGGGAGGCGAGCAGTTCGTGCGGAAATGAGGCGGGCGGCAGCAGCGACCCTGGGCACACTGATGCTCGCGGCGGGGATGCTCGGCTGCAGCGCGTTGCCAGGGGTGGATTCCGGGCCCTACCCCGGCTACCGGGAGCGCGCGCAGACCAGCACGGCGGGGCCGTTGACGGTTTCCGCCGCTGCGCTCTCCGCCGAGGAGAGCGCTGCCGTCTACGGCGTCCCGCTCGCCGGGAAAGGCATCCAGCCCGTCTGGGTCGAGGTCGAGAACCGCGACGACATCCCGTACTGGTTGCTGTTTCCCGGACTGGACCCGAATTTCTTCCCTGCCTCCGAGGCGGCCGAAGCGCTCGCGGCCGGCAGCGGGGGGACCACGCCGGCGGATCTGGACGCCCGGTTCCAGGTGCTCGCCTTCAGAAACCCCGTCCCGCCGGGACGGACGGTCTCAGGTTATGTGCTGACGAATCTTCACGAGGGCGTCAAGCTCGTCCAGGTCGACCTGTTCGGAGATCGGAAAGGCTACAGCATCTCTTTCCTGTCGGTCGTTCCCGGACTGCGCACGGACTACAAGAAGAGCGAGGTCTTCCGCGAGGAGTTGCTCGCGGCCCGGCAGGCGACCGACTACACCGACGATGCCGCGCTCCGCGCGGCGCTCGAGGCACTGCCTTGCTGCGTCACGAACAAGGACGGATCGAAGAATGGCGATCCGCTCAACCTGGTGGTCGTCGGGGGCGTCGAGGACGCTTTTCCGGCGCTGGTCCGCCGAGGCTGGACGCCGACCGAAGTGACCTGGAAAGGCTCGGTCCTGCGCATGGTGCGCTCGGCCCTGTCCCGCGAGCGCTACGCTTATGCGCCGATCAGCGACCTCTACCTGTACGGGCGCCCCCAGGACCTGGCGTTGCAGAAGGCGCGCGACAACATCCACCAGCGCAATCACCTGCGGTTGTGGCGCAGCCCGATGAGCTATCACGGCAGGCCGGTGTGGGTGGGGCAGATCAGCCGGGACATCGGCAGCCGGATGACCATCCATTCGCCGACTCTGACGACCCACAAGATCGATCCGGACGTGGATGAGGCGGCGCGGGCACTGGCCGAAGACCTCGCATACTCGCAGGGCCTGCGCGCGATTGGCCTGGTCGGCGGCGTCGGCGCCGCGACCCGGGACGCCCCGCGCGAGAACCTGACGACGGATCCGTACTTCACGAGCGGGCTCCGCCACGTGCTGATATTCGACAGCGAGCCGACCTCGCTGAACCAGATCGAGATCCTCCCCTGGCGATCGCCCAGCGGGGGGTTCATCGAGGCGACCACGGAAGATTCCACGCCATGAGCGCGCTCGGTGGTGGCTTGGTCTTGTTGCCGCGGATCGCGAGCCTGGTCGGTCTGGCGCTGGCCCTGGGCGCCTGTGCAACCTGGCAGGCGCCTGCTGATACCGACGACACGAGCTTGCGGGCGCGAGCGGTGAGCGAGCAGAAGGGCGGCGTTGGCCTGAGCGCGGCCGTGCTGGGATCCGAGGACAGTCTGCGCATGCTCGGCGTGGACGTGACGACGACCGGGGTACAGCCGGTCTGGATCGAGGTGCGCAACGAAACCGACCAGTTCCTCTGGCTGCTCCGCGCGGGCACCGACCCGGACTACTTCTCGCCGCTCGAAGTCGCCTGGTCCGCGCACGTAAGGCTGGGCGGGAAGACCAACGAGCGCATCGACGAGCATTTCGACGCGCTGGCGTTCCCAAATCCGATTCCGGCGCGGGGCACCAGCAGCGGGCTGCTGTTCACGAACGCCGAGCCGGTGACGAAGCTGCTGAACGTGGACCTGCTGGGCGACCGCAGGGTCGTGCCGTTCACGTTGCTGCTGCCGGTGCCCGGTGATGCTGCGGGCGGGCGTGAATTGCTCCATCGCTATGGGGAGGGCGAGGTCGTCGATTACGACGACCTCACTCAGCTGCGCAGCGCACTGGAGGCGCTGCCGTGCTGTGCAACGACGGCCGACGGGCGCGAAGACGGTGACCCGGTCAACGTGGTGCTGATCGGTCGCCTGGATGACCTCGCCGCCGTCGGCGGCCGGCGCGGATATCGCCGCAGCGCCGATGCTGCCCCGCAGCTGCTCTTCGGTCGGCCGCCGGACTTCGTCGTACGCAAGCTCGCGCAGGCCGGCGCCCCGGCGAACTGGCTCAGGTTCTGGCGGGCTCCGCTCAGTTTCCAAGGTCAGGTCGTGATCGTCGCGCAGACAGGACGACCGGTCGGCGGGCGGTTCGCGCAGGAGCGCGCGAGCGACGAGCGACTGGACGCCGACGTGGACGAGGCCCGGGACCTGCTGATCCAGGACCTCATGTACTCGGGCGGCCTCGACAAGCTGGCCTTTGTCAGCGGGGTCGGCGCGGTCCCGCAGGCACAGCCTCGCAGCACGGCGGGTGGCGACAGCTATTACACGGACGGCCGGCGGGCGGTGCTGTTCTTCACGACGCGGCCCCTGGCCTACTCAGACGTGCAGGTGCTGGACTGGGAGCCGGTGCTGGAAGAAAAGACACTCGAGGCCGAGCAGGGACTCGTGGGTGAGAAGCAGTAGAAGGTCGAGCGGCGTGTCCCGGCAGCCGAACGGGCTCCGACTCGTGCTTGCGGCCGCCGGCTTCGCGGCGCTGCTGCTCGGCGGCTGCGCCACGACACCGCCGCAGGTGGACAGCTACC
>CAZKLS010000238.1:0-2786 GCA_964553405.1 uncultured Steroidobacteraceae bacterium
CGCTCCCAGGCGTTCTATGTGCTCGACGAGACGCATTCCT
Organism: uncultured Steroidobacteraceae bacterium; assembly: GCA_964553405.1. Classification (GTDB taxonomy): domain Bacteria; phylum Pseudomonadota; class Gammaproteobacteria; order Steroidobacterales; family Steroidobacteraceae; genus DATIRA01. The sequence goes on from CAZKLS010000238.1 coordinate 41, forward strand.
CGGTACTGGCCGCCCGGCACGAGGGCGTTCCTGCGCCGATCGCCTCGATCACGAAGCTGATGACCGCGCTGGTCGTGCTGGAGGCGGGTCAACCGATGGACGAGCTGCTGACGATCACGTCCGCCGACGTCCGCGGCACCGTGGGCGGCAGGTCTCGCCTCGCCCCGGGCGCTCAGCTGAGCCGCGGCGACCTGCTGCATCTGGCGTTGATGTCGTCCGAGAACCGCGCCGCGCACGCAGTGTGCCGCAATTACCCGGACGGCCTGCCGGCCTGCGTGCAGGCGATGAACGACAAGGCCGCCGAGCTGAAAATGACGACGACGCGGTTCGTGGAGCCGACCGGCCTCTCGAGCAGCAACGTCGCGAGCCCCGAGGACCTTGCCAAGCTGGTGCTCGCGGCCGCCGCGAACCCGACCATCCGCGAGTTCTCGACCGATGACAGCCACACGGTGTACCTGGGCCGCCAGGCGCTCGAGTACCGCAACACGAACAGGCTGGTCGAAAACCCCGCCTGGGACGTCGGCGTGCAGAAAACCGGCTACATCTCGAAGGCAGGACGCTGCCTGGTGATGCAGACGGTCGTCGACGAGCGGCAGGTGGTGATCGTGCTGTTGAACTCGCTGGGCCGGCTCACGCGGATCGCGGACGCGATACGGATCCGGACCTGGCTCGAGTCGCAGCGCGAGGCTGCGGGCGACTGGTCGTCCGGTGTTTCCGCGTTCGCATCGGGCACGCAGCTGCTGCGGGAGTGACCGCCCCGCCCCGGGGCGGTCGCGGATCCGCACCGGGTCAGTAGAGTTCCTTCGGGAACATCATGAAGAAGACGTCCTGCACGCGCTGCCACCAGCTCCTGGCCGGCTGGCGCGTCAGAACCTCGTTGCCGGAGACCCAGCGCAATTTTCCGGAGTCGTCCAGCACGACCTGCCAGCTGTTCGCCGGCTGCATGTCCCGCTCGATCAGCCCAGCGAGTTCCCCGGCGAGACCCGGCCCCTCCACGACCACGCCCATCTCGGTATTTATCGCTACCGAACGGGGATCGAAATTCATCGAGCCGACGTAGGCGCGCTCGCGATCGATCACCATCGCCTTCGAGTGCAGTCCCATGAACTCCGCACGCACCGGCGCCGTGTCGCTCACGATCGGCTGTATCGCCGCGTCGTGGCGCATCTCGAACAGTTGCACGCCGGCTTCGAGCAGGTCGCGGCGTCGCTGCTTGTAGTGGCTGTTGACGGCGGGCACGTCGTGCGAGGCGAGCGAATTGGTCAGTATGCGGATCGTCACGCCAGCACCGGTCAGCCGCCTGAAGGTCTCGATCGCTGTGTCGCCCGGGATGATGTAGGCGTTGACGATCAGCACCTCGCGCCGGGCGCCGAGCAGCAGCTGGTAGATCGAGGCCAGCATCTCGTGGGCGATCTCGCCTGCCGCGGGCACGTCGGTGAGCATCTCGCCGCTGCCGGCATGGAGGCGCCCGGCCAGTGCCTCGAATTCCGCGGACCAGTCCCTGGGCTCTAGCTCGAAGCGCTCCAGCGAGCTTCGTCCGCGAAGCCTCGCCTGCAGTGCCGCGCGGCTTTCGGCGACCGCCTCCGCGCTCGGCCGGACGGCGAGTGCCGATGCAGGCAGGACCCAGTCGCTGTTCCAGAACGCATCGAACACCTGCGATGCCTCCCGGGCAATCGGTCCGATGCCGATCACGTCCAGATCGTGAAAATTGAAGTCCCTGTTCAGTCCGAAATACTCGTCCCCGATGTTGCGTCCACCGATCACCGCGGCGCGGTTGTCGGCGATCAGCACCTTGTGATGCATCCGTTGGTTGAGTCGCTTCATGTCGGTGAGCGCCTCGCCCGCGCGGTTCGCCAGCCCGCGCCTGGACCACGGATTGAACAGCCGCAGCTCGATGTTGGGATGCGAGTCGAGCAGGGCGGCGCCGTGGTCCCGCAGCTTCACCGTGCTCGCGTCGTGCAGCAGCGCGCTGACGTCGTCGACCAGCAGACGTATGCGGACCCCGCGATCTGCGGCGTCGAGCAGGCGCTCGATCATCAGCAGGCCCGAGCTGTCCGCGTACCAGAGGTAATACTGCAGGTCGATCGAGCGGCGTGCCGAGTCGACCAGCGCGAGCCGCCAGCGCAGGCCATCCTCGTTCGAGTCCAGCAGCTCGAAGCCGGAGATCCCGTCGCCGTGGCGTGCGGTGATGCCGGCCTCGACCGGCGCCAGCGGATCGGATGGTTGCGCAGCGAGCGCGAATGCGGGCTCAGGGGGCGGCAGCGACTCGAAGCGCTGCGTGGCGCAGCCACTGAGCAGCGCGGCCGCGAGCAGCGCGGACAACCACCGCGTACTCAGAGCGGAAGCCCTCGAAGGCGCCTTCCGCGCGATCAGCGCAATCAGGCGGCTGCGGCGGGGATCTTCCTCGAGCATTGAACTGCACCTCGAGTTGCATGATGCCTGAAGAAGACGATATGTCTGATGCGAAGGACCGGAAATCGGGGAAATCAGCTGCCGGTTGACGGGCGGCGCCCGACCTCGGGCGCAGCAGCGAGCGACCGCACCGGGAGGCTCCAGCGATGCTGGAGCCTCCCGGGCAAGCTCGAGAGTCTCGCGCGGGCAAAAACGGGCTCGCGGATCTGTGGGCCGGTGCGAAGCCGCGTTTCGGCCCGCACCCGCCGCCTACGTAGAGTAGGCGATATCCAGCGCCGGTGCGCTGGCATACCCTTGGATGGTTTCGGGAGGCCCGAAAGGAGCGGTCCATGGC
>CAZKLS010000239.1:0-2762 GCA_964553405.1 uncultured Steroidobacteraceae bacterium
ACAGCAGCACGCGCGGCGCGCCGGCGCAGGAGTACGACATGATGTCCCGGAACCCGGTGCCATCGCTGGCGCAGACTCGATAGCCGTAGGAGTACGGATAGGCGCCGCCGTAGGGCGAGCTGTCCCGATCGTGCATCACGCCCTGCTGGTGGCCGAGCTCGTGCGCCAGCGACTGGTTGCTCAAGCACGCCGAGTACACCACGCCGAACGCATAGGGCGCGAACGAGGTGCTGTTCGAAGTCATCAGGTTCGAGAGCCCACAGTACTCGGAGTTCTCGCTCACCATGATGACGAGGTCGGCGCCGAGCTGGTCACGAAGCTGGGCCACGCTACGATCCGACTCCAACGCGGTCACCGTGGCGTCCATGCTGCTTTGCTCGGCGAGGCTCGTCTGCTGCACGCCGACCGGATTGAGCGTGATGGCAATCTGGCTGTTCTGGTAGGCCTGGTTGGCAGCCTCGACCGCGGACTGGATCATGCCCTCGAGCGCCGCCTGTCCGTAACGTGCCGCGGACGCCGCGCTGTAGACGACGAGGAGGTCCTGCACCACGTTGTCTGCAGCGGTCAGCGTCGATCCGCCGAGTCCGTAGTCGCTGACCGTTCCCAGCGCGTCTGACGCCTGTTTCGGCGGGCGACGCACGACCTCCGCCGTCGGGAGCCGACTGTTGTCGACCTCGAACAGGAGGTACTCGCCCGTGCCGTCGCTCGGCTGGAGCTCGAGCACCTTGCCCTGGTAGTTGGCGAAGCCCGTCACGACACCTTTGTGCCGCGTCAGCACCAGTACGCTGCCGGGTGAGTCGTCGAAGCTGCCCACCCAGGACTGACGCCCCGCCTTCGGGCTCTTCGCGACGCGCTGCACTCGCGCCTCGATCGTTCGCCCGTCGGCAAGCGTCAGGCTCAGCGCCTGGGAATCCAGCGCCGTGGCATCCAGTTCGCCAGTGACACCGCTGTTCGCTTTCGCATGACCCGGCAACTCGGCATTGGCCGCGCGTCCCTGACCCTTCATTACCGCCCGGGCCTTCGCCCCGGGCGCAGCGGACGGCGCTGCCGTCGCGCTGCCCGCAATCATCAGCGTGGCGGCGATCGCGGAAGCGAGGATGGCCGAGGAGGTGCTGCGGGATCGGGTTCTCATGGTGCTGCTCTCGATCGTTAAGTTCAGGCGTACGTTTCGCGACGGTCCGGGCCGGCACGTGCCGGCGGGCATCGCCATCGAGAGCAAAGAGGTGTTCGCGCTTGCGCGCGCAGGACGCGTGACGGCAGGCAGGAGGGGAGGCGCGTGCGCGCGTTCCTTACGGCTGGTCTGCCGGCAGCCCCGCTAGCATTGGCTCGTGTGAGCCTTTAGCCCGGAGGCTTTGCGTCCCCACCTTTCGATGGGTTTGCCCTTAGGCGGAATTGTCCGCTTCTGCTCCCGCAAGTACGAGAGCCGTACGTCACAATTCAGCGCATCAGGACTCGAGTCGAAGGACGGGCACGCAGGCCCCGGTCCTCTTCGGGCGGCGAACATACAGACAGCGATCGTGCAACTCAACGCCGAATTTTCGTCGTTTCGGCGAGCGCGCATCGAAGGCGATCGCGCGATTCTCTCAAGTCGTTGAGCGAGCGCAGGTTTCGAATCCCGACCGAGTCATGGAGAAATTTTCCGCTGCATGCGGCCGGCATTACATAATCAATACTCTTGTTACATAACGCGTTGCGTCTGCGCACAGTGGTATAAAGCGCGCATGCTGAAAGCATTGCTGTTGTCTGGCTGCCTGCTGGTCGCCGCTGTGCTTCCCTGCGGTGCCGACGCCGGCGAGGACACGCTCCGTTGCGGCAACAAGCTGGTGCGCACCGGCGACGGCAAGGACAAGGTGCGCGCACTCTGCGGGGAGCCCACGAACGTCAGCTTCGAGGGCGTCGTGCGCGGACCCCAGTACGTCTACGGACCCTACGGCTACGGCTCGTTCTTCGGTCCCACCTGGATCGAGGTTCCCGTCGAGGTCTGGACCTACAACCTGGGCTCGAACAAGCTGCTTCGCAAGCTGCGCTTCGTCGGCGACAACCTGCAGACGATCTGGACCGACGGGTATGGGTATTGAGCAGCGCCCTCACGCTGCCCTCTCCCGGCTGCGCGCGGAGCGTGTTCCAGCCGGCATGATCGCCGCGCAAGCGACGCAGGTCGTCGCGCTCTGCCTGTCGCTGCAGCTGCTGCCGGGCGTCGCGAATGCGGACTCGATGCGCTGCGGCAGCCGGCTGATCAGCGAGGGCGACCGCATCGAGTACGTTCTCGCGCATTGCGGCGAGCCCGCGCGCAAGGAGCGCAGCTGGATCGTGCGACAGCCGCGCTTCGAGCGCGGCGGACGCGAGTACTCGTTCCCGGGCACCGACGAGGTGCCGGTGGATACCTGGACCTACGACTTCGGCCCGAGCAGGCTGATGCAGCGCGTGCGCATGGTGGACGGCAAGGTCGAGCGGATCGATACGCTCGAGCACGGCTCCAGCAGGTAGGCCGTTGCCGGACGGCAGGTTTCCGCGGTCGATGCGGTGGCGGGATCGGTAGGTCGCTAGCGCGCTGACTCCGCTGCGATCCACCGGTCGATCTTCGCCTCCAGCACCGCGAGCGGCAGCGATCCACTCAGCAGCACCTGCGAGTGGAACTCGCGGATGTCGAAGCGCGGTCCGAGCTGCTGCTGCGCACGCCGGCGCAGCTCGCGGATCCTGAGCTCGCCGACCTTGTAGGCGAGCGCCTGGCCGGGCCAGGCGATGTAACGCTCGACCTCGGC
>CAZKLS010000240.1:0-2758 GCA_964553405.1 uncultured Steroidobacteraceae bacterium
TCCGCCACTCGGAACCCCCGCGCATAGTCGCCAGGGGTTGCCTTACTTGCCGACGGGCGCACCGCAGCCAAGGTTGCCCCGATCCGCGGTACGGCATGGCACGGCAAAGCCAGCAGGCCCGGCGGGCGCAACACCCGCCGGGCCGTTTCATTTGGAACTGCGGAAAGCCGGCCTCAGGCCAGCGGCTCGAACCGCGCCGTGAAGTGCCGCAGTTGCGCCGGCTGGGAAACGATCCGCAGGCCGCGCAGCCGTTCCCGCTGGCGCACGACCTCCTCGAACACTTCGACGAGGTAATCCGCGTGCGACTGCGTGTACACGCGGCGCGGCATCGCGAGGCGCACCAGATCCATGTCCGCGGCCTCCTCGGTGCCGTCCGGCTTCAGCCCGAACATCACCGTGCCGATCTCGCAGGCTCTGATGCCGCCGAGCTCATACAGCGCGACCGCCAGCGACTGCCCCGGGTACTCGAGCGGCGGCACGTGCGGCAGGAACCGGCGCGCGTCCACGAATACGGCATGACCGCCCACCGGCTGCACGATCGGCACGCCCAGCCCCAGCAGTTTCTCGCCGATGTACTCGTTGGTGCGCACGCGGTAACGCAGGTACTGCTCGTCGATGATCTCGTGCAGTCCCACCGCGATGGCCTCGAGGTCGCGGCCGGCAAGACCGCCGTAGGTCGGGAAGCCCTCGGTCAGGATCAGGCGGTTGCGGGCCGTCGCGGCCAGTTCGTCGTCGTTGAGCGCCAGCCAGCCGCCGATGTTCGCGAACGCGTCCTTCTTCGCGCTCATCGTCATGCCGTCGGCGATCGAGAACATGTCGCGCACGATGTCCGCCACGGATCGATCGGCCTGCCCCGCCTCGCGGCACTTGATGAACCAGGCGTTCTCGGCGAAGCGGCAGCCATCGATGTAGAGCGGCTTGCCGTGCCGGCGAGCGATCTCAGCGGTCGCGCGCATGTTCTCGAGGCTCACCGGCTGCCCGCCGCCCGCGTTGTTCGTCACGGTCAGCATCACGAGCGGCACGCGCGCGCCCTGCTCCTTCAGCAGCCGGTCGAGGCGCTCGAGGTCGATGTTGCCCTTGAACGGGTGCGGCTCGTGCGGGTCGTGCGCGGCGCTGGTCACCAGGTCCACCGCCTCGGCGCCGGTCGCCTCGATGTTGCCGCGGGTCGTGTCGAAGTGCGTGTTGGACGGTACCAGCTTGCCCTTGCCGCCGACGATCGAGAACAGGATCGCCTCGGCCGCCCGTCCCTGGTGGGTCGGGATGATGTGACGGAACGGCATCAGCTCGCGCACAGCCGTCTCGAACCGGTAGTAGGACGGGGAGCCGGCATAGGACTCGTCGCCCCGCATCACCGCGGCCCACTGCTCCGCGCTCATCGCACTGGTGCCCGAGTCGGTCAGCAGGTCGATGATCACGTCGTCGGCGTGGATCGCGAACAGGTTCCAGCCCGCTTTCTCGAGCAATGCCCGCCGCTCGGACGCCGTCGTGAGCCGGATCGGCTCCACCACCTTGATCCGGAACGGCTCGATGATGGTCTTCATGCGCGATTCCCTTGCTGAGTGATTCTCATTGCCATCCAATTTCGATCAGCGTATACAAAAAGCATATTCAGCCTGTCGGGCGCTCGCGGAAGTAGCCGCATCCTGCACCGGATACCCCGCTCCGCGCCACCCCGCCCGACGGCCCAGGAGGAATTCGATGCAGACCTCCATCCAGGAAATCGGACCCCGAATCTACCGGCTCTCGACGTTATTCCCGGACCTGCTGCCCGGGGGGTTCACGTTCAACCAGTTCCTGGTGGATGCGGAGCAACCGCTGCTGTTTCACACGGGCATGCGCGGGTTGTATGCCTCGGTCGTCGAAGCCGTGAGCCCGGTCATGGCACCCCATCGCCTGCGCTGGATCAGTTTCGGACACGTGGAGGCGGACGAGTGCGGCGCGATGAACGACTGGCTGGCCGTGGCGCCGCGGTCGCTCGTGCTGCACGGTGAAACCGGCTGCATGGTGTCGCTGAACGACCTCGCCGACAGGCCGCCTCGCGCACTGTCTCCGGACGAACGGCTGGACCTCGGTGGCCGCACCGTTCGATTGATCCCGACGCCGCACGTGCCGCACGGATGGGAGTCCGTGGTGATGTTCGAAGAAACCACCCGGACCTTGTTCTGCGGCGACCTGTTCACGCACGCGGGAGACGGTCCCGCATTGACCCGCGACGACATCGTCGGTCCGGCGCTGGAAATGGAGCAGGTCTTCCCGGGCGGCACGGCGCTGACCCCGGCGACCGGCCCGACGCTGCGTGCACTTGCTGACCTGAAGCCGAACACGCTGGCCGTGATGCACGGCTCTTCGTTCGAGGGCGACTGCGCGGCCGCGCTCGAGTCGCTCGCGGCCGGGTACGAGCGGATGTTCGTGGAAGCCTGCAGCCGGGAAACGCAGCCGGTTCAATGACAGGCGCGGGGATCGGTCGCGCTGGACCGACCCCCGCGTTGAAGTAGCTCACGGCCGCCGCATGCAGCGGCCGCGCCGACGCAACTAGTTCGAGGCGCTCTTCGGCACCGTGATCGTCGCGGAGGCCGACGCCGAATTCCCGGAGCCGTCGGTCACCGTGTAGGTCACGGTGTAGATGCGGCCATTGCCGAGCCCGGAGCGCTCCGCCCTGACGAAAAAGTCGAAGTCGGTCGCGCCGAGCTGGATGTCGTTCACCGTATCGCCGTCACCGAGCCCGTCGTCGGGCTCGTTGCTCGTGATCGAGGTCAGC
>CAZKLS010000241.1:0-2750 GCA_964553405.1 uncultured Steroidobacteraceae bacterium
TGAGCACCGCTTGTTCAAACCCACGATCGAGCCGGCACAGAACGACGGATTCATGTCCGGAGGTGTGATATGACTCCGCGCAACGGCCTGCTCCTGCTCAGTCTCCTGCTCCTGTCCGCGTGCGCCTCGGTCGTCCGCAACCCGCTGCCACGTGACCTGCATCTGCAGGCCACGGTATTGGACGGTGAACAGGTCTATCGCTACTGGGGTGATGGTTCTGACGAATCCATAAATCCCCAGGGAGCGTGGCTGAGGGAAGGTCCCGCACGGTTGGGCGGGATCATGCATCGTGCACATCACTACCTGATTCTTTCTGGCGGTGGTGCCAATGGCGCCTATGGCGCCGGAATCCTCAAGGCGTGGACCGAGATGGGCACGCGGCCCGAATTCGTGCTGGTCACCGGCATCAGCACGGGCGCGTTGATCGCGCCATTTGCCTTCCTGGGCAGCCGATATGACGCCGTCATGGAAGAGATGTACACCACGCTGGATTCCAGCAGTCTCATTGCGGATCGGAGCTTCTGGAAGATCATCGGAGGTGATGCCGTCGTCGACACGACACCACTGTCGCGCCTGCTGGAAAACGTCCTGACCGACGAACTGATTCAGGCGCTGGCGCGCGAGTACGCACGCGGCCGGACACTCCTGGTGGGCACGACTAACCTCGATGCCGTCCGGCCCGTGGTCTGGAACATCACCCGCATGGCAGCCAGCGGACACCCGGAGGCGCCCAACCTGATTCGCAAGGTGCTGCTGGCTTCCGCCTCGATCCCCGGCGCGTGTCCACCGCTTTATATCCCTGTGCAGGCACCGGACCGCAAGACTTACGACGAGATGCACGTCGACGGCGGCGCCACGTCGCAGATGTTCTTCTATCCCGCCAGTATCGACTGGAAGAAAATCGAGGAGTTGCTCGACGTACAGGGCACGCCCGATCTGTATGTCATCCGTAACGCCTGGATCGAGCCTCGGTACGAGATCGTCGAGCCGCGCCTACTGCCCATCGCCGGACGCACGATCGACTCCCTCATCCGTACGCAGGGCAAGGGTGATTTTTACCGCATGTGGGCGCTGGCCGAACGCGATGACATCGAGGTGCATGCGACATGGATCCCGGACGAGGCGCGTGAGGAACTGAGAGTCGAACCATCCGAGGCCTTCGACCCGAAGTACATGACAGCCTTGTTCGAGTACGGATATCGACGCACGCTGGAGGGCAAGACGTGGTTCGATGCGCCGCACATCCGGCAAATCGGCAAGCAGTATCTTGGCGAGGAGAAATGAGCACGGACGCGCAGAGAACCATAGATCTCACGTCTCTCGTCCAGTCGGAACATTCGCGCAGGTCCCGCCACCTCACTCGCCGCCTAGCCCGAACCAGCCAGCCATGCGGTTCTTGACTACGGGCGCGATGTTGAAACCGATCATCCACTCCGGGCCGAACGCATCGGGCTTGTCGACGTAATAGTTCAGTTCGACCGACAGTTTCCAGGGACGGCCACCGAAAACAACGGTCTTGCCGGCGTTGACTTGCAAGGGCAGCGTCCACTGCTTGCTTTCCCAGTCATAGCTCATGATCGGCCCGGAACCGACGTTCCAGCCGCCTCCCGGCAGATACGTGTAGAAGCCCTGTATGGTGGTCAGATTGACGTCGGCCTTGCCCGGACCGCCGACATCCCATTGATGGTTGGGGAAAAGTCCAACCACGTACTTGCTCGTCATCTTCCCGATCAGGACCTCGGGCCCGAGCGTCCAGCGGTCCGTACCGAGATCATTGGTCGCCGTGGGCAGCGAGGTAATCAGGCCGAACGCAAACAACGATCCGGCTCCGGTCTTCGGCGCGTATGCGAGGTCGAATGCAATGTCGCCGAGTCCGGCTTCCCCATCGAATTTGCCGCGGTTCGCGTCGAATACCGGCTGGTCCATGAAGACCGGCACGGCCGGTCGCCAAAGGATCTTGTCCCCACTGTCGAGCACGAAAGGTAGCGACGGCTGGAACAGCAGCATGGTGCCGCTTTGATCGTCGGCCTTGAGCAAGTCCCCCTCGAAACGGCGGTATTGAAGCTTGAACGTGAGGCTGGCGACCGAGGTGTTCGGGTTGGACAGCTCCGCCGCCAAGTCAGACGCAGACGGAGTCGCCGCATCGGCAGCCGGTTGCCCGTCCCTTTCCTGAGCGAAGGGCGAATCGACCGGTGCGCTGAGAGAGGTCAGAGGGACGCTGAGCTCGAACGCTGCCCGTCCCTCGACGTCGATGGCGGCCATTGCGAGGATCGGCCCGCCCTCCGCCTCCCAGTCGATCTCGACGAGACCGAAGTTGAGGTCCGCGAACGGGCCGGCCACGCGGTGGCGGTTCCGCGCTTTCGGGTACTCCTGGTTTACGTGGGTCAGGCCGCTCGAGGTGAAGTCGAACAGCCGGTACGGCCCCTCGTCGGTGGCCGAAATCTCGGCGAAGTGAACGTTTCCGGAAAGCAGCACCACGCCGTTCGCCCCGGTCTTCGCGATCAGGTCGAAGAAGCGCCGCCGCTCCAGCGGATAGTTCCCCCACTCATCCATCCCCTTCTCGTCGGCGACAATCTGGCCGCTCGAGGCGATCAGGCGCACCTCGGCAGGCTGACCCAGCTGCTTCTCGAGCCAGCTCCACTGTGCCTCGCCGAGGAGCGTCGCCTCAGGGTCCCCGTTCGGCGCGTACTTGCCGAGGCTGCCGCCTGCGCCTTCGGGCCGCCTGGCGAGGACCGGCAGGCTCTTGAAGG
>CAZKLS010000242.1:0-2745 GCA_964553405.1 uncultured Steroidobacteraceae bacterium
CGATCATCGGCAGGACGAACATCAGGAACATCGCCAGGTGCGCCAGCGGGTTGTGCCCCACGTACTCCTTCGGCTTGGTCAGGAACAGGTACCAGCCGAGCTCGCCGAACACGTCCTTCCACCAGCGGATGCTCCAGAACGGGATGTAGAAGATCTGCCGGGCGTGCGGTCCGCCCGTGAACACCCGGTACAGGCGCAGCAGGAACGCGACGCCCAGGATCATCCCGGCCGCGAAGTGCGTGAAGCGGATCCAGCCGAACAGGTAGTGCTCATAGGCCTCGCCGCCGATGCTCGGCAGCGGTGAGCCGATGAAGTAGCCGGTGATGCACAGCACGACGATGCACAGGAACGTCACCCAGTGCCAGATGCGGACGGCCGCGTCGTAGACGTACACCGGCCCCGCCGGAACGCCCGCGGGGGGCAGGACCGCCTCGCCGAAGTGACCCTCGCCAACCCGGTTCGGCAGTGGTGTCGAAGGGAGGTAGATTTTCCTCATCGCAGCCCTCCTCAGCGTACCTTGATGCTCGAAACCTCGTTGCCGTCCATGTCGAGCACGTGCGTGGCGCAGGCCAGGCACGGGTCGAAGCTGTGGATGGTACGCAGGATCTCGAGCGGCAGTTCAGGATCGTGCATCGGCGTGTCGAGCAACGCGGCCTCGTACGCGCCGATCTTGCCGGCCGGGTCACGCGGACTCGCGTTCCAGGTCGTCGGCACGACGCACTGGTAGTTCTTGATCTTCTTGTCCTCGATGTCTATCCAGTGGCCGAGCGCGCCACGCGGCGCCTCGACGAAGCCATAGCCCTGCGCGGACTTCTTCCAGGTCTTGGGCTCGAAGTTGTCCATGTTCGCGGTGGCCGTGTCGCCCGCCTTGATGCTCGCGAGCAACTTCTGGTACTCGGCCTTGAGCTTGTCGGCCGCCCACTTGCACTCGAGGCCGCGCGCCGCGGTGCGGCCGAGCGTCGAGAACAGTGCCGTGACCGGTACGCCGAGCGTGCCGAGCGCGTAGTCCACCAGCCCCTTGATGTCGTCCTGGCCCTTCACGTAACCGATGACGAACCGGGCGAGCGGGCCCACCTCCATCGCGTGGCCGTTCCAGCGCGGCGCCTTGACCCACGAGTACTTCGAGGACTCGTCCACGGCCTCGATGCGGGTCTTGGTGCCCTTGGCATTGCCGATGTCGAAATTCGGCACCGTCTCGCCCTGGAAGGGGTGCAGTCCCATCTGCTCGTCGCCGTACTTGTACCAGGAGTGCGTCACGTACTCGCGGATCTCGTCGAGCTTGCCGAGGTCTACGTCCTGCACCTCGTTCAGGTTGCCGTCGATGATTGCGCCGGCCGGCAGCATCAGGTTGCCGGGGCTGTAGTCGTTCGCGGTCTTCGGCAGGTCGCCGTAGGACAGCAGGTACTTCGAGGACAACCCGCCGCCGATGCTGGCCCAGTCCTTGTAGAACGAGGCGATGGCCAGCAGGTCCGGGATGTACACCTGGTCGATGAACTCGACGGTACGGTCGATGATCCGGCCGACCAGGTTCAGGCGCTCCATGTTGACCGCGCCGACCGCACCAACGTCGTTCAGGTTGATCGGCGACGGGACGCCGCCCACGAGCCAGTTCGGATGCGGGTTGCGGCCGCCGAACACCGCCTGGATCTTCTTGATCTCCTTCTGGAAATCCAGCGCCTCCAGGTAGTGCGCCACCGCCATCAGGTTCGCCTCGGGCGGCAGCTTGTAGGCGGGGTGTCCCCAGTAGCCGTTGCGGAACGGCCCCAGCTGCCCGCTCTCGACGAACTTCTTCAGCCGGTTCTGCAGATCGCGGAAGTAACCCGGCGAGGACAGCGGCCACGGCGAGATCGACTGGGCGAGCGCGGAGGTCGCGGCCGGGTCGGCCGAGAGCGCGCTCACGACGTCCACCCAGTCCAGTGCGTGCAGGTGGTAGAAGTGCACCAGGTGGTCCTGCGAGTACAGGGTCAGGTGCATGATGTTGCGGATCGTGTTCGCGTTCTCGGGAATGTCGATGCCGAGCGCGTTCTCGACGCAGCGCACCGAGGCGAGCGCGTGCACGCCGGTGCACACGCCGCAGATGCGCTGCACGAAGGCCCATGCGTCGCGCGGGTCGCGGCCGCGGAGGATGACCTCGAGGCCGCGCCACATCGTGCCGGTGGACACGGCGTTGCGGATCACGTTGTCCTGGTCGACGTTCACCTCGATGCGCAGGTGACCCTCGATGCGGGTGATCGGGTCGACGACGACGCGCTGGCCCGAGTTGTCGAGCTGGAAGCCGTTGGGTGTCGTGATGCTCATGATTCAGTTCTCCACTCGGTCAACCGGGCCTGCGTTCCGACTCGGAGGGCGAGTTCGGTTTTACCTTGGCCTGGCGCAGCGCGGTCAGGCCCGCGTGAGCGGCGATGCCCACGCCGACGATGGCTGCCGCTGTCGCGCCGACCTTGTCGGCCGTCGCTTCGGCGCCGAACTGCGGGAAGGTCTCCAGCCTCTCGTAGAACGGCCCGTTGTCCCAGAAGTCGGGCTCGGAGCAGCCGAGACAGCCGTGGCCGGAACCGATCGGGAAGGACACGCCCTCGTTCCAGCGCGTCGTCGAGCAGGCGTTGTAGGTCGTCGGTCCCCGGCAGCCCACCTTGTACAGGCAGTAGCCGGCCCGTGAGCCGAAGTCGTCGAATTTCTCCGCGAACTGGCCCGCGTCGAAGTGGCCGCGGCGGTAGCACTTGTCGTGCACGCGCTGGCTGTAGAACA
>CAZKLS010000243.1:0-2743 GCA_964553405.1 uncultured Steroidobacteraceae bacterium
CCGCCGCGGCTCGTGCTGTTGATCGAGCCAGCGTCGTCGCGCACGGCCTCGTAGCTCAGCGTCACGACTGAATCGGTTACCGGGGCCGGCTTGTCGGTGCCGGAGCGGCGCAGCACCTGCGCGTTGACGACGTTGTAGGGCGGCAGGATCGAGAACACCGAGAAGTCGGCATCCACGCAGTGCATGCCGAGGTCGTTGGTGGCGAGCACCTTGTAGACCCATTTGCTGCTGCCGGAGGACGTGCGCTGCCGGTCGGTGCTGCTCTTCTCCGCGGATGCGCGCGGTGCCGTGCCGTGGCCGGCGCTGGCAGTGCCGAGCACGGCGAGCAGGGCGGCGGCCGCCAGCAGCCTGGCCGCAGGTCGATGCGATGTTCGGGCGTTCATTGCGGGCTCCCCCCGGAGTGTGCGGATGGCAACTCCCGTGTAGCAGGGCGCGCCCGATACATGAGGAACTTCTAATAAATCTGCGACGCCGTTACCGGCTCGGGATGCGACCGATTCTCGTTCGCGCCGCCACGGGCGGCGGGCGCTGCCGACCAGCGGCGGTTCAGTTGCCGCGCTCGGTGACGCGGGCGCCGGGAGCGACGCGATCCCCGGGGTGCGCGACGACGCGTTCGCCCGCCGTGAGTCCGTCGACCACCTCGGCCTCGAGACCGTTGCCCTGGCCGATCTCGACCGGTCTCAGGCGGGCCCGTCCATCCTCAACGACGAACACCGCCCAGCGCTGCTCGTGGCGGAACAGCGCGGACAGTGGCACCCGCAGCACGTCGTCCGATTCCCAGAGCACGATGCGCGGCTCCACCCGGTAGCCGTGGCCGAGGCGCGGCCAGCGCTCCCGCGGCGAGGTGATGTCGACGATCACGTTGACGCGCTGCTCCTCGATCCCGAGCGCCGAGACCTTGGTGAAGCCGTACGGTTCCACGCGCTCAACCCGGCCGTCGAGCGGCGGGTCGCCGCCCCAGGCCTCGATGATCACGCGCTGGCCCGGCTGCACGCGCACTGCGTCCGCCGACAGCAGGTCCACGACGACCTCGAGGTCGTCCGGATTGCCGACCTCCACGAGCGGCGTGCCCGACTGCACGACGCCTTCGCTCTCCTTGATGATCCGCAGGACGCTGCCGCTCACGGGCGAGAAGACGTTCAGGCAGTCGCAGTCGGCGGCGCGCTGCCTGTTGGCGCCGGGCGTTAGCAGGCGGGCGCGTGCGAGCTGGTATTCCGAGTCGCGCACCCTGCGCTCGGCCTGGGCCTCGGCGAGCGCGGCGTCGGCCGTGCGGGCGCGGCGCTCCGCCGCGTCGAGGTCGTTCGCCGACACCGTGTGGGCGCGGGCCAGTTCCCGGATGCGCCGCAGCTCGGCCTGCGCGAAGTCGAGTTCCGCCTGCGCGCGCCGCACCTGGGCGGCGGCGAGCGTGCGCGCGGCGGAGGCAGCATCCACGCTGGCGCGTGCTTCCGCCTCGCTGCGCACGTCGAGGAACGAGGGGTCGCTTGGTTCGATGCGCGCGACCAGGGTCTGGTCCGCGAGCACCGCGTCGCCGGCCTCGAGCTCGATCCGGCGCATCAGGCCGGGCACCGGTGCGGAGACGACGTACATGTCGCGCACGCGCGTCTCGCCCTCGTCGCTGACGCTCACCAGCAGCGGGCCGCGGTCGACCGTGACGATGTCGACCGCCACGGCGGCCGGCCGAAACAGCCACGCGAGCGCCGCGGCCAGCAGCAGCGCGGGCGGTCCCCAGAACAGCATGCGTTTCGTCGCCGGAGTCATCGTCTTCACTCCCGGGTCTTGAGGACCGCGATCAGGTCGAGGCGGTCTACGCGGCGGCGCACCAGGAACGCCGACACCGCCGTGGCCGCGAGGCCGATCAGCATCGCCCAGCCGTAAGTCGAGGCGAGCACCACCATGGGCACGCGGTACAACTCCGTCTCGAACGCGCGCACGATCAGGCTCGCCAGTCCGAAGCCGGCGGCGCAGCCGAGCGGCAGCGCCACGAAGGTGAGCAACGCCACTTCGCCGAGCAGGATGTAGGAGATCTCGGCGCGGGTGAAGCCGAGCACGCGCAGCGTGGCGAGCTCGCGGCCGCGCTCGGACAGCGAGATGCGGGCAGCGTTGTAGGTGACGCCGAAGGCGAGCGCGCAGGAGAACACGATGAAGAACGAGACGAAGATGGTGATGGTCTCGGCCATCGTTTCCCGGAAGGTCTGCACCGCCGCGTCCTTGACCGTGATCGAGCTGACGCGCGGCAGCGACTTCAGTTCCCGGAACAGAGTCGCGCGCGCGGCGCTGTCCACCCTCAGGTGCACGGCGGTGACGCTCGGCCGCTCGCGCATCAACCGGTCGAGCGCGCGGATGTCGATGTAGGCCGGCGAGCCGATGTAGGTCTCGAAAGTGGCTACGACCGGCACGTCGAACACCGGGCGCCGCCCCTCGAGCACCTCGACGGTGATGCTCTCGCCGACCTCGACGTCGAGGAGCTTCGCCAGCATGGTCGAGATCACGATGCCCTCGGGCGGCAGCTCGAGCGTGTGGCCCTGCGCGTCGTAGACGCGATACAGCTCCTGGCGTGCGGGGAGCCCCTGCAGCGCCTCGCGCTGCTCGCGCCAGCCGTTGCGCATCTTGGCCGCCACGCTGCGCATCGGCTCCGTGGTCTGCACGCCCGGCAACCGGCCGAGGTCGCGCTCGATCTCGCTCGAGCGCGGCTCGGCGAAGCCGACGCTCAGGTCCTGGGCCTGCGCCTCGAGGAAATAGACGT
>CAZKLS010000244.1:0-2724 GCA_964553405.1 uncultured Steroidobacteraceae bacterium
GCCGGACTTCCTGCCCGACCCGCAGCAGCTCGGGCAGCTGCTGGCGCGAGGCGGCATTTCCTCGGTGATCCTGAACAATCCCCACAACCCGACCGGGCGCGTGTATCCGCGCGAGCTGATCGAGGAGCTGGTGCGGGTGGCCGCGGAGCACCGCTGCTACGTGCTGTACGACTCGGTGTACCAGCGACTCGACTACGTGGGCTCGTTCGTGAACCCGGCCTTCGCCTGTCCCGAGTGGCGCGACTGGGTCGTGTCGCTGTCGGGCCTCTCCAAGATGGACATGTTCGGCGCATCGACCGGGACGCGCGCCTGCTGGCTCGTCATTTCCGACCAGGTCCGCGTCAACGGCGTGCGGGCGCGCGAGGTGCTCGCCAACCTGTCGGCCTGGCTGGTCGCGACGCCCTCGACGCTCGCGCAGGACTGGGCCCTTGCGGCGCTGCAGAGCCCGCTTGCGGCGCTGCGCCGCCCCTCGCCGTACATGCGCGAGCGCCGCGACTTCATGCTGCGCGCGGCCGACGAGCTCGCCCACCTCGGCGTCGAGCGCACCGACTTCGGCGGCACGTTCTATGCGCCGCTCGCCTTCCCCGGCCTGGTCGGGGAACCCTTCGACCGGCTGCGCAACGGCGTGTACGAGCGGGCCGTCGTGCGCGACTCGGTCGATGCGTTTGAGCTGCTGCTCTCCGGCGGCGTCGGCGGCATCCCGTTCGCCGCTTTCGCTGGCAGCGCAGCCGGCGCGGCCCGCTACGGCACCTGGCAGCGACTCTCCTACGGCTCCAAGGACGTCAAGGAACTCGCGGTCTTCATGGATCGCGTCAAGGCGCGGATCGAGACGCAGGGACGACTCGGGTCGGGCGCGGCAGCGGCGGCGGCTCCGCAAGCCGACCCGGTTGACGTATGGGAGAGCATCTGCACCGCCGAGCGCTACACGGCGCTGGACGGCCTCGATCCAGAGGCTTTCTCCGTCGCACGCCGACGGTTCCTCGAGAGCCCGCGGCACGAGTCGCTGCGGCTGACTGGCACCAAGCATCCGGACTCCACCACCCATCGCGCCGAGCAGGTCGAGCGCGCGCTCGGCGCGACCACCAGCGCGGGACCGGACCGCGCAAGGCTCGCGCTGGCGCACATCGAGTGGAACCCGCTGATGGAGGCGCGGCTCGAGTACGAGGAGTCCCTGGCCGACCTGCTCGGACCGTGCAGCGAGGTGCTGCTCGACCTCGAGGGCCGCCAGATCAGCCCGGACTGGCTCCAGGTCCCTGAGAAGGTCGTGCTCGGCCTGCTGCGTCACGGGGTCCTGCCCGGCGAGGACCGGCACATCCTGTTCCGCGCTCCCAACCCGTTCATCGAGCAGGACGAGGAGAAGATCCTCAAGATCCTCTCCTCGGTCGCGCGCGCCAACGTGCTCTATCACCTGGCCTGCGAGCGCCTCGGCGTGGAGCCGAAACAGAACGCGATCTACGAGATCAGCATCCCGCAGGTGAACTCCAGCGCCGAGATCGGCGCCGTGGTCAAGGCCGGCATGCTCTACCAGCAGGCTGCGACCGAATTGTTCGACGGTCCAGCCGAGCGCGTGGACGCCTTCCTGGCCGCGCGCGTCCCGGCAACGCGCCGCGCAGCGATGGTCGAGCGGGTGAAACGGGTGCGCCTGGTGCCGTTGTGCGAGAACGTCGGTGCGCTGACGCACCTGCCCGACCTGCTGGAGAAGCTGTATGTCGCGCTCGAGCGCGGCATCGGGCAGCCTGGCATGCCCACGCCCGACACGTTCCGCACGTCGTTCGGCGAGCGCGAGGCGATCCTGCGCGTGTTCGTCGCGATGTCGGACACGGCGCTGCAGAGCGGCAAGATCGCGACCGACGCGGCCTATGCGCTGTCGGTGGCGAGTCGCGCGGAAACCGAGCGACGGCTGGCGCCGCATGCGCAGCGTGTCGGCGAGCCGCCACCCGCGGTCACCTACCTGATCGGGGCCGGCCGGGCCGGCTTTCGGGGAGGCTTCGATCCCGGCCATCCGGGCGTCGTCCGGCAGTTCGCACGCGCCGACGGCGTCACGATGCAGGGCATACGCGCCGACGCGCCCGAGGAGGCGGCGAGGCTGGCGACCGCCTTCCGCGAGGAAGTCGCGGGTTGCGCAGCATCCGGCGGCCACGCGATGCCGCGATCCGACGCCGAAGCGATGCAGCGCCTGCTCGAAGCGGGAATCCGCGCCCACACCGGCACGCTGCTGCGCATCGCGCCGTTGCTGGCGCCGTTCGGCGGCCTGGTCCCGCAGACGCGGGTTCGCATCCGCTCGACCGGTTCGGTGAGCTATGGCCGCTCCATCCCGAGCTACCCGCCCGAGTGGGGTGGCGGCGGCAGCCTGCCTGACGATCGCGACCTGCGGGACGCCTGGCCGGAGGGGGTCACATTGCCGCGCGCGATCGTCTACAACCTGGCCTGCACGACGCTCGGCCTGCCCGCCGTGACCAGCGACATCGCGGTGCTCGACCGCCGCGCGGCCGTGATCCTCGAGCGCCACGTGCCGGGCTATCGGGAGCTGATCGCGAGCGAGCTGCCGAACTTCATCAAGGAGGCCGCCGGGCTCGTCTTCGGTCGCAAGCTGGCCGAGACCACCGCGCGTCGTTGCCTGCGTGCGGCCGCGGCGCTGTGGGTGGACGCCAGAACCCGCGAGGCGCTCGTCGCGCCGACCTGCCTGTTCGCTATGCAGTACCTGCGCTACATGGCCGAGGACTC
>CAZKLS010000245.1:0-2690 GCA_964553405.1 uncultured Steroidobacteraceae bacterium
TGCGAGGCCTGCCACGGGCCGGGCTCGGTTCACGTCGAACTGGCGGAGCAGGCTGCGAAGGCCGGCCAGCGACCCGCGCGGAGCGGCCTCACGGTGGCGCTGGACGAGCGCCGCGGCGTGAGCTGGAGCATCGACCCGACGACCGGCAACGCTACCCGCAGCCAGGCGCGCGGCACCGGGCGCGAGCTCGCGGTGTGCGGCCAGTGCCATGCGCGGCGCGGCCAGTTCTCCAACGAATACCGCGCCGGGGAAATGCTCACGGACCACTATCTGCCAGCCCTGCTGATGGACGGGCTGTACCACCCGGACGGGCAGCAGCGCGACGAGGTCTACAAGTGGGGCTCGTTCCTCTCGAGCCGCATGTACGAGAAGGGCGTCACCTGCTCCGACTGTCACGATCCACACACGCAACAGCTGCTGGCCGACGGCAACACCGTCTGCGCCCAGTGCCACCTCGCCTCGAAGTACGACGCGCCGGAGCACCACTTCCACGAGGCGGGGACGGCGGGTTCGGCCTGCACCGCCTGCCACATGAAGACCGAAAACTACATGGTGGTGGACCCGCGGCACGATCACAGCTTCAGGATTCCACGCCCCGACCTCGCCGCGCAGCTCGGCACACCCGACGCCTGCACCGGATGTCACGCGGATCGCAGCGGCGAGTGGGCAGCCGGCGAGATCCGCAGCCGGTATCCACAGCCGAAGACCGGCTTCCAGGACTTCGCCGCAGCATTCTGGCTGGCCGACCAGGGCGATCCGCGCGCGGCCTATCCGCTGCTGCAGGTCGCGGCCAATCCAGCCGAGTCCGCGATCGCGCGGGCCTCGGCGCTGTCCCGGATCGCCCGCCGGCCCACGCGCGAGGGGATGGCCGTCGCGATGTCGGCGCTGAAGGACCCGAGCCCGCTGGTACGCCGCGCCGCGCTCGAGGTGATCGAGCAGCTGCCGCCGCTCGAGCGCCGCAGCGCGCTGCCGCTGCTCGCGGATCCCTCGCGGATCGTCCGGTTGCAGGCGGCCCACGTGCTGGCACCGCTCGCGGCCGATGCCATCGGCGAGGACCACCGCCAGGCCTTCGAGCGGGCGTCGGCGGAGTACGTCGCGGCGGAGCGCTTCAACGCGGACCGGCCCGAGAACCGCAGCAACCTCGGTGGCTACCTGCTGTTGCGAGGCGACTACGCCGGCGCCGAGGCCGAGTATCGCGCTGCGCTGGCCCTCGATCCGCGCTACGTCCCCGCCTGGGTCAACCTGGCGGACCTCAAGCGCAGCCAGCAGCTCGAGCCCGAGGCGGAGGCGGTCCTGCGCGAAGGCCTGCAGCGAGTGCCTTCGGATCCCGCACTGCATCATGCGCTGGGCCTGGCGCTGATCCGCCAGCAACAGCTGGACGAGGGAGTCGGCGAGCTGCGCACGGCCTCCGAGCAGGCACCGGGCAACACCCGTTTCGCTTACGTCTATGCGGTGGGCCTGCATTCCCAGGGGGCACGGGCGCAGGCCATCGCCGTGCTCGAGCAGGCGCTCGAGCGAGCGCCGAACGACACCAGCGTGCTGTCCGCACTCGCGAACTTCCATGCCGAGGCCGGCGAGCTCGAGCGCGCACGGGCGTACGCAGAGCAGCTGATGGAGCTGCTCCCCGGAGATCCGGGCGTCGAGGAACTGCTGCGCTCGCTGGGACCGCCGGCGGGCTGACCGCCGCGAACACGACGGATCCCGGGCGAGGTAGACGCGCCGAGCCGCGGCGGGCTCAGCCCAGCGACTTCGCCCGGCGCCCGATTTCCCGAGACTCGACGATCGTGACGCCGCGTGGTTCCTTCAGCGCAACAGCCACCATCGCGCGGGCGATCTCGCGCGCCTCGACGGGACTCCAGCCGGCCGGCGCGAAGCGCAGCAGCCGCTCACCGAGCTTCTCCAGCGGCCGCGACTCGGTCCGCTCGCCGGCGATCAGCGACGGCCGGAAGATCCCGAGACTCGGCCAGTCCATCAGCTTCAACGCCTGCTCGAGCTCGCCCTTGACGCGTGAGTAGAAGAAGGGGGAGCCGGGGCTCGCGCCCAGCGCGCTGACGATCGAGAAATGACGCGCGCCCCCTCGCCGCGCCAGCTCCGCGAGCCGCCGCGGGTACTCGTAGTCCACTTCGCGAAAGCTCTGCTGTGAACCCGCCTTGCGGATCGTGGTGCCGAGCGCGCAGAAGACGTGCTCGCCGGCGAGTGCCGGCCCGACGGAATCGAGTTCGGAGAAATCGGTGACGATCTGTCGCACTTTCGGGTGCCGGGCCGCCGCGCCGAGCTCGCGCCGCACCAGCACGATCACCTCGCCGTACTCCGGCCGCGCCAGCAGGCAGTCCAGACACTCGCCTCCGACCAGCCCCGAAGCACCCGCCAGTATTGCCGTACGTGAATTCGACTTCATGCCGGGGGGCACGGTTTCGACTGAAGAGGCATGTGGACGTCCGGGAGCACCACGAAACGACCCGGTCATGCTAGCTTCCCGGGCGTGACTGTGCACCCTGGAAATCGCCGCCTGCCGATCCTGGTCCTGGTCGTGGCGTTGGTCGGCGGACCCGTGCTGGCTGCCGGGCTGGCACGGTCGGCCGTCGCGCCGGCATCCGCGGAGCCCACCTGGCGCGAGCGCCTCCGGCAGAAGCTCAGTGCTTTCAGCGAATCACGCCGCGACCGCCCGGAGCTGCACGAGGAGCAGATCC
>CAZKLS010000246.1:0-2662 GCA_964553405.1 uncultured Steroidobacteraceae bacterium
CTTGCTGCCGCGATGCCGCAACGTCCTACCGCGCGTCGCGCGGTAGTCGAACTCCCGACCTGCTGGTTCGCAGGGCGCCTCGAAGTATCGAGGCTGCTTCAAGCGGAGGCCATGTTCAGCCCTACGTCGCCGAAATCCCCGCACATCCGCTTCCGACCCGCATTGGCCCGAGGAAAAGTCACGCTCCCGTAGCTGCCGGCAGGCCCGCGGCCCGCAGGCGGTCCATCGTCTGGGTCAGGGCCTGGTCGGACTTCAGGAAATTGGCCAGCCAGGCCTCCACCGGATAGTCAGGCGCCGTCCTCAGCAGCCTCTCGACGACCGCTTCCGCCTCGAGAGTCCGGCCGAGCCCGGAATATGTGGCCGCGAGAAACACGTCCATATGAGGCCCGGTGGGGCCGCTGCGGGCGATGTTCTCTTCGAGCGTCTCCGCTGCTTTCGCGAGGTCCCCATTCACGTAGTACGCCATGGCGATGATGTTCAAGTAAGGCATCCGGGAAGCCCCGGGATTGGCCCTCAGCGCGTTCGACATCAGGTCGATCGCTTCCCTGGGCCGACCCGCGACCAGTAGCGCCAGTCCTGCCATTGCATTTGCTTTTGCGTCCCGGCCGGATGCGCCCAGCGCCCGGCGCGCATTCTCCACGGCACGGTCCCGGTCGCCCTTCAGGGAGTAAGCAAGCGCGAGAGCGGAGTAGCCGAGGGCATCCTCGCTGTCGAGTTCGACGGCTCGACTGGCCAGGCTCAACGCCTGATCGATGTCCCGGGACGGGTCCCGGGATTTCAAGAACATCACCTTCACGGAGTGCGTGATGCTCTTGCCGCTGTAGCCGCCGGAAAAACTCGGTTCCAGCTCGATGACCCGCCCGAACAAGTCCTGCGCCGCAGCCATGCGCGCTGCGTCCTCGGGTGGCATCAGCACCTCGAAAGCCTGGTCGAACAGGACTCGTGATTCTGTGACCTGGCTCCCCGGGGCACCCGAATGTGGCGCCGGACCGGCGTCCGGGAGCTGGCCATTCCGGGCCAGCAGAAACCAACCGACCACGGCGATGATCAGCAGCGCAGTCAAGGCCACCGGCTGCCACCGCCTGCGGCGCTTCTGGTCGCTCTGACGGGTTACTGCCGGGGGCGGTGGAGACTCGGCAACTCGAGGGTTGGGCAAGATCTCCGGCGCGTACGTGCCCTTCGGCACGTTGAAGCGGATTGGGTCATCGCGGCCGGCCCCGGCGTAGTACTCCCCGAGTCGCTGGCGCAGACGGCCGGCCTCGACGCGCACGATGCTGTTGGTTTCGGGATCGAAGGACTTGTCCGCCCCGAAGACGGCCTGGGCGATGGTGACCCCCTTGAGTCGTGCGGCGCGACCTGCCAAGGCTTCCTCGACGATAAAGGTGAGGAAATGCTTCAGACGCGCGGAACTCGCAAACTCAGCGCTCTCCAGGATTCGATGCAGCTGGGCGCGAATGTCCTGCTCTGTCAACGGCTTATCGGCATCCATGTCCGTTACGTAACAGTTAGTGACTGCACATCGTCGCGTTCGGATCGTAGCCTCGCCCGCGCACTGCCGGGAACCAGCTCGAGGTTCCACAGGATCTGACTACAAGGGGGATGCAGCATGAGTTTCTCAAACAGGGCCTTGACGCAATTCGCGGTCGGCGGCGCCGCGCTTGGCCTGTTGGCCGGTGTGATGCTGATGGCCGGTTCACCATGGGTCTCCAGCTCGCATGCGGAAGACGCCACGAAATTATCGCCCACCAAGGCACGCGAGCGGGACGTTTATTACCCGAACTCCGAGGACCTGAAGCCCGATGAGATGCGGATCATCGCCTGCGGGACCGGTATGCCCACGACCCGCGCCTTCCAGGCGGCCGCCTGTTTCCTCGTGGAGCTCGGCAACGGTGACAAGTTCCTGTTCGACGCGGGCTCTGGCTCTTCCGAGCGGGTTTCGTCGCTGCAGATTCCCTACAACTACCTCGACAAGATCTTCATCGGCCACCTGCACACCGACCACTTCGGCGCGGTGCCGGAGTACTACGTAGGCGGCGCCCTGATGGGCCGCAACGTGCCATTGCGGATCTGGGGGCCGAGCGGCCGGATTCCCGAGCTCGGTACGGCTGCGGCGATGGACGCGATGCAGAAGATGCTGCTCTGGGACATCACCGGGCGGGTTGGCAACGTCGACCCGCGCGGCTACAAGCTCGAGGTGCACGAGTTCGACTACAAGGGCGAGAACCAGATCGTCTACAACGAGAACGGTGTGGTGATTCGTTCCTTCCCGGCGGTTCACGCGATCGACGGCTCGGTGAGTTTCGCGCTGGAATGGAATGGCCTGAAATTCGTGTTCAGCTCCGACACCTACCCCAACAAGTGGTTCGTGCAGTACGCCAGGAACGCCGACATCGTGATCCATGAGTGCTTCATTGCGGTGCCCGACCTGGTGAAGAAGATGGGCTTCACGCCGGAGTCCGCTCTCCTGGTCGGGACTCAGGTCCACACTGCGCCCGAAGCTTTCGGCAAGGTGATGAGCGAGGTGAAGCCACGCCTCGCCATCGCTTATCACTTCTTCAAGGACTTCGACACGACCCCACAGGTGTACTCACGCATCCGCAAGACCTACGACGGCCCGCTGAGCCTGGCCGAGGACTTCATGGTCTGGAACGTCACCAAGGAC
>CAZKLS010000247.1:0-2652 GCA_964553405.1 uncultured Steroidobacteraceae bacterium
CGTAGTCGATCAGGTAGCGGGCGAGCTGCACGCGGCGCCACTGGTCGCGCGGCGTCGCCGGCAGGTGATCCATCAGCGAACCCTGCTCCGGGAAGAAGCAGAACAGGTGGCTGTGGCCGCCGAGGTCCACCAGCTGCTGGACCAGCGACAACAGCTCGTACTCGCTCTCGCCCATGCCGACGATGATGTGCGCGCCGAACTTCTGCGGCCCGAAGACCTCGCGCGCGTGCAGCAGCACCTCCCAGTACTTGTCCCACCGGTGCGGCGACTGGACGCCCTTGCCGCGCGTGCGCTCGAAGATCGCCGGCGTGGCCGCATCGAGCGCGACGGTGAAGATGTCGGCGCCGAGGTCCTTGAGCCGAACGACGTCCTCGCGACCCATCGTGGTCGGGTTCGAGAGAATCGAGACCGGGATCGTCGCCGGATCGATCCGCGCGGTCCAGGTCTTCAGCACCGCGACGGTGTCCTCGTCCGATCGCGGATGCGTGATCATCGAGATGCACATGCGGTGGAACGGGCTGCGCTCGCCGTCGCGGGCGACGATTTCTGCGATCTCGTGCATCGGCACGGCCGGCCAGTCGACGCGGATGAAGTTGCGGTCCGCGTAGTCCCGGTCGGCCTCGCGGTGCCGCGCGAGCCCGCAGTAGGCGCAGTTCGCCCGGCAGCCTTCGGGGTAGGTCAGCAGCAGGTTCAGGCAACGCGTGCAGCCGCAGCGATGCATCCTGCCGGGCATCACTCCCAGCGTGATCGCAGCGGCAGTGGACATCTGCACGTATTCGGGCGAGCGCATCTCCGGCGTGAGCCGGTTGTTGTTCGGCAGGTACACGCCCTGCGGCGGCACCCGGGCGTCCCTGACCCGTCGTCCGTTGCGGGCGTCGGCCGGGGTCCGCTCGGGCGTCCGCGGCTGCATCCGTCCGTAGGCGTTCCAGTCGCGGTCCGTGCCAGGCATGCCGCTGCCCGCTTCGGCGCCTTGCTTGATACAGCTCATCTTCGACTCCTCGTGTCTTTCGCGGGCCGGCTCAGGCCGCGCAGCTGCTGCTGGCCTGCGGCGCGGCGGCGCCGAGCTTTATCGAGCAGCAGGCGTGTTCCTGGTGGAACGGGCGTCCGGTCGCCCGCGCAACGGCGACCACGCCGTCGGCCGGGAAAGCGATGCCGTCGAGACCCGCCATCACCGCATAAGCATCCACGAGCCGCTTGTGCAAACCCGGCGGCCGCGCGCAACCGAGCAACACCTGCCGGTCCGGGAGCCGTCGCCGCGCCTCGCCGAAGACGCGCCCGACCTGGTGCGCATCGGGAACCTCGTACATTCCGGGCTGCGCGTAGAACGGCATTACGACCACCAGCACCAACGCATGCACGTTGTGGCGGCTGACGATGTCGAGCGCGTTCTGCTCGCCGAGGATCCGGCCGTAATGCAGGCCGATGACGATGTGCGGGCTGACGTTCATCGACGTCGAGCACAACGCCGCCAGCGTCGACTCGAAGTCCTCGACCGGCCGGTCGAGGTGATAGACGTCCCGGATCGTCTCCGCAGCGCCGATCACGTCCATCATCGCGGTGTCCACGCCGGCGGCCTCCATCGCCCGGGCGCCGGCCTCGTCGGTGAGCGCGGTGTGGATCGCGATGTTCAGCTGGGGAAAATCCCGCTTCAGCCTCTCCACGACCGGGTAGAAGCGTTCGTAGGGAATCTCGTTGCGCCTGTTCGAGCCGCCCGAGAGCAGGAAGCCCTGCAGGTTCTGGGTTGCGACGAGGTGCCGCACCTTGCGGTCCAGCATCGCCGGCGAGGTCGCGGCGATCATCGGCTTGAGGATCTCGGCGCGACAGTGGTCGCAGTTCAGGCCGCAGGCACCCGCCGTGATCGAGAACGAGGGAAAGCTGTTCCTGGTGCAGCCCTTGAGCTCGGTGCTGGCGTAGTCCTTGAAGGTCGGCGTCGAGAAGCGGATCGGTCGCGGCGGCCGCGCGGACGACTGTGCCTCGAACGCTGCGACGAGCCCGGAATCGAGGACGACGTCCTCGTACTCCTCGATGCTCTGGATCGATTCAAGCCATGGCATTCGACGACCTCCCCTTTGCCGCGAGCTCTGCGAGCGCGAGCACCGGCTCCCGGACCGCTCCCGGCCTCGGCCGGTCGGTCAGCGTGGTGAGCCAGGCCGCCTCCACGTCCTCGTCGTCGACGAGGTCGCAGTGCAGGCCCTGCAAGACTACCTTCGCGCTCTCCGGCAGCGCCACCGGGACTTTCCGACCGGAGAGCCGGCCCCAGAGCCCGGCCCAGCATCGAGCCAGCGTCCAGGGGTTGTAACCTCCGCCGCCCAGCACGACGACCGGCCCGGCCAGCGCGGCGAGCCGCTCTACCGCGTTCCACAGTCCCACGTTCGACAGCGCGAGCCTCGAAAGTGGGTCCCCCGCGAGCGCGTCGGTGCCGCAGGTGATCACCACCGCCTCGGGCGCGAAGTCCCCGGCCAGCGGCACGACCAGCTCGTCCAGCAGGAACTCGAGTTCGCTGTCGTTGAAGCCGGCCGGTACCGGCAGGTTCAGCGCGTAGCCCGCCCCGCGGTCCCGGGCCATGCCGGTGTAGGGCCATCGCCCGGCCTCGTGGATCGAAACAAACCGCACGCGCGGCTCCTCCAGGAACGCATCCTGCACCCCGTCGCC
>CAZKLS010000248.1:0-2644 GCA_964553405.1 uncultured Steroidobacteraceae bacterium
GCCATGGACCGCTCCTTTCGGGCCTCCCGAAACCATCCAAGGGTATGCCAGCGCAGCAGCGCTGGATATCGCCTACTCTACGTAGGCGGCGGGTGCAGGCCGAAACGCAGCTTCGCACCGGCCCGCGCGAGACTCTCGAGCTTTTCAGGGAGGCTCCGGCATGGCTGGAGCCTCCCGTTTGATCCGCCAGCCGGCATCAGGTTTGCCGGCCAGCCCCTCTAGGAACAGCGGAGACTACTTCGAGGGCCGCACCTCCACCTGCATGAAGCTGCCCAGCGCGCTCACGCTCTTGACCCGGATCTGCGTCCCGGTGACCGGCGTGATGACGCTGCCCAGCGGATTGCCCGGATCGTAGTACGAGAGATTGTCGTCGAACACCGGGTTCGCCGGCAGGCTGGGATGGAACGACGGGACGCCGCCATAGTGCAGCGTGATCGCATCGGTCGCATCGAGTCCGAAGGTCGAGTCGTAGGTCTGCACGCGGTTCCGCCAGAGCCCTCCGTCGGCCCGGTACATCAGCGCCGGATGCGCATCCACCGTCAGCAGCAGTCCGCCGCAACGGCCGGCCGCGCAGTTCGCTCCGACGTTGTTGTTCGTGAAGGAGGTGTCCCAGTAGCTCACCAGCAGCCCGTCCTGGTATGGGAAGTGCTCGACGAAGCTCCCGAGGCCGGGCACTCCGCCCCAGCCGAAGTTGTAGGCGTTGCCGAGACCTTGATCGTAACCACGGTACTGACGGAACTCGGCCACGTAGTAGTTCGAGAAGAACTTGCTGTCGATGCCGTCAGTGCGACGGAACCCGTCGAACGACCAGCCGAAATCGCCCTCGGCGTCATCGAGCGGATAGCCGCTGATCATGACGTCGTCCACCATCAGGCCGCGCTCGATCACTGTGACATCAGTCCAGTATCGGAAGCCGAGCAGCACGTCGCCCGAGAACGCCGACAGGTCCGCAGTCAGATCGACCCAGCCTCCGGAGGACCCGGTGATGCCGTTGCCGAAGTTCTGGCCATTCGGGTCCGCGGCGGTCGAGTGATTTGTCGCGACGGCCATCCAGCTCGCACCGCCGTCGGTCGAGACCACGAGGTACGCGTAGTCCCAGTCCAGCTCGATCCGGTAGTTCACCTTGGCGGTCAACGTCGATCCGGCACCGAGGTTCACGGCTCTGTACATGTAGTGGTCGAGGTTGTTGCCCGCTCCGCTGTAGTAGAAGAACATGCCCGAGTACGGGTCGCCGATCCGGTCGACCACCTCCTTGGGTGGCAGCACCACGAACAAGCCCTGCGCCTGCTTCGTGTTGGTTTCGGCCGGGCCCAGCTTGTGCTCTGATTTCTGACCGGCGAAGGCCACCTCGTAGTTCAGCCAGCCGAGCTGGAACTTCTCCCAGACGCCGAGGTGACCCGGCGCGGAACCGATATCCGTGTCGTCCTGGCTGAGCCAGGAACCGCTGGACATCAACGTCCAGAACCCGGTCGAGTTCTCACCCGTATAGTCATACAGGTCCGGCAGCCCGAGGTCGTGGCCGTATTCGTGGGCGAAGACACCGACACCGCCGTTCTCCGGCTGGATCGTGTATTTGTTCACCCAGTAGCTGCTGTTGCCAATCCGGATGCCGCCGATCAGGAAATCCGGAGACGGACCTGCGATGCCGATCAGGTTGAAGTAGGCGAACCAGCTGTGGCTCCAGATCGCACAGTCGCCCAGCGCGCCGCCGCCCGCTTCGTTACCCTCGCCCGCATGCACGAACTGGGCGTGGTCGATGTATCCGTCAGGTTCGTCGAAATTGCCGTCGCCATCCCAGTCATAGCGGTCCCAGACGTCGAACTGGGCGAGATACGCGTCGATCTCCGCTGCCGTCCTGCCTGCCAGGACTTGCTGGTTGTACCAGTCCGTGGTCGTGTCGATCAGGAACTGCCAGACCGCGGGGCCGCCGAGGTCGTCGTCATAGCTGCAGGCAGCCTGCGGCGCAACCGTCCAGTCAGTGACGTCGCCGTACACCGTGTAGCGATTCGAGGACTGCTCGATGTAGTAGCTGCGCATCGAGTTCGCGCCCTCGCCCTCCGCGAACAGCATGTCGAGGTAATGGTCACGGCTGAAGTCAGGCGACCAGATGGTCGTGTTGTCATGGGCGCGATCGGGCTCGGCGATGCTGTTATGGGTGAAGTCCCCGAACTCGCCCAGCACCGTCCACACGGGATCCTCGCCTTCGCGCTCGAGTTCGACGAACTGTCCGCGCGCGACCTCGTGCTTGCGGCCGTAGGCCTTACCACGAAGTCTCGCCTCGACTGCTTTCTGTTTCAGCTCTCGCTGACGTGTCGTCAATGGATCAGGCCGGTCGTCGACCTTGATCGCGACGCTATCCTTCGCCGGACCCGTGTCCTGCGCGGCCGCCGGGGTCGCCGCCACCGTCAGCCATGCGGCAGCCAGCAGCGATACCGGTAATACCGATAGCCGTATGCGTTTCATTTCCCCTCCAGAGGCTTTCTTGGAGCCGTTGTTGCGTGCGCCCGCCGCCGGTCGCTACGCCTGTTCTGGTTGAGGTCCGTTGGCGCACCGGCCAAACGTCGGATGTAGGACTTTCCTACGCCCAATGCACAGCCACGTCAGTAAGGGGAAATTGATAGCCGCATTGCGCCTTTCGTCGTCT
>CAZKLS010000249.1:0-2609 GCA_964553405.1 uncultured Steroidobacteraceae bacterium
GCCACGTGCTCACCCGTCTGCGGGTTCAGCAGTTGTTCCCGGCCGAGCAGCCGGGTCTTGTCCCAGTACGCAAACGAAACGACGCAGCCCTGGAGCCGCCGCTCATCGCTGTTGCCGGCGACGCGAAAACCCCTGTCGTCCGCGCGCCCGGAAACGCGGTAGATCTCTCCATTCGAATCGGTGCTCGACTCGATCGAATCCAGGCAGCCGTCGCGCCACTGCTCGACGTTGCTGTGCAGATACTCGAAGGCCGTGAATCCCAGGATCCTGACCTCGAACTCCGCGCGGGTCTCGATCCGCAGACCGTCCCGCACGGGGACCAGCGCGAATCGCTGATACCCGATCGGCCGGTCGTCCAGGAACACGTCGAAGTCGAGTTGCCGCGGATCCGTCGACTCGGTTGCCGCGGACACGGCTTGGGCGCAGACGGCCAGCAGCGAAAACAAAGCGACAGCGAATCGGTTCATCATCGAGTTCCTCCGTCGAACTGCCTGGGCGGTCCCGGAAAGAAGGCGTTCGTGCTGGCGACGTAGCTCGCATATCCGGGCCGACGCTCGGCGATGTCCCGCTCGAGCAGCGCCACGCCGGACACGCGCAACAGCAGCAGCGTCATCAGCAGCGGACCGACGACGCTCCAGGCACCGCCCGCGGCGATCGCGATCAGGTACAGACCCCACCACACGCAGAAGTCGCCGAAGTAGTTCGGATGACGCGTGTAGCGCCACAGGCCCTCATCGAGCACCCGACCTCGATTGCCGGGGTCCGACTTGAAGCGGGCGAGCTGCCAGTCCCCGACGGCTTCGAACAGCAGGCCCACGCCCCACAGCGCCACACCGGCGAAGTCCAGCCAGCCGAGCGGGCGCGTCGAGTTGATCGCAGCGAGCAGCGGCAGCGACACGATCCACGCCAGTCCCGCCTGCAGCCCGAAGACGATGTAGAGGCTCTTGATCGCGAAGAACGGCTCGTTGTTGGCACGGATCTGCCGGTACCGGAAATCCTCTCCGTGACCGCGGTTGCGCCAGGTGATGTAGGCCGACAGGCGAATCGCCCAGGCCGCGACCAGCACGAGCACCAGCAGCGCCCTGCCGCCGAGTGGTCCTGGCTGGCCCCATGCGTAGGTAACGGCCGCCGCGAGGAACATCAGCGACCACAGGCTGTCGACGATGCTGACGTCGTTGAGTCGCAGGCTCGCGAGCCACCCGATCAGCGCGACAACGGCAAGCACCTGCAAGCCCGAAAGCCAGAGTTGAAGATCAAACATGGCGCACCTCCTGCGGCCGAACCGTCGAGACATCCGGCGAGACCGCCGCGTCGAAGCCGTTCAGGCGGGCCCCGATCATCGTCAGCAGCGGCATCAACGCCGCCCAGCCGACGCCCTGCGCCGCCAGTGCCAGCAGCGGCTCCGCCATTTCCACACCGCCGAGGCGATGGCCGGCGAGGTAGGCCAGCGGCCCCCCGACCCCGCCCATCAGCGCTGCGAGCAGGGGTCGTCCCCTGAGCCACCCGAGCGAGGAATTCAGCGTCGTCGCGAACAGCGCCCACATGGCCACGATCCAGGTCGGCGCGAGCCCTGCTGCCACGACCCCGGACGGATAGCTCATCAGGCCCAGCGAGACGATCAGGCTGTCCCAGAACAGCCCGATCGCACTGGCCACGACCACCAGCACGGCCTCGCGCCACGGGCGTATCGAGAGTCCCAGGTGAAGGCCGATCGCGGCGGCGACGACCAGCGTGCCGGCGAGAACGCGATCGCTGGCGCCGCCTAGCACGCATGCGAACCAGGCCAGCTGGAATGCGAGGAAGTTGAGCAGGTTTCGATGTGCAAGCTTCATCATGTCCGTGATCCGTGACTCGTCTGTCGGAACGATGGAGCGCAGCCTGCCCGTCCGGGCGTGAAGCCGGCGTGAAGAGGCCATCACGGCAGCGTGAACGCGGGGATTCGCGCTAGACTTCGTCGCCGGACGGGACGCGAACGATGACCGAACCACAGCAGAATGCGACTGTGCTGCTGATCGAGGACCACCGCGACATCGCGGAGATGGTCCTGGAATTTCTCGAGCAGCGCGGCTTCACCGTGGACTACGCAGCGGACGGCGTCACGGGGCTCCACCTGGCCGTCACGAATCCCTACGACGTCGTCGTACTGGACCTGATGCTGCCGGGGCTCGACGGAATCGCGCTGTGCCGCAAGCTCCGCGAGGAGGCACGCAACGAGACGCCGCTGCTGATGCTCACTGCGCGAGACACGCTCGACGACAAGATCGCCGGACTCGATGCCGGGGCGGACGACTACCTGGTCAAGCCGTTCGAACTGCGCGAACTCGAGGCGCGGATCCGCACGCTGCTGCGTCGCCATCGCGGTGCGGTGGCACGGGAGATCTACACGGTCGGGGACCTGACGCTGGACACCGCGACGCTGCGCGTGACCCGGGCCGGACAGGTGCTGAGCCTGACCCCGATCGGCCTTAAGCTGCTGACCGCGCTGATGCGGGCCTCGCCGCGCGTGGTGACCCGGCAGCAGCTGGAACGCGAGGTCTGGGGCGACCTGCTGCCTGACAGCGACACGCTGCGCAGCCATCTGTACACGCTGCGCAAGGCCATCGACAAGC
>CAZKLS010000250.1:0-2598 GCA_964553405.1 uncultured Steroidobacteraceae bacterium
CCTCCACCAGTTAACCCCGGTCAGGCCGTGATGCATCACGGCCTGACTCTTTCCCTCCGCTCACTCGGTCGAAAGCCGGCCGCGGGCCCAGTTGCGCCGGCTGCACGAGGTGGAGCTTGCCGTCGAGGTCACGAAACACAACGGTGTGCCACACTTCGTCGTTGTCGAGTTGGAATTCAATTGCATAGTTGAGCCCGGCAACCACCTGGGTCCATACCCCACGGACAGCCCGTAATCCGGCCGCGGTGTTCATCTGCCCAAGCGCCCAGTCCAAAGCCGCCTGGGCGTCTTCGCTTACCGTGTCCTGGCGTGTCCAGCCCCCTACGACTTTATTGCTGGTCACCGGCCCTCCATCAGTCTGCATAGCTTCCCCGGTCGGCTTCGTACCGACCAAGGGCAACGCGTGGCGTTCACGGAAATAGCCCCAGGCATCGACCTCTCGACCATCCAGCAGGACACAGATTCCGCGCTCGCCCTCCGCTTCGTGGACCGCGCGATAGGCACCACCCTGCTCTTCGCAGAAGACGGCGGCCGGATTGGTCATCTCCTCGGCGCGCGCAGCCATGGCAAGCGTGATGCACACAATCGCCAGCAGGCGAGCAGCGGATGCAGAAGTTGTCATAAATCTGTCCTTTGATGATGCCGTTCCGGCACGCAGCCGATATTGCTTGGAAAGCAGCATAAGGAACAGAGCGCCTGACCCCATTGTCTCGACCCTCACATTGCTCCAAGTGCGAGGGACACGACAATGCCGCGACCGCCGCGGCCACCACTTTTCCCGCCGTTCAGTGAACTGACCAATTTCTCGGACTGAACGGAAGTTCGTCTGGCCGCTCAGTTGAGCCCGCGCCTGACGCGTCGGAAGGCTGCCGGAGCGATACCGGTCTGGCGGCGAAAAGCACGCACGAAATTCGTCGCTTCGCTGTAACCGAGCGTCGCGGCAATCTCTGCAACGGGCATCTCCGATTCGGTGAGCCAGGTCTTCGCCAGACGGAGCCGGCTGGCTGAAACGAGGCCGGAATAGGTCATGCCAACCTCAGCCAACCGCCGTTGCAGCGTACGCGGACTCAGGCCAGCGGCTTCTGCGGCCGTCTCGATACCCGGATACCCTTCGATCGACAGGGACGTGATCAGTTGCTCGGCCGATGCCTTGAAGTCCAGCGGCATTGGCACGCCTGCAGGTTGGCGGCTGTTCGCTGTGGCCCCGGTCGCCAAAGGGGGCACCGGAAGCTGCATCAGTCGGCGCGCGATCGTGAAAGAAGAATGAGTCTGGGAGATCACCAGCGGGACGTCCCCGAAGACTTCGCTCCCCCCGAGCAGCGCTTCGTCACCCGCCAGCAGCCGAACCTCGTCGGGGTTCCAGGACGGGCCGACGATCCGCCGCAGCGTGCTGATCGTGACGAGCAAGGTGTAAATGTCCGCGATGCAGCGGCCGAGCCCCGGTGGCCCGCTCAGATGCTGGTTCACACGAAACGCATCGCCTTCCGCCTGCAGCCAGAACCTCGTCCCGCTGCTGTGGCCGTCGATCAGCCGGATCCCAATCTGCAGGTAGTCGTGGACGCTCGAGGCACGTTGCAGGATCGCTCCGTATTCACCCAGATCGAACGCGGAGGCACGTTGCCCGATCAGGATACCGAGATCCTCCAGGTGCTCGCGGCGGGCGACCAGCTCGGCGAACCTGTATGCCGACGGGACCGGCAGCAGCGCCTCGGATTCGTCCAGCAGTGAACGAGGGACCCGCGCCTGGCTCAACAAGCTGTCGACGGGCGCGCCGATCGCCTCCAGGAACGCGACAAATGGCGCAAGCGCGTTGGCGCGGACGAACGCTATCCGCGCTCCGGCGGGCGGGCCCGCAGGCACATCAGGCAACCGATACAGATCACGCTCGGTCAGTGCTGACAATCATCGCCCCTGCCGCAGTGGCGCGCAATGATCACTGAGGCGAGCTTACCGGGTTATCTTTTTCATCGGCAAATCAGCCGTCGCCGTCGATCGCCCTTCCAGCAGGAGCACGATGTGGATGCCATTCTTGGACCGGCGGAGCCTCGTAGCGGCCGCGACTGGCCTGCTGCGACGGCGTTGTGCCTGCTCGCGGCCACGGCACCCGCCGGCGACGACGATCGCCCGGACATCAGCAACACCTTTTTGCAGCCCTTCGCGGCCCATACCTGGCCGAGCGCCTGGACCGCGTCGGTGCAGACCGAGACCAGCGACAACTGGCAGACCGCGCAGTGGTCGGTGCCGGTCAATGCCGCACTCTCCAGGCTGGTGATGTTCGGCAAGCTGCCGGTCAGCCTGCAGGGTGGCGTCGGCTACTGGCTCGAGTCCCCCGACGGCGGGCCCGAGGGCTTTCGCTTTCGGCTGCAGGCGAACTTTGTGCTGCCGAGGTAACGCGCTGGCGGCGCGCGGTCATGATCAACAAAGAACCCATCGGAGCCCGCATTATGAAACATAAGGTCTATTCGCTCTGCCTGGTCATGCTCGTCGGCGTAGCGATGAATGCGGCCGCCCAGGTCGAGTACGAACCGATCCCGCCGTCGATCCTCACCCCCGACCGCGTCGAGACCCGCCTGGGGCCCCTCGCGTTCTTCGACGGCT
>CAZKLS010000251.1:0-2581 GCA_964553405.1 uncultured Steroidobacteraceae bacterium
CGGTGCTCGGCGGCGACGTGACGCTGCTCGACGCGTTCAAGTCGGCGAACCAGGTGCTGCAGGGCGCGGTGCAGGGCATCGCGGAACTGATCACCCGGCCCGGCCTGATCAACGTCGACTTCGCCGACGTACGAACCGTGATGGCCGAGACCGGCATGGCGATGATGGGTTCGGGCGCGGCGACCGGCGATGATCGCGCCAGGGCTGCGGCCGAGGCCGCGATCTCGAGCCCGCTGCTCGAGGACGTGAACCTCTCCGGCGCACATGGCCTGCTGATCAACGTGACGGCCGGCATGGACCTGCGCACCAGCGAGTTCCACGTCGTCGGCGACACGGTCAAGCAGTACGCCTCGGAGGACGCCACCGTCGTGGTCGGCTACGTGATCGATCCCGAGATGACCGACCAGATCCGCGTGACCGTGGTCGCCACCGGGATCGGGCGGCCGGCGGCCGTGCGCGGCATGCCTCAGCAGAGCCAGCCCAAGGTCGAGGTCGTCGCGGGCCGCGGGGGCCGTCGCGGGCTCGACAACTACGCCGACTACGAGACGCCCGCCCATCGCCGGCGGCAGCGCGCGGTCGGCGAGGACCTGCGCGCCGATGCGTCCGATGAGTCGTTCCTCGACATCCCGGCGTTCCTGCGCCGCCAGGCCGACTGAGGCGGAACGCCGCGATCCGCCGGCCGGGCCGGTCCGGAACCCTGGAGTCCCGCCAGTACGACTTCCGGGTTCCGGGCCGCGCCCCGGCCACCTGCGGCGCGCCGGGTCTTCCGATCCGGCGGCGGCCGGGTGCTAGACTACGCGGCTACTGCCCGGGTACCGGCCCATGCTCAACCAGCGCACGCTAAAGAACTCCATCCGCGCCACCGGCGTCGGGCTGCACAGCGGCACCAAGG
Source organism: uncultured Steroidobacteraceae bacterium (assembly GCA_964553405.1). GTDB lineage: Bacteria > Pseudomonadota > Gammaproteobacteria > Steroidobacterales > Steroidobacteraceae > DATIRA01. The sequence goes on from CAZKLS010000251.1 coordinate 893, forward strand.
TGCTGATGACGCTGCGACCGGCGCCGCCCGACTCGGGCATCGTCTTCCGCCGGACCGACCTCGACGAGCCGCTCGACGTCCCGGCCCGGGCCGACTTCGTCGGCGAGACCACGCTCGGCACGACGCTGGTCCGCGACGGCGTCAAGGTGGCGACCACAGAGCACCTGCTGTCGGCGCTCGCGGGTCTCGGCATCGACAATGCGCGGATCGAACTGAGCGCCCCCGAGGTGCCGATCATGGACGGCAGCGCCGGCCCGTTCGTGTTCCTGCTGCAGTCGGCCGGCATCGTCGAGCAGGACGCGCCGAAGCGCTTCGTCCGGATCCTGAAGAGCGTCAAGGTCGCCGACGGCGACAAGTGGGCGCGCTTCGATCCCTACGACGGTTTCAAGATCAACTTTGAAATCGAGTTCGACCATCCGGTCTTCAAGCGGCGCTCGCAGGCGACCTCGATGGACTTCTCGACGACCAGCTTCCTGCGCGAGGTGAGCCGCGCGCGGACCTTCGGTTTCATGCGCGACCTCGAGTACATGCGCTCGCACAACCTCGCGCTCGGCGGCACGCTCGACAACGCGATCGTGCTCGACGACCAGGGCGTCATGAACGAGGACGGGCTCCGCTACGAGGACGAGTTCGTCAAGCACAAGATCCTCGACGCGATCGGCGACCTGTACCTGCTCGGGCACAGCCTGATCGGCGAGTTCAGCGCGTACAAGTCCGGCCACGGCCTGAACAACCGGCTGCTGCGGACGCTGATGGCCGACCCCACCGCCTGGGAAGAAGTGACCTTCGAGACGCCCGCCGAGGCGCCGATCGCCTACGTGCCTGCGACGGCAGCGTAGGAAGAGAGGGGTTAGGGGGTAGGGGATAGGGGATAGCCGGCACCCTCACCCGCCCTTCGGGCACCCTCTCCCGCGCCGCGCGGGAGAGGGCAGGGTGAGGGTCCTACCCCCTGGTCCCTATCCCCTATCCCCTAACCCCTATCCCCTATCCCCTTTCTCTCTCCTCCCCGCACCTTCACCCTGACCTTCGCGACCGGCGCGCCGCCGGCGGCCTCGATCGCCTCGCCGAGCGCCCGGCCCGCGTAGCGCACCCGCGCGGACCACGCGGCGGAGTCCACGATCACGACCAGGTCGGCATCGCGCCGGACGGCCGAAAGCACGTGGGAACGCAGGTTTTCCGGCAGCGCGGCCCGCACCTGGTCGGTCAGCTTGTGGCTCGCCGCGGCGTCACGCGCGAGCCGCGCAAGCGGACCGGTCAGCTCGCCGAGTAGCGGTTTCAGGGGGTCACTCATTATCAATCAAAATCTAATAAAACCCATCAAAGCGTGTTGCGAGTCTCAGGACCATGCGGCACACTTGCGCGACTCGACAAAGCCGGTCCACCTCCCGGTCTCCAACAATAACTCGTATGGAGAACGGTCACGGTAGAGACAGCCGTTTGACTGGTTTTGCCAAGACGCGACGTGTCGACGCCCCTAGCATGGGCGTCCCGCGTCAGTTCGTCGACGGTCGCGAAGAGGGTCAGCGCCGCAATGAATCTGGAATTTGTCGTCCCAGGCAGGTCACGGCTCGTGCGCCGGATTGACCTGGGGCAGCCCAGGAACCTGCTGTTGATCGCAACCGCCGCGCTGGTCGGCAGCGCGCTCGTGTTCGCGGCAGGCCTTCAACTCGGCCGCTTCCTCGCGGGCCC
>CAZKLS010000252.1:0-2563 GCA_964553405.1 uncultured Steroidobacteraceae bacterium
GGCCCCAGAAAAACACGTAGGACCCGATCAGTTGCCCGGGGAAAGCGCTCAGCACCTCGCGCCAGCCACGCGCGATGACGTCCGCCTTCTCGCTGCTCGTGAGCTCGACCGGCGCACCCCAGCCGGTCTTCTCCATTTCCCAGTAGCCGATCGTGCCCCACTCGGTCACCATGAACGGCCGCGAAAATCCTGACGACCGGATGCGCTCGGGCAGCGAGAACAGGCTCCCGTAGAGCTGGAAGCTCAGGAAGTCCAGGCTCGGTGCCCGTGTCAGGACCTCATTGGCGATCTTCGGATCGTAGCCCGCGAGCGTGGTCGTCACCGGGTGGTTCGGATCCAGCGCCTCAATCATCCGAGCCACGTCCTCGACGGCGTCCCAGACACGTGGGTTGGTGTAGCTGTGGTCCAGCTCGTTGCCGATGATCCAGGCCAGCAGCGCCGGATGGTCCCGGTAATGCAGGATGTCTGCACGTAGCGTCTCGCGCTGGGCGGCCACCGCCGCCGGGTCGTCATAGTCGAAACCATGCCGCTCCGGCTTGATCGGCAGGCCGAGCGCCACGGTCACGCCGTGGGCCTGCGCCGAATCGAGCAGCCGGCCCACGTCCTGAACACGGCGGTCGGTTGTCCAGTTCCTGATCGAGTTGCCGCCGTTCGCGGCGAACCGCGCGACGTCGTCGACGACCATGCCGGCACCGCGAATGATGTACGGTGCCCCGCCCCGCAACAGCACATAGCCGTCGCGACCTTTCACGACCTCGACCTTGACCGGACCGTCCGTCGCAGGCGACGCGGATGTGCCCGCGGTCATGGCGAAGCGGTCGCCGCTGTTGAAGAGGGTCTTGTGGTCATTCGGCTGGACGCCCGACCAGCACCGTCTCGAGCTCCTCCAGCGAACGGCCCTTCGTCTCCGGCAGCACGCGCATCACGAAAGCGAGCCCGGCTATCGCAAGAAGGCCGTAGATCAGGAAGGTCATGGAACTGCCCAGCGTCTGTAGCTGCCACGGGAAGATGAGCGTCACCAGGAATGCGGTCGCCGAGTTGACCAGGCCCACGAATGAAATGGCCACGCCCCGCACCCGATTCGGAAAGAGTTCGGAGAACAACACCCACATGACCGGCCCGAGCGACACCGCGAAGCTCGCGACGAAGCCAAGGATCGCGAACAGTATGAGCCGGGGATTGGCTGCGTCGCCGGCGCTGAAGGCCCAGGCCAGCAACAGCATGCACGCAGCGATTCCGGTGAGCCCGAAGCCGAGCAGCGGACGTCGCCCCAGGCGATCGATCACCGCCATCGCCACGACGGTGAACACCAGGTTGACCAGGCCCACCAGTGCGGCCTGCATGAACGCTGCGTTGGTGCCGATACCCGACTTCTCGAAGATCATCGGGGCGTAGAAGAACACCGCGTTGATGCCGCTGACCTGCTGCATGATCCCGATCACGATGCCGATGGTCATCACGAGCCGCAGCGACGGGTTGAGCAGCGCGCGCCAGGACGTCCGACCGAGGCTCGCCTCAGCCGCGATGCTTTCTTTCACCTCGCGCAGCACCGCGCCGGCCCCCGGGCCGGCCACCCGGGCGAGCACCTCGGTCGCCTCCGCGTCGCGGCCGCGCATCGCCAGCCAGCGCGGACTTTCCGGAACCAACGACAGCGCGAGCAGGTAAGCCGCAGCCGGTACCGTCTCGATGCCGAGCATCCAGCGCCAGTTCCAGTCGCCGAATCGCAGCGCCTCGCTCCACGCCGTCCCCGACTCGCCGAGCGTCAGGATCAGGTAGTTACTGAAGAACGCGGCCGAGATGCCCACCACGATGTTCAGCTGGTTGAATGAAACGAACCGCCCGCGCGAAGCCGGTGGCGCCATCTCCGCGATGTACATCGGTGCGACGATCAGCGCCGCGCCCACGCCGAGACCCCCGAGCATGCGCGCGAACACCAGCCACGGGTAGTTCGGAGCCATGGCCGAGGCGATCGCCGACACCGCGAACAGCACGGCGGCGCCCTGCAGCACCGGGCGTCGGCCGAATCGGTCGCTCAGCGGACCCGACGCCAGCATGCCGAGCGCCGCGGTCAGCGACAGCGACGATACGACCCAGCCGAGCTGCAGCGGGCCCAGCGCGAACTCGGCCTCGACGAAGCCGACGACACCGGAGACCACGGAGACGTCGAACCCCATCAGGAAGCCGCCGAGCGCGACGATCAGCGAGGTGGTGGTCAGGTAGCGGGCCGACTGCGTCACGGCGAGCCACCGGCTGCGTCGGCCTCGACGACGTGGAACGCCGCGCGCAGTTCGGTCTCTGAACTACCTCCGGCCCAAACGTGGAACTCGCCCGCCTCTACGATCAGCGTGTTGTCCCGCCCGAAGAAGGCGAAGTCGTCGCTGCCGAGTCGGAAGCTGACCGTGACGGTCCGGCCCGGCGGGAGCCGCACCCGGCGAAATCCCTTCAACTCGCGGACGGGCCGCGTGACGTTTCCGACCAGGTCGCGAACGTACAACTGGACCACCTCCTCGGCCTCGATGCGGCTGGTATTCGCGACGTCGACGCTGACGGTCAACGCCTCACC
>CAZKLS010000253.1:0-2562 GCA_964553405.1 uncultured Steroidobacteraceae bacterium
AGCGCGTTGTCGAAGATCCAGCGCACGTGCTGCGACTCGAACATCGGCTTGATGGCCTGGGAGACCGCGGCGCCGCCCGGGCCTGGGACCTGGAACTGGTGTCCGCCGAGCAGGCAGGCGGCGAGGAAGGTGACAACCCACAGCCCGGCGAACAGCAGTACCGGGTCCGGGATGCGGTGCCCGATCCGCTCGAGCCAGGCGGTTGGGTCCGGACGCGGGGCGCGGGACTCGTCGGCGGGAGTGGACATGCACGGCATCCTGAGGGGCTGACGGTGACCCTTCGGACGAGACGGCCGATTGGAGGCAGACGCCCTGCTACTTGTCGCTGGCGGGGATCAGGAGCCAAGAATGCGCCGCGCCATCGGGGATGGGGCGCGGGGAAACGTGCTGTCAGCCCGAGGATCGACGTGGCTTCGGAGTCGACTTCTCCAGAACCTCCGCCATACGCGTCTGCCAGCCAGGGCCGGTGGCCTTCCACTTGGCAATCACTTCCGGCGGTAATCGCAGCGACAGCAGTCTGCGCGGATGCTTCAACTTTGGGCGCCCGCGGCGAATCAGCTTCTCGCCCTTGTACAAATTGGCACCGGCGATCCACTCGTCGCTGATCTCCGGCGGCTCACTCGTCGCGGCTGAAGTACGGACGGAGCCTTTTCGCTTCGCGCTCATGACAATGCCTCATGCTGATGATGCGTCTGGCCGAACCGCGGGGTGTCCAGACGAACACAACCAACCGTGAATCGAGCATCCCGACCGTCACAAATCGAGGCTCACCGTAATCGAAGCGGTCATCGGCGCGGGTGAAATGAATGCCCCCGAAGACCTCCTTCGCCCTGCGCATGTCGAGACCCCTCTCTGCCAGCGTGCGCTGCCACTTCGAGCGGTCACACGTGATGCGCATGTATTAAATGTAGCTACAAATAATCGGTGCGTCAAACGCCCTTGAGTGACCACTGCGTTACCCGTGCTCATGGCATAAGGCGTCGACCATGTGTCCGGAATCGACCAGTGACGCCGGCACCTTCACCCCTACTCCGACGGCTCGAGGATGATCGGCTCTTCGTCGCTCTGCATCGTTATCCCCGCGTCCCTGATCTCCTCACCGGCAGACTCGGCGGCCACATCCGGGGTCTTCCCTTCCGCGTCAACGGCTTTCTCCGCGGGTACCTCTCTCTTCGCGCACCCTGTGACCATCATTGCCACAAGCCCGACGGCTGCAGCGCTGTATCGGCGGCCAAGACGTTGTTTCTTTCGCACGATGCACCTCGCGGCGAACCAGGTGAGTCAGAGGAAGCGGGTGGTTCCCATGTACGTCATTGCGGCTCTTGCGTTCCGCCAACCGCGGAACGCAGGTCGAAATACGTCGACGTGTTCCACCCGATCTTGGGGCGCTTTTCCGCGAGCCGCTTATTGTTCATGTGCACGTAGATGCGCACGACGCTGATGTCCGAAGGAATCGTCACTTCGAGATCCACAAGATGCGTTTCGCCCGGCTCGAGAAACAGCGGGCCGACCGGACCTTTCCAATAGACGATCGTCGGCCATTCGAATCGTGGCGCGTCGAGCTCCCGGTCGACCGGGATTGCAAGACCGCGGTCTGCCAGGCAGCGACTCAGATCGTCGGTCGAGTCGTCGCAGCGACCACCCAATGGCAACACGCGCTCGACCTTCAGGAGTGCCTGGTCAATGGTGAGCGCTACCGAGCCCGAGTTCGACACGACCACGTCACTGCGCAGCAGCGTCAGACCTCCGGGCAGTTCGACCGGCGTGACGGATGCAATCTCGACTTCAGCGCGTGGAAACTGCGGTCGCTCGCGAACGAATTCGTTGTACGCCCACACGCCACCGAGGATCAGCGCAGCCATGCTGACGATCGACTGAGCAGACTTGATGTTGTCATGCGCAGCGGACACTTTCGATTCGCCGCTCGTTGGACGGCAGGCGCCCCGAAACTCTAGTCGAGGGCTACCGTGCGCGAATTTCGAATCAGGGTCAAGTTTGTGCGGTGACGTGCCCGGGTGAGCGTCCGCGTAGTACGTCGGCCCACCTGGCCACTGCTCCCACTGGTTCCACTGCGACCTCGCTCAATCCCAGACCATGCCCCAAGTCTCGAAGCGCAGTTCAAACCGGCCACACTTCGGGCACAGGTACGCACCGTCATTGAGTTCGTTGGTAATCTCAGGCTCCGTGAACGTGATCTCCTCGATCACCGTTCTACGGCCTCTCGTCTTCTGCAGATCTGGCGCATCGTAGAGTTCCACGGGACCGCCGCAGACCTCACAGCTGCAGGGCTCCGCGCATACATCTGCAGCAACCACCTCCTTGCACGCCCGGCACAGCCCGGGAAAGTACGATGGCTTCGGCCCGTCCATGCCGCAGCCGGTCGAAACCGTCGTTTCGTATCCACACTGGCACCGACCTATGACGCTGCTGCCCATGTCCCCCTCACCTTTCTGGCTCCCCCATCCCCGGTGGCTCACATCGCCGGGTACGGTCACATTTCCTGCCAGTACCGGGACAACCCCAGGTCTTCCACCAAGGCGCGGTACCGGTCATCGGACGTCA
>CAZKLS010000254.1:0-2478 GCA_964553405.1 uncultured Steroidobacteraceae bacterium
CACCGCACGCAGAAGCCGACATGCTCGAGATCGTCGGTCGAATCAGTCATCGTCACATCTCCGCGCCTATCGGACATGTCACGGATCCCGCCAGGCGGCCCTGGGCGCTGCGGATGAAGTCCTCGCAGTGCTGTCGGCGGATCTCCGTAACATAGAAGAGATCCCGCGCGTCGGTTTCCTGGTCCTGCCGGAACCGTAGCAACAGCATGCGGCGGCTGAAGAGCGAGGATTCGCCGGTCCCGCCGGGTGCCGTGATCGCCAAGGTCTCGAGCTTCAGCAATAGTCGCTGCTCCGGTGCCAGGATCTCCCCCACCATGCCACGCGGCCACGAAGGTGGCTCCGAAGGTGTCGGTCGCAGTGATTCACACTTAGAATCCTGCAATGGCGAAAGCGACCGGGAGCGGATTCCGAGGCACGCGGCGAACGGTCCGATTGCTGTCTGTGCCACTGTGCGCGGTCGCCATGCTCGTGGCGGGCTGCGGAGCACCCGACGAGATGTCGGAGCAAAAGGTCGCACCGTCGCCGGAGAAATCGGCGCCTGACGTACCGGTTGCGAGAATCGGAGATCGGGCGGTCGACGCCTCGGCGCTGGATCGGTCTCTGCGGATTCCGCTGCACGACCTGGAAATGCAGAAGTATCGATTGCGCCGCCAGGCCCTGGAAAGGCAGTTGCTGCAGGACCTGGAGATGTTGCCGGCCGACCAGCGGGTGGCCGGCATCCTGCTCGAACCGCCCGTCCCGCCGCGTCTTGGCGTGGACATCGACGCGAACCGTGTGCGGCCGACGTCGGATACGCCGATCACGGTGCTCGCATTCTGCAATTTCGAATCGCCGCACTGCGCGCGACTACAGATGGTCCTGGAGCAGGTGTTGCCGCTTTTCCCGGGTGTGGTGCGTTACGCCGCTCGAGTTTCATCGGCACGCAGTCAAGGCGGCCGAGGCGGCTCGCTGTGCGCTCGAGCAGGGCAACTACTGGCGTTTCCACGACTTTCTGTACGCAGCAAACGCCACGCCGGACCGCCCGGCACTCGACCGCGCGGCGCGGGCGGTGAACCTGGAGATGGATGCCTTTACAGAGTGTCTCGAGGACGGTCGACACGCTAATGACGTCGCAGAAGATGCTGCACTGGCGAATTCGCTGGGACTGTCGGCGGTCCCGGCGGTGTTCGTTAACGGTCTATACGCGAGTCCAGCGGTGCAGCCGGCGGACCTGGTGTGGATGATCGAGGAGGAGCTCGCGGCGCGCAATGTGGCATCGCCCCGGCTGGTGCCGGCGGAGGCAGCTGCTGCCGTACGGTTCGAGCTCGCCACGGTGATCGCGTCGCCGCATGCAGGTCAGGGCGTGGCGCTGCTGGCGCCGTCCGCGGCTCGTGAGCAGGTGGGGGCGTTTCGCGAGGGGGACCTGGTAACGACGGGCACGGTGGTGCGTCGCATCGACCGCAGCGGAGTCGAGTTCATGCGGGACGGGCAGATTGAGAAACTGGCGCTGGGCGCGCCGTCGACACCGCCGCCAGCAGCCGACGCTGCGCAGCCGGACGTCGGTATCGTTTCACCGCATCGGGCCACACCGGTAAAGCTGGATCGCGACCATGTACTGGTACTCCTGTCGGACCGGATCGCTCTCGCCGAGGCTCTGCAACCGGTGCCGATGACGACCGACGGTCAGCGGCAGCTGAAGGTCACTTCCGTTGAGCCGGGAAGTCTCTACGAGCTGCTCGGCATCGAGCCGGGCGACGTCATCGTCATGGTCAACGAGCAGCCTGTGACCGAAGCGTCGAACCCTCTGTGGGAGGCGCTGGAAAAAGAAGGCGAGGTCCGCGTCCGCGTAATGCGGCGCGGCGGCCTCGCCAGGCACTTCACCTACCGGTTCGACGATTGAGTCGTCCGGCTACTGGTACGGGTTCCGGCCCCAGATGATCTCCGACAGCTTGTTCTGACCCAGGACACTGGGATGGAAGCAGTCGCCACCGTTGATGTCGTCGGGCTCAAAGCTGTAGCTGCCTACCGAGGCATTTGGCGTCGGCTCGTAGTCAGCAACGACTTCTACACCAGTGCTACTCGCCAGCGAGTTGTACTCGTCCGCCAACATGACCAGCAGGTCGTTGTAGGCCCGTTGTGCTGAGTCGATTGCGGCCAGGCGGGCGGCGAGGTCCGTGCCGTTCGCCGTCGCGATGCGGCAGACGTCGTAGCTGGCCCAGAAATTCTCGCAGTTGACGTCGCTGGTGGAGGTCTGCTTGGCGATTCCGACCGCCCGCAGATCCTGCACACGCGGCACGCTGACCATCAGCACCGTGGAGCCATCGGGCAAGCCGTTGACCAGGATCTCGAGGCCGGCGCGAACTGCCGCCTCCCATTCGGCGTCGCTGTAAAGGTCGGCCGTCGTGGCGCGATTGCAGATGTCATTGCCGCCGAGCTCGACGAACACGCGGACTGGCTGCGAGGCTGCGTTGACGATGGCCGTGGCCTGGGTCGCGAAAT
>CAZKLS010000255.1:0-2449 GCA_964553405.1 uncultured Steroidobacteraceae bacterium
CCCCGGCGGGAAACTAAGACTCGGCGTCGGGCTGGGCTTCAGGCCGCGCGGCCGCGAACGCCGGCAAGGTCTCGAGATGCGCACTTACGGCACGCAGCCGTGGAAAGGGCGCGAGGTCGGTGTCGAAGCGCCTCGCGTTGTACACCTGCGGCACCAGGCAGACGTCCGCGAGCGTGACGGCGGAACCGAACGAGTGCAGGCCGTCGGCGGAGTGGCGCTCGATCCATGCCTCCAGCGCGGCGAAGCCCTCGCCGATCCAGTGCCGGTACCAGCGCGCGACCGCCTGCTCGTCCTGGCCGAGCGGCCCCTTCAGGTAGGCGAGCACCCGCAGGTTGTTGAGCGGATGGATGTCGCAGGCGACGGCGAGCGCCATCGCGCGCACGGACGCGCGATCCTGCGCACCGCCCGGCAGCAGCGGCGGCTCGGGATGAGTCTCCTCGAGGTACTCGCAGATCGCCAGAGACTGCGAGAGCACGTAGCCGTCGTCCTCGAGCGCAGGTATGAGTCCCTGCGGATTGAGCTCCAGGTAGTCGCCATGCCGCTGCTCGCCGCCGTCGCGCAGCAGGTGCTTCGGCACCGTCTGGTAGCCGAGTCCCTTGAAGTTCAGTGCGATCCGCACCCGGTACGCAGCCGAGCTTCGCCAGTAGGAGTAGAGCCTGAGCGTCACGCGGCGAGCCTCCCGGGTCCGGCGGTCAGACGATCGTGGTGCGCAGCGTCTCGAGGCGGTCGATGCCGCCGACGAGACTGTCGCCCGGCCTGACCGGGCCCACCCCGGCCGGGGTACCGGTGAAGATCAGGTCGCCGGCCTGCAGCTCGAACAGCGTCGAGAGCTCGGCGATGATCTCCGGCACGCTCCAGATCAGCTCCGAGAGGTCGGCCTTCTGCCGGGCCTCGCCGTTGACCTCCAGCCAGATGGCGCCGCGCTCGAAGTGCCCGACTTCCCGCGCCGGGGAAATCGCGCTGACCGGGGCCGAGTGATCGAAGCCCTTCGAAACGTCCCAGGGCTGGCTCTTCTGCCGGGCAAGGTGCTGCAGGTCGCGCCGCGTCAGGTCGTTGCCGACCGCATAGCCGAACACGTGGTCCAGCGCGCTCGCCGGACCAATCTCGCGCCCGCCCCGTCCGATCGCGACGACCAGCTCTATCTCATGCTGCAGGTCCTGCGTACGCGGCGGGTAGGGAACCGCGGCCCCGTTCGCGACGACCGCGTCGGCAGGCTTGCTGAAGAAGAACGGCGGCTCGCGTTCCGGGTCCATGCCCATTTCACGGGCATGCGCCGCATAGTTGCGGCCGACGCAGTAGATGCGATGCACGGGGAAATGCGAGTCGGTCCCGACGACCTCCACGGAGGGAAGCTCGGGTCGGTGGATCACGAATTTCATGTTTGATTTCCTCGTCGGTTCACTGGCCCGCGGCCGACCCCAGCGCCGGCAGGAACACTTCCTGGACGAGGATCGGCGCGTCCACGAGCCGGTAGACCGCGCGTCGTGCCCAGAGCGGGCCGGAAAGGTCGGCACCCTCGGCGGCCGCGGCGAACAGCGCGTGGCCGGGTCGCAGCTCGCGGTACTCGAGCGTCTCGCGGCGGACCTCGCCCACCCGCGCCAGGTATTCGCCGAGACCCGTGTCGCCGAGTTCCCTGAGCCAGGGATGCCGGCTCACCGTCGAGTCCGGGAAGACCGACCGGGCGAAGACCCAGCGCGCCTCGCGGCAGCCGATCTCGACGTCGCGCAGCAGGCAGCTGCGGTCGCCGACGCCCATGCGCAGCTGCAGCTCCGGCTCGAGCGCCGCCGGCGTGAGCCGCAGCAGCCGGAGCCGCGTGCCTGGCCCGCACACCGCCCGAACGCGCGCGGTGAGCAGGCCCGGCTCCGCCAGCCACGGCCGCAGCGGCCGGGGCACCCGTTCCTCGCAGTCCGCGAGCATCCACCAGGCCGCTCCCGGCGGTCCGTCGGACGGCGGTGTGGCCGGATCGAGCAGACGTCCCGACATGCCGGGCCGGTCCCCGTCAGAAGTGCTCGGCCGGAAGCGCCATGATGGCCGCGCTGCCGCCCCGGACCGCGGCGCCATGGGCCTGGACCCGGGGCATGACGTTCTCGGCGTAGAACTTCGCCATCACGAGCTGGGAATCGAGAAAGGCCGCGTCGCCCCCCGATCCACGCTGCCCGAACGCGACCAGGGCCCCACGCGCCAGCTGCCAGCCGCCGATGACGTAGCCCGTCAGCATCATGTAGTCGAATGCCACCGAGCCGGGCAGCTCCGGGTCCCGCTTCGCGTTGGTGAGGATGTAGGTCGAGCACTGCACGAGTTCGTCGAGCCCCCGCGCCAGCGACTGCCGGATCGACGCGAGCTCGTCGCCCGCGTTGGCGAGCGCGGAATCGAGCGAGCGCATTTCCGAAACGAACTCGGAGACCGTCGCGCCGCCGTCCCGCAGCAGCTTGCGTCCGACCAGGTCCAG
>CAZKLS010000256.1:0-2445 GCA_964553405.1 uncultured Steroidobacteraceae bacterium
CGATCGAGTACTACATCGACGGCATCGGCCAGACCCAGGTCAACACCCGCGTCGACATGACGTTCGCCCGCGGGCTGCGCGCGATCCTGCGCCAGGACCCTGACGTGGTGATGGTCGGCGAAATCCGCGACCTCGAGACCGCGCAGATCGCGGTGCAGGCGAGTCTGACCGGTCACCTGGTGCTCTCGACGCTGCACACCAATACCGCGGCCGGCGCGGTCACGCGCCTGCGCGACATGGGCATCGAGCCGTTCCTGCTCTCCTCGAGCCTGATCGGCGTGCTGGCACAGCGGCTGGTGCGGGTCCTGAATCCGGCGACCCGCGAGGCCTACACGGCCGGCGAGTACGAACGCCGGCTGCTGAACCTGCCGGACGACGCGCCCTCGCCGACGCTGTATCGACCGAGCACCAGCGACCCGAGCAACGCCTACCGCGGGCGCACCGGCATCTACGAGCTGGTGATGGTCGACGACAACATGCGCACGATGATCCACGACGGCGCTTCCGAGCACGAGCTCGAACGCTACGCGCGCACTCGCACGCCGGGCATCCGCGACGACGGCCGCGCCAAGGTCCTCTCGGGCGTGACGACGATCGAAGAGGTCCTCAAGGTCACGCGCGAGGACTGATGCATGGGAGCCTTCGAGTACGTCGCGGTCGACGCGGCCGGCCGCGAGCGCAAGGGTGTCCTCGAGGGAGACACGCCACGCCACGTGCGCCAGCTGCTCCGGGAGCAGAGCCTGCTGCCGGTCGCGGTCACCGAGATCGAGGAGGAGAAGCCGTCCGGCCAGAAGCGGCCGCTGAGCTTCCGCCTGCAGAGGGGGCTGAGCGCCGCCGACCTCGCGCTGGTGACGCGCCAGCTGGCGACGCTGGTCAAGTCGGCGCTGCCGCTCGAGGAAGCGCTGCTCGCAGTGTCGCAGCAGACGGAGAAGCCCAGGGTCCGCAGCATCATCCTCGGCGTGCGCTCGAAGGTGATGGAGGGCCATACGCTTGCCGACGCAATGGCGGACTTCCCGAGCTCGTTCCCGGAGCTCTACCGGGCCACGGTCGCGGCCAGCGAGCAGTCCGGGCATCTCGACGCGGTGCTCGAGCGCCTGGCCGACTACACCGAGAGCCGACAGGAGATGCGCAGCCGGACGCTGAGCGCGATGCTCTACCCGATCCTGCTGTTCATCGTCTGCCTCGCGATCGTCGCGTTCCTGCTGGTCTCGGTGGTACCGAAGGTCGTCGAGGTCTTCCGGACCAGCGAGGCCCAGCTGCCGATGCTGACGCAGGTGCTGATCGCCGGCAGCGATTTCATGCGGGCCTACGGCATCTACCTGCTGATCGGCATCGGGCTGGCCGGGTTCCTGTTCCACCGCTGGCTCAAGTTCGAGTCGAACCGCCGGCGCTGGCATCGGTTCCTGCTGCGGCTGCCGCTGATCGGCAAGGTCGTGCGCAGCGGCAATACGGCGCGCTTCGCCCGCACGCTCAGCACGCTGACGGCGAGCACGGTGCCGGTACTGGATGCGCTCAGGATCGCGGGCGAGGTGGTCACCAACCTGCCGATGAAGAGCGCCGTCGAGGACGCTGCGGTCCGGGTCAGGGAAGGCGCGGCGATCGGCCGCTCACTCGCGGGGAGCCGGGTCTTCCCGCCGATGATGATCCACCTGATCTCGAGCGGCGAGTCGAGCGGCGAGCTCGACGTGATGCTCGAGCGGGCGGCGCAGCACCAGGAGCGCGAGCTGGACGCGATCCTGCAGGCCGTGGTCGGCCTGCTCGGGCCGCTGATGATCCTGCTGATGGGCGGCCTGGTGCTGCTGATCGTGCTCGCGATGCTGCTGCCGATCTTCGAGCTCAACCAGCTCGTCAGGTAGCGGCGGCCTCCCGCTTCAGACGCGCGGCCTCGTCGCTGCCGAGGTAGCTCTCGATGCGCCGGCGCACCAGGTAGATCAGCGGTATCAGCAGCACCGCCATCAGCATCTTGTACAGGTAGTTGACCGTCCCGACCGCGAGGAACAGCGGCACCGGCCACTGCTGGGGCCCGAGCACGAACGCGATGTAGAGCACGACGAAGCTGTCGACCAGCTGCGAGACCGCGGTAGAGCCCGTCGCGCGCAGCCAGATCCATCGCTCGCCGGTTGCCTGCCGGATCCGGTGGAACACGCCCACGTCGATCAGCTGGCCGACCAGGAACGCGACCAGCGACCCGCCGATGGTCCACAGGCCCTGGCCGAAGACCGCGCCGAACGCCGCCTGCATGTCCGGGACGCCCCGGCTCGAGTTGACCGTGACCCACCACTCGGCCGGCGCGAGGTGGATCGCGGCATACGCGAAGACGAACGCATAGGCGATCAGCAAGGCGGCGAGCCAGGAAACCAGCCGCACGCCGCGGCGACCGAAGTACTCGTTGACGACGTCCGTCATGATGAACACGATCGGCCAGAGCAGGACGCCGGCCGTGAA
>CAZKLS010000257.1:0-2433 GCA_964553405.1 uncultured Steroidobacteraceae bacterium
CTCGACGACGGCAAGCGGCGCTACCTGGTGCGCACGCTCGGTCGCTTCGAGTCGGTCGAGGACGTCGGGCAGCTGGTGCTGGTGCGGCGCGGCGACTCGGTGATCCGGCTCGACGACGTCGCCACGGTGCGGCTGCACCTGGCCGAGATCCGTTCGCTGTCGTTCAACGCCGGCCAGCCGACCTTGAGCCTGTCGGTGCGGCGCGAGCCGGGCTCGAACGTGATCGCGATCAAGCAAGCGATGCTGCCCGCCGTGGCGGAGCTCAACCGTTCGCTGCTGGCCGACAACGGGCTCGAGCTGAAGCTGATCACCGACGACGTGCGCTACGTGCAGGACTCGCTGCGCAACGTGATCCAGAACCTGCTGCTCGGCGCGGCGCTCGCGACCGCCGTGCTGTTCCTGTTCCTGCGCTCCGCAAGGGCGACGCTGGTCGCGGTGCTCGGCATCCCGATCTGCACGCTCGCCGCGGTGCTCGGGCTGCTGCTCGCCGGGCGCACGATCAACGTGATCTCGCTGGCCGGCATCGCGTTCGCGATCGGCATGACGCTCGACAACACGATCGTCGTGCTCGAGAACATCGAGCACCACCGCTCGCGCGGCAAGCCGCGCATCGAGGCCGCGATCGCGGGCGTGCGCGAGGTCTGGCCGGCGGTGCTCGCCTCGACGATGACCACGGTGCTGGTGTTCGCGCCGATCCTGTTCGTCGAGCAGGAGGCCGGGCAGCTGTATTCCGACGTCGCGATCGCGATCTCGGCCTCGATCCTGGCATCGATGGCGGTTGCGGTGCTGCTCGTGCCGGCCGCGGTCTCGCGGCTCGGCTTCGGCGAGCAGGCACTGACGCACGCGGCGGCCCCGGCGCGCTGGCGCGAGACGCTGCTCGGCTGGATCGACGCGCTCACCGCCGCGCCCGGCCGCCGGGTCGCGACGCTGCTCGCGACCGTGGCGCTGACGGTCGGCGCGGCGTGGCTGCTGATGCCGCCGGCCGAATACCTGCCCGAGGGCGAGGAGCCGAAGGTATTCGCGACCATGATCGCCCCGCCTGGTTACAACCTGACCGAGATGGCGACGATCGGGGCGGAGCTCAATCGCGAGCTCGCTCCGCTGATGACCGCGGATCCGTCGGAGTTCGCCGACGGCGGGAGCCGCTATCCTGCACTCGCGACGCTGTCGATGAACGTGTCGGCCGGCAGCCTGCGGGTCATCGCCGAGCCACGTCGTGCCGCGGCCGTCGACGCGCTGATGACCGCGCTGCGCGCGCGCTTCCTAGAGTATCCCGGCATGCGCGCGTTCGCGGCCCGCGGCTCGATCATCTCGAGCAACGACGGCGGCACCCGCAGCGTCAACCTGGACATCTCCGGACCCGACCTCGCCTCGCTGTACGCGGCCGCCGACGCCGTCTATCGCAAGGCCGAGTCCGTCTTCGACTCGCCGCAGATCGGCTCGGATCCTTCCTCGCTGTCGCTCGACCAGCCGCTGGTGGAGATCCGGCCGGACTGGACCCGGCTCGCCGAGCTCGGCGTCGCGCCGGGCGAGTTCCGCTTCGCGGTCGCCGCGCTGAGCGACGGTGCGTTCGTCGACGAGTACTTCTTGGGCGACGACAAGATCGACATCTTCCTGTATAGCGATGCCGGCAATCGGCAGCAGATCGAGACGCTCGGCCGCCTGCCGATCCACACCCGCGACGGCGGCGTGGTGCCGCTCGATGCGGTCGCGACGATCCGCGAGACGGTCAGCAGCGACATCGTCCGGCGGGTCGACGGCCGCCGCACCGTGACGCTGAACGTCGTCCCGCCGCGCTCGCTGGCGCTGGAAACCGCCGTCGATCGCGCCGAGACCGAGCTGCTGCCGACGCTGCGCGCTGAAGGCGCGATCCCGCCCGAGGTCACGATCGACATCTCCGGCGCCGCCGACCAGCTGGACGCGACGCGCGCCTCGCTGAGCGGCAATTTCGCAATCGCGATCGTGCTCAGTTACCTGCTGCTCGTCGCGGTATTCGGGCACTGGGGCTACCCGTTGCTGATACTCGCCACCGTTCCGCTCGGCCTGGCCGGCGGGCTGATCGGCCTGGTCGGGCTGAACCTGCTGCCCGGCATGCAGCAGCCGTTCGACATGATCACGATGCTCGGCTTCCTGATCCTGCTCGGCACCGTGGTCAACAACCCGATCCTGATTGTCGACCGGACACGCCAGAACCTGCGCGACGGCGGCATGGACGTGATCACGGCCGTGCGCGAGGCAACCCGGTCGCGCCTGCGGCCCATCCTGATGACGACGCTGACGACCGTGTTCGGTCTCGCGCCACTGGTGCTGATCCCGGGCGCCGGGACCGAGCTCTATCGAGGGCTCGGCGTCGTGGTCCTGACCGGACTGGTCTGCTCGACCATCGTCACGCTGAGTTTCCTGCCCTGCCTGCTGATCGAGGTGCTGGGCCGC
>CAZKLS010000258.1:0-2424 GCA_964553405.1 uncultured Steroidobacteraceae bacterium
CCAGACTGGTGCGCCTCCACAAGATGCGACAGGACCCTGCGGTCGAAAATTCCGGCGCCGGCCAGCGTCGGGCCGAGCACGCCCTCGCGGACGCGTTCCTTCAGCGGCCCTCGGAACCAACGCGCCAGCGGTACCGCGAATCCCATCTTGGGACGGTACAGCACCTCGTGCGGCAGCTGCGGCTCCATCGCCTTCTTCAGCACGTACTTGCCTTCCTGCCCCTGCACCTTCAGCGAGTTCGGCAGCGAGGCCAGCCACTCGACGAGCGGGTGGTCCATCAGCGGCTCGCGCACCTCGAGCGAGTGCGCCATGCTGGCGCGGTCCACCTTGGTGTTGATGTCGCCGACGAGATAGGTCTTCAGGTCCAGGTACTGCACCAGCGCCAGCGCGTCGTCGGTGCCGGCCCGAGCCGAGTGACGCTCGAACACCTCGTTGACGCGGTAGCCGCCGAGCTGCCGGCGGAACGCCGGCGAGAACATCTGGCTGCGCATCGGCTCGCGGATGATCGAGACGCTGTGCAGGTAGGCCTCGACGCTGGTGCGGGCGAGCGACTCGAACGTGGTCTTGGCGCGGAACACGCGCGGCGCCCAGTCGGCCTTCGGGTAGGCGCGGCCCAGGAAGCCGAACACCGGCCTGCGCACGCCGAGCGGCATCATCGCACGCAGCCGCTCTTCCATCAGGTGCATCCGGTAACGGCGGTAGCCGGCGAAGTTCTCGTCGCCACCGTCGCCCGAGAGCGCGACCGTCACGTGGCTGCGGGCGAGCTGGCAGACCCGGTAGGTCGGGATCGCCGAGCTGTCGGCATAGGGCTCGTCGTAGATGCCGGCCAACTGGTCCACCAGGTCGAAGTCGTCGCTCGCGACGTGGTCCACGAAGTGGCGCGTGCGGTAGCGGTCGGCCACCATCTGCGCGAAGCGGGTCTCGTCGAAGGCCGGGTCGTCGAACGAGATCGAGCAGGTGTTGACGGGATCGCTCGAGATCCGCGCCATCGTCGCGACGACCGCGCTCGAGTCCACGCCGCCCGAGAGGAACGCGCCGAGTGGCACCTCCGAGATCATCCGCAGCCGGATGGATTCCTCGAGCCGGCGGTTCAGTTCCTCGCAGGCCTCCGGCAGCGTGATCTGGCTGTCGAGCGAGAAGCGCACGTCCCAGTACTCGACCGGCTCCGGCAGCGGCTGACCGCGCTTGACCGTAAGCCGATGACCCGGCGGGAGCTTGCGCGTGCCGGTGAACACCGTGCGCGGCTCGGCGACGTAGCCGAGCGCGAAGTACTCCTCGACCGCGCAGGGATCAATCTCGCGCCCGAGCCCCGGGTGCACCAGCAGCGACTTGAGCTCCGAGCCGAACAGCAGCGTGCCGTCCGGCAGCAGCGAGTAGTACAGCGGCTTGACCCCGAGCCGGTCGCGCGCCATGAACAGCGTCTCGCGGTTCCGGTCGTAGAGCGCGAACGCGAACATGCCGCGGAAGCGGTCCACGCAGGCCTCGCCCCAGGCCTCCCAGCCGTGCACGATCACCTCGGTGTCGCTGCGGGTGTGGAACACGTGGCCCAGCGCCTGCAGCTCCGGGATCAGCTCCTGGAAGTTGTAGATCTCGCCGTTGAACACGACGACGACCGAGCCGTCCTCGTTGTAGAGCGGCTGCTGGCCGGTGGCGATGTCGATGATCGAGAGCCGCCGGTGGCCTAGCCCCACGCCCGGCTCCAGGTGCACGCCCTCCCCGTCCGGCCCGCGATGGGCCTGGGAGTCGTTCATCCGCTGCAGCAACGCGCGATCGAAATCGCGGCGGCTGCGGGTGTCAAAGATGCCTGTTATTCCGCACATACTCGTCCAGGAGCCCTCACCCGGCCTTCGGCCACCCTCTCCCGCTGGCGCGGGAGAGGGCACGGAGCCCTCACCCGCCCTCCGGGCTCCCTCTCCCGGCTCTGCCGGGAGAGGGCTGGGGTGAGGGTCCGCTGTCCAAAAGTTCGTCGTACAAGGCGAGGTAACGGTCAACCATTGCGTCGAGGCTGAAATTCTGCACGACTCGGGCGCGGCCTGCCTCGCCGTGAGCCCACCGGGCCGTCGGATCCGTGACGTAGGGCAGCAGCGCCTGCTCGAGCCCCTCCGGGGCGGAGGGATCGTACAGGCGCCCTGTGAGGCCCTCCAGCACGAGCTCGGGGTTACCCCCTACCTCGGTGGCAACCACCGGCAGACCGCTCGCCATAGCCTCCAGGATCGTGTTGGAGATGCCTTCGTTCAGCGAGGGCAGCACGAAGATGTCGAAACACCGGAGCAGCTCCGGCGTGTCGCTGCGGGCGCCGGTGAACTCGACCTGATCGGCGACGCCCAGCGCTTCGGCCCGCGCTTTCAGGGACTCGCGCAGCGGCCCGTCGCCGACGATGACGAGCCGCAGGCGGCGGCCGAGGGCGGGATCGCGGTCGAGGAT
>CAZKLS010000259.1:0-2419 GCA_964553405.1 uncultured Steroidobacteraceae bacterium
TCAGTCGCGGGCGGCTTCGCGGTCGAGCGTATCGACGGTCCGCTCGAACAGCGCCTGCGCGGCGGTCACGTCCTCGTCGATCGCGACCACGGCGAGCTTGCCGAACTCGGACAGCGCGCCGATCAGGTTGAACACCACGCCCTTCTGCGTCGTCTGGTCGAAGTGCAGCCCGTGCTCGACCGCGATGTCCACCAGGTCCGCGGGTGTCAGCCGCCGGTAGATCGGGTTCACCAGGTTGTCGGTCGCGTAGTAGGCGCGCACCTGGCCCATCGGCGTGCGGAACTCGGCGGCCTCGGCGTCGTAGCGGCCGTTGGTCAGGAACTGCAGCGCCTGGTAGGTGTGCGTCGTGCCGCCCTTGCGCAGGTTGATCTCGATTGCGTAGTGGCGCCAGCCCTCGGGCCGCCGCACCGTGACGAAGTCCACCCCGAAGCGCCCGAGCGCGCCCAGGTTCCGCAGCACCTCGCCGACCCGCAGCGACAGCGCGTTGATCTCGGTCGCGTACTCGGGGTTGGCCGGGAACGTGCAGCCCTGGAACACCTGCCCGGACGGCCCGCCGAGGATCTGGTCGTGCGTCGAGATCGTCTCGAGCTCGCCGACCGGCGTGATCCGCAGCTGCACCGAGGGCGAGCAGGGCCCGTCGCCGACGATCCACTCCTCGACGATGCCGCCCATCTCGCCGAGCTTCTCGATGAAATGGTCCCAGCGCATGTCGCAGGCCTCGAAGGCGAGGTTGAGCGGCAGGTGCTTGCGCACCCAGCTCGTCGGGTCGCCGGCCGGACAGCCGCCGTAGGAGAACACCGCGTTGCACTCGCCGGAGAAGCCGTCGTTCAGCTTGACGACCGCACGCCGCAGCACCGGGTCGCGGCGCTTCAGCTCCGCGAGCGCCTGCACCAGGTCCTCGGCGCTCTTCAGGTCCTCGACGCCGGCCGGCAGCTCGATGCCAGCCTCGCGGAAGCAGCGGCGGCTGCCGCTCTTGCCGCCGAGGTACAGAAGCCGCGGGTCGCAGCCATAGAGCGGGATGCCGAGCCGCACGGCCAGCGTGCGCTCGAGTTCGGTGACGTTGAAGCAGGACAGGTGCGCGATCGCGGGATCGCCGATCGCGGCGCGTATCCGGCCGAGCAGCCGCGGCCGGTCGAGGATCTTCCCGGTGAGGCTGCCGGCCGACGCATCGCAGGCGGAGAGCATCGTGAGCCGCCGTCGCGCGTGCATCGCCGGGATGCCCGGCAGCAGGTTCAGGTAGTAGTCGACGATCGCCGGGTCGATCGGCGTGCTGCTCACGTACACGATGCGCGTGTTCGGCAGCTTCAGCAGCATCAGCATCGCGAGCTGCCGCTCCTCGTAGTGCGGCCCGCCGACGATCTTCGAGAGCAGCTCCGCGTCCATGCTGAGTCCCGGCACCGCGACGACGCAGCGCGGCGCGAGCGGGTCGGCGAAGACCTGGCGGAACAGCTCGGGCAGCCGTGCCTGCAGGTTCGCGAATTCCGCGAGCTCCTCGGCGCTGCCCGGCGAGTACGCGTGTCCCATCAGCATTGCAGCGGCTCGACAATCTGCTGCTCGAGCAGCAGGCGCAGCTCCTCCGCGCCGCCGCGGTCGAGCAGGTTCAGCGCGCGCACGCCGGTCAGCCGCTCGACCAGCTGCACGGCCGCGGTCGTGTTCGCGGCGGGCCCGGCGACGACGTCCGGCGTGAGCTGGAATGCGTCCCGCACGCCGAGCACCGCGTACGGGTCCGACGCGCAGAGGATCGACAGCTGCACCAGCGGCTTCAGGCGCTCGCAGGCGACCGCGCCGTTGTAGGGCTCCATCGGCGAGGCGCCGGCCTCGGCGATGATCACGTCGGGCTGCAGCGCGGCCATCCGCGCGAGCAGGTGCTCGAGCGCCGGCAGGTAGTCGGACTCGTCGCAGACCGTCGAGGGCAGCCCAGCGTCGACGAAGTCGAGCACGTCGGCGGCGCCGACATCGAGGCAGGAGAGGATGTCGCGGTAGCGCGCGGCGCCGGTGAGCTTGGTGCCGAGCACCCGGAGTCCACGGTCGGCCAGCATGCGCACGACGATCCGTGCGGCGGTGGTCTTGCCGGCCGACATCGAGGTGCCGATGATCAGTATCACCGGCGCCGCCGGCAGCGCCGGAGCGAGCGGACGAACGTAGTCCTGCATCGCGAGCTTGTGTCCGTCGCGCATCACGTGGCCCTGGTAGCGCAGCGCGGTCAGCGGCAGCAGCCAGTTCGAGACCGAGGTCGCGAGGCCGAAGAGGCCCGCGCCGGTCAGCGCGTGCATCTCGCCGTCGGGGCCCGCGGCGCGCCAGTCGCCGACCACCTCCAGCGTCGCGGAGCGCTGCCCCAGCGCGCCGATCACCAGGTCGCCGGTCACGGTCTCCACCAGCCGGCCGTTCGCGATCTCGAAGGGATGATGCGACGGTCCCA
>CAZKLS010000260.1:0-2408 GCA_964553405.1 uncultured Steroidobacteraceae bacterium
TCTGCTCGGTATCGAACTCCTACCTGCGCTTCGAGGAGCCGCGCTCGATGTTCGCCGCGATGAGCTTCGGCAACTGCGGCTACGCGTTCCCGGTGATCTGCGGCGCGAAGCTGGCGTCGCCCGAGCGCCCCGCCATCGCCTACGTCGGCGACGGTGCCTGGGGCATCAGCCTGAACGAGCTGCTGACCTGCGCGCGGGAGAAGATCGGCGTGACGGTCGTCGTGTTCAACAACGGCCAGTGGGGCGCCGAGAAGAAGAACCACGTGGACTTCTATTCGCGGCGCTTCCAGGGGGTCGACCTCGAGAACCCGAGCTGGGCCCGGGTCGCGCAGGCCTTCGGTTGCGAGGGTACGACCGTCGAGCGGCTCGCCGACGTCGGCCCGGCGCTGCAGGCCGCGGTCGAAGCGCAGCAGCACGGCCGGACCACCGTGATCGAGATGATGGTCACGCGGGAGCTCGGCGATCCGTTCCGCCGCGACGCGCTCTCGAAACCCGTCCGCCACCTGCCGAAGTACAGGGACTACGTCTGAGACGTCCGTCGCAGGTGCCGGCGAACCCCGGCGCCGCGATGCGGCTACACTGCGCGCGGTGGAAGAGCCCGTGACCGATCCTGTACGCCCGGCCGGGGACAGCACCTGGGACAAGCTGCGCCGCCGCAAGGTGGTGCAGTGGGGCCTGGCCTATGCCGCCGGCGCCTGGGGCTTCCTGCAGGGGCTGGAGTACGTCAGCGACACGTTCGGCTGGCCGGGACGGCTGCAGCAGCTCGCGACGCTCGGGCTCGCGATCGGGCTGCCGGTCGTGCTGGTGATCGCCTGGTACCACGGCGACCGGGGCCAGCAGCGCGTGACTGCCGCCGAGCTCGCGATCATCACGCTGCTGTTCCTGGTCGGCGGCGGGATCTTCTGGCGCTACGAGCATGCCGCCGACGGCCCGGCGCAGCCCGCTGAGACGACCTCGGCCGGCCCCGCGGCCGCCCCCGCAGCCGCCGAGACCGTCGAAGCCTCGATCGCCGTGCTGCCGTTCGTCAACATGAGCGACGCGGCCGATACCGAGTACTTCTCCGACGGGCTGGCCGAGGAGATCCTCAACGCGCTGGCCCAGATCCCGGGGCTCCGGGTGCCGTCGCGCACCTCGTCGTTCGCATTCCGCGGGCAGCAGGTGGACCTGCGCTCCGTCGCCACGACGCTCGCGGTGGCGCACGTGCTCGAGGGCAGCGTGCGGCGCGACGGCGAGCGGATACGGGTCACCGCGCAGCTGATCGACGCGCGTTCCGACAGCCACCTCTGGTCGAAGACCTGGGACCGCAGGCTCGAGGACGTCTTCCAGGTGCAGCAGGAGATCGCCGGCGAGATCGCCAACTCGCTGCAGGTCCGCTTCGGCGGGCCCGAGAACCGGCCGCGATCGGTCGGGACCGAGAACGTCGAGGCCTACGAGCGCTACCTGCAGGCACGACACCTGTGGCGGCAGCGTGGCGAAGGGCCGCTGCGCCAGAGCATCGAGGTCTTCAACGAAGCGATCCGCCTCGATCCCGGCTTCGCTCGCGCCCACTCGGGCCTCGCGGCTTCCACGGCGGTGCTGACCGCCTACACCGGCCCCGAGGTGGATGCCGACGAGCTCGGCAGAGCGGCCCAGACCCATGCGCTGCGCGCGCTGAGCTTGGATCCGTCGCTGGCCGAGGCGCACGCTGTGCTGGCCGCCGTGCTGGAGTCGAGCTGGCAGTTCCAGGCCGCGGACGACGAATTCCGGCGGGCGATCGCGCTGGACCCGTCCGACAGCACGGCGCAGCAGTGGTATGCGGAATTCCTGGCCCACGTCGGTCGCTTCAAGGAGGCCGAGCAGTACATCGACCGGGCACTGGAACTCGATCCGCTGTCTCCGATCATGAATTACTCTGGCGCGCTGATCACGATGGGCGCCCGTATGGACCTGCCCGGGTCGCTCGAGCGCGCGGAACGCGCGGTCGAGCTCGGCCTCACGGAACGCGGTCGGGACGCGATCGCGGTGATCCACACGGTGGCCGGCGATCCCCGCAGCGCCCGGCCCTTCGTGCCGGATGGGTCCGTGCAAGCGGAGGTACTCGATGCGCTGATCGACCCGTCGCGGAAACCCGCGGCACTGGAGGCCCTCCGCGGCGTGCCGCCCGGCAGTGCCCGGACCGGATCGCTGTTCGCCGCCCAGACCGCGCCACTGATCTACCTCGGCGAGATCGATCTCGCCTACGACGCGGCGAGACGCTCGATCGAGGATCGCAGTTTCTGGGCCTTTGACGTGCTCGCGCCCGATGCGAGTCCGTACATGGCGCAGTTCCGCGCCGACCCGCGCTTCCAGCAACTGGTGCGCGACTCAGGCCTGCTCGACTACTGGCGCAGCGTCGGCTGGCCGGATCTGTGCAGGCCCGCCGGCGACGG
>CAZKLS010000261.1:0-2352 GCA_964553405.1 uncultured Steroidobacteraceae bacterium
GAGAATGCGCCAGGCCTGCAGCGGATTGACGACTGCGTAGGCAATCGACGCGAGCCCCTGCGGTAAAGCCTGCCGCCCCGGCATAGGTCCGGGAATGCGTCCCCAGACGACGATCTCTTCGAGTTCTTCCGGCAATGGCGCCCCGAGGCTGCCGGCGTCCACGTAGCGGCTGATGTCGCCGATCGAGAGGTCGAGGGGTCTGTCCGGCGCAGCTCGGCCCTCTGCGGCCGGCAGGGGTTCGCGCCTGCCCGGGTCGGCGCCGAGGCTCGCGAACGCCGCCGTGGACAGCGCCAGGGCAACGCACAGACGGACCCGCGCCGGCGGTTTCTGCACGACGCTACCAGGGGATCGGGTTGCCCTTGAAATCATAGAAACGGCCGTTGTCGGCCGGTCCCAGCTTCTCGATCACGGCGACGAGACCGCTCACGCTCTGCTCCGGCGAATAGGTCGCCTCAGGACCACCCATGTCGGTTCGCACCCATCCCGGGTGGAGCACGACGCACACGAAGCCTTCGCCGGCCAGTTCGGCGCTCAGCGTCTTGTTGAGCTGGTTCAGCGCCGCCTTGCTCGAACGGTAAGCGTACCAGCGGCCGTTCGAGTTCTCGATGCTGCCGAGCTGCGAGGACATCGAGGCGATGATCCTGCGCTCGCCCTTGCGCAGGTTCGGCAGCAGGGCCTGCACGACGCGCAGCGGTCCGAGCGAATTGACCGCAAGTGTGCGCTCCATCATCTCGAAATCGACCTTGTCCAGGCTCACGTCGCGTCGGTCGAAGACGCCGGCATTGTTCACCAGGATGTCGATCGGGACTCCGTCGAGGCGTCTCGCGAGACCCGCGACGCTGGCAGGGTCTGCAACGTCGAGCTGGTCGACCCGATCGGCCACCGCGAGGAGCTCCTTCGCGTCGCCCGGATCGCGTGCCGTGCCTATCACCTCGTAACCGCGGGCGGCGAACTGTCGCGCGTATTCGAGCCCGAGCCCGCGGTTTGCACCGGTCACGAGCACGGTCGCCTTGTCTGCAGCATTCGCCACGCCGCTCATCATGCCGCAGCAGACGGTCAGGACGATAGCCAGGAACCTGATCATTTATCCTCCCGAGGCCATGCGACTTGCAGCGTGCGTTGGCCGACGCTGGTTGGACAGTCCCCGCCCCGCTCATCGATACTTGCAGAGGTAACGGATCGAGGCAAACGCAACCGGTCGGGCGGACACGCAATGGGCGACTATATTCTCCTTGGCATCGTCGCGGCGTACTTCGCGTGGCGGCTCCTCTCCTCCATCCTCGTACGCCGGCGCCTGCCGACGTTGCGCGACCAGGGCGCGCAGCTGGTCGACGTCCGTGGACCGGCTGAGTTCGCCGGCGGCCATGCGCCGGGCAGCGTGAACATTCCGCTGCAGGAGATCGGCGAGCGCGCCGGCGAGCTCGATCCCTCGCGCCCGGTCGTCGTCTGCTGCGCCTCGGGCACGCGCAGCGCGATGGCGGCCCACCGGCTGCGCAGGCAGGGGTTCAAGCGTGTGCTGAACGCCGGCTCGTGGCGGACGCTGGCCTGAACGCCGCGGCGGCGGACACGATGCGCGCCCGGGCCGCCTAGCGGATCTCCACGTCGCGGCCGTCCACCCGTATCGTCGCGATCAACTGTACGCCGTCCCCCTGCCCCACTTTCGGCTCCACCCCCAGGGCTGCAAACGCTGCGCGGGCTACCCCGGGGTCCGGATGCTCGAGCCTGAGATCGAGCAGTTGCCCGGCAACGGGTAGCGAAGCGGCGGGGTGCGGTGTCGTGCCCCAGGCGATCAGGAATGGCACGGCCCCGTCCAGCGGCATCGCATACGGGTCGGTCACCTTCCATGACACCACGCCGCCGTCGGGGCGCACGCGGCTGCCCTGCGCGACCGCGCCGATTGCGAGCCCCGCACGGCGAGCCGCTTCCGCCCTCGCCTCGATCGCCTCGTCACGCAGCACCCAGGTCACGAGCCGCGGGCGCTCGAGCTGATCGAGCCCGAAGAGTCGCCCCCGAGGCGGGCTCGGCACTGCGGGGTCAGGGGCGATGATCTCGATATAGGTCTCGGGACCGAGGCCGAGCAGCGCGTTCCGCGTACCGAAATCCGGATGACGCCCGCCTGGAACCGCGCGACGACCCAGCAGCCGCTCCATCGCGAGGATGCCATCGTCGAGATCCGGTGCCGCGTAGATCAGGTGATCGACGTCGGCGTAGCACTCGTCGTCCTTCAAGTCGCCTCCTGCTCCCGCGGGGCACTGCCACTGCTGCCACGCACCGGCTCCGAGCGCACGTGCACTTCACGCTGCGGGAACGGTATCGAGATCCCCGCCTCGTCGAAGCGCTCCTTGACCTGCC
>CAZKLS010000262.1:0-2327 GCA_964553405.1 uncultured Steroidobacteraceae bacterium
CGAGCGAGGACGGCCAGGTGGTCGTCGTCTGCAACGGCGAGATCTACAACTTCCGCGAACTGCGCACCGAGCTGGAGGCGCGCGGGCACCGCTTCTCGACCCACAGCGACTCGGAAGTCGCGGTGCATGCCTACGAGGAATTCGGCGACGAGTTCCTCAAAAAACTCGAAGGCATGTTCGGGCTCGCGCTCTGGGACCGCCGCCGCCGCCGGCTGCTGGTCGCACGAGACGCCTACGGCATCAAGCCGATCTACTACACCCAGACCGGCTCGGAGCTGATCTTCGCCTCCGAGGCGAAGGCGATCCTCGCGGTGCCGGGTGTCGAGGCGCGGCTCGATTCCTCGGCGCTGGCACAGTACCTCTCGATCGGCTACGTCGCGGCGCCGAACGCGATCTTCGCCGGGATGCGCAAGCTCGAGCCCGGACGCGTGCTGGTCGTCGAGGACGGCCGGGTCGAGATCCGGCAGTTCTACCGGCTGCCAGCCGCGATCGACGCCGGCCGCAGCGAGCAGGACTGGTGCGACGCGGTCCGCGCCGAGATCGAGCGCGCCGTCCGCGACCAGATGGTCTCGGACGTGCCGATTGGCGCGTTCCTCTCCGGCGGCATCGACTCGAGTGCGGTCGTCGCGTTCATGAGCCGCCACAGCTCCCATCCTGTGAAAACCTATTCGATCGGTTTCCGTGGCTCGACCGGCGCGGAACTCTACAACGAGCTTCCGTATGCGAGGCAGGTCGCGGAGCAGTTCGGCACCGACCACCACGAGATCGTCGTGCAGCCGGACGTCGCGACGTTGCTGCCGGAACTGATCTGGCACATGGACGAGCCGATCTCGGACGCGGCATTCATCACGACGTACCTCGTATCGAAGTTCGCGCGCCAGGACGTCACGGTGATCCTCTCGGGCGTCGGCGGCGACGAGTTGTTCGGCGGCTACAAGCGCTACCTGGACGAGCATTACCGGAGCGTGTACCGGCGCATCCCGGGCGCGATCCGCTCGGGGATCATCGCGCCGCTCGCGAAGGCGCTCCCGAGCGACCGCCACAACCGGCTGCTGAACAAGACACGGCTCGCCAAGGCGTTCCTGCTGGCGGACTCGCTGCCGTTCGAGGAACGCTACCGGGCCTACATGCAGGTGTTCGACGCAGGCGAGCGTGCGGCGCTGATGAAGCAGGCACCGGTCGGGTTCGACGACTGCATCGCGCGCGGGTTCGGCGCGGCGCTGACCGGCGACCCGCTGCGCCAGTTGATGGACGTCGATTTCGCGACGCAGCTGCCGGACGACCTGCTGCTGCTGACCGACAAGATGAGCATGGCGGTCTCGCTCGAGTGCCGCGTGCCGTTGCTGGACCAGCGGCTGGTCGAGTTGGCCGCGACGATGCCGGGGGCGCTCAAGGTCCGTGGCGGAGAACTCAAGCACATGATGAAGCGCGCGCTCGAGGGCGTGCTGCCCGACTCGATCCTGCACCGGGAGAAGCGCGGTTTCGGCGCGCCGATGGGAGCCTGGCTGCGCGCGGAACTCGCGCCGATGCTGCGCGACCTGCTGTCGCGCGAGTCGGTCCTACGCCGCGGACTGCTGGACCCGGGCGCGGTCGAGCGGACGATCCGCGAGCACGAGCAGCAGCGTGCCGACCGCACCGATCACCTGCTCGGGCTGATCAACCTGGAGATCTGGTGCCGGCTGTACCTCGACGGCCGAGGTGCCGGCAGCATCGCCGACGAACTCAAGCAGGCGCTCGCGGCATGAAGGTGCTGTTCGTCTGTCATCGCGTGCCGTTCCCGCCGAAGCGCGGCGGCAAGATCCGTCCGTTCAACATCATCCGCCACCTGCACGAGCAGGGGCACGAGGTGACCGTAGCCTCGCTGGCGCGTAGCGCAGCCGAGCTGGAGGAGGCCGAGGGCCTCGCCGAGCACTGCTCGACGCGCCTGGTCGAGGTCGTGGACGACCGCGTGGCCTGGCCCCGGATGGTGGCCTGGCTGCCGACGACGCGGCCTTCGAGCTTCGGGTATTTTCATTCGCCGCGGCTGCGCGAGCGCATCCGCGAGCACGCGGCTGCGCCGGGTTCGGCGCAGGCGCCGGACCTGGTGTTCGTGCACTGCTCGTCGGTCGCGCCGTACGTCCGGGACATCCCTGCGCGGCTCCGGGTCATCGACTTCGGCGACATGGACTCGCAGAAGTGGCGCGAGTACTCGCAGCACAAGCCGTTCCCGCTCTCGGCGGGCTACTGGCTCGAGGCGGTGAAGCTCGAACGCACCGAGCGCCTGCTCGCCGGCGAGTTCGACCTGGCCACCTGCACCACGCGGGCCGAGATGGAGTCCCTCAGGGCGC
>CAZKLS010000263.1:0-2325 GCA_964553405.1 uncultured Steroidobacteraceae bacterium
TGCACCCGGGCGGGCGCGTTCCGCTGCCAATGGGTGGGCAAACTGGGGTAGTCTTCCCGTCCGGGGTTTGGGGCCGGGCGACGATGTCGCTCGCCTGGCGGTCTTGGGGGTGAGCGATGAAGTCCGACGACGCCGACTCTTTGCCGGTCGACGATGTCTGCATCGAACTGACGGACCAGCGCCGGGTCGCGCTGAAAGGTGCGCTCGGGGTCGGCCGGCTCGCGGACGAGTTCCAGGTCATCGCCGAGCGGGTTCCAGACTTTCTGGTCCTGGGGCAAAGCGTCGTCGTGACGGACGGTCGTACGACCGACGTCATCACCGTACGTGATGCCAACGGCGAGGACCTCGAGTTCCACTTCGAGATTTCCGGCTCCAGCGGACGGCCGGAGAGTTACCGGACGGCGATCCCGGCCCGGCGGCGCAACTGATCAGGCTCGCGGGCTGCGCCTGCGGGCGGGCTGATTCACTGCAGAGGCTGTTTCCGCGACTTCCGTCGTCTCGACGTAATCGTCCGTCACATCCACGACGACCGTCGTCACATCGTACCCCCGCCGTGCCCACTCGGCGGCGATTTGCTGCGCCTCGAGCCTGCTGCTGGTCTGCGAGGTCTGGTTCTCCGTCTCGACGTAGTACTGGCGCTCCATCCGGCTCTCCCTTCGGTGGTCGCTCAGGCTCGGCCGGTCGCGCGGGGCCGGCCTGTGTCAGTTCCGTCTACCATTGTTTTTGTAGACATAATTGCGGTGTCCCGCAATCCGTGTCTTGGGCAGTCACATAGCGCCCGGCGCGAGGGCCATCGGGGTCGGGGCAACGATGCAGCGATTGAAGAACTGGCAGCTGTTCTGGATCTGCGTGCTCACCTGGGGCACGACCTGGTACGCGATCACCTTCCAGATCGGGCACGTGGCGCCGGAAGTCGGCGTGGCGCTGCGGTTCGCACTGGCCGGGGCGGTCGTGCTCGGACTGTGTGCCGGAAACGGAATGCAGCTACGGTTCAATATCCGGGACCATGCGTTGCTCGCGCTGCAGGGCAGCTTCCTGTACGGAGTGTCGTATGTCTGCGTGTATCACGCGGAGCGGCACGTGGTCTCCGGACTCGTGGCGGTTGGATATTCGGCGTCGCCGCTCGTCACCGGGCTCGGCGCCCATGCGCTGTTCGGTCTGCGAGTGACTGCGCGCTTCCTGCTCGGTGGCGTGCTCGGCCTGGTCGGTGTCGCGCTGATGTTCTGGCCGGAGTTCGGCAGGACCGGCAACAACGCGAACACGGCGCTCGGCGCGCTGTTCACGGTCGTCGCGGTGCTGCTGTCGGCAGTCGGCAGCCTTGCCGCCAGCCGGAACCGATCCCGCGGACTGCCTTTCTGGCCGGCGCTCGGCTATGGGATGCTGTACGGTGCGGCCGTTGCGGCGATCGTGGCCTTGCTGCAGGGCCAGAGTTTCGCGATGCCGGCGGTCCTGTCCTTCTGGGCGTCGTTGCTCTACCTGGCGCTCGCCGGATCCGTGCTGACGTTCGCCTGCTTCCTGACGTTGCAGGAGCGGATCGGGCCCGGACCCACGGGCTCGATCGGCGTGATGACTCCGCTGCTGGCGCTGGTCGTGTCGATGGTCTTCGAGGCGTTCAGGCCGGACCTGCTGACGCTGACCGGCGCGACGATGGCCGTGGGCGGCAACGTGCTGATGCTCAGGCGGCCAAGGTAAGGAGCACTTTCATTTCTCTGTCCATGCGCCGTACAAAAGCATCGGACGACATCGCTGGTTTGACATAACTTCGCGGCACGATCCATGCAGTCGAGTTGCGATTCGGTAAGTCCGCTTGCTATCGGAACTGCTTGGGCGTACTTGTTGTCACCGTAGCGAGTAGAAAAAATAGAAGGGAAGGGGATGCGTACCGCTGCTGCTGCAGGCGCACGCCAGGTCGCGCGCTTGATCCTCGGACTCGTGTTGCTCCAGGAATGCAGCCTCGCGTCAGACTTCTCCGTGTTCGCGACTTCCACCTCAGCCGCGCCTGTTTCGCAAGACGGCGGCGTGCTGGTCACGACCGACAAGCTCTCCTACGAGCTCGGCGAGACGATCGTCGTGAGGGTGTCGAACGGGCTCGATACGATGATCACTACGCGGGACCAGCGCTTCGAGTGCTCGATCATCGCGCTGGAGCATCGCCGCGACGGCTCCGCCGAGTGGACCGAGGTCCGCAATTGCTACTCCGGTGCTCCGCCCAGCGAGGTGACGCTTGCGCCGGGGTCCAGCACCACGATCCGGCTGCAATCCGGCGGCGGTCCGTTCGGCGCTCTGGAGCTGGGTCTGTACCGCGCAGCGCTCGATTACTCGCGT
>CAZKLS010000264.1:0-2300 GCA_964553405.1 uncultured Steroidobacteraceae bacterium
GACCGCCTGCCTTCTGAACGCGAGCACATCCTGCAAACGGCCCTCGGTGGCCGCGAGGTTAGCCCGGGCGTGCAGCACGAGTGGATCGTTCGGCGCAAGCTCGAACGCTCGATCGAGCGATGCGCGGGCCGCGCCCGGGTTCCCCGAGATGCCAAAGTACCGCGCCAGGCGGACATGCGCCTCGGCCAGCGACGGGTCGATTTCAAGCGCGCGCTCAAGCGCCTGGCGCTGGTCCTCCAGTCGGTACAGCGGATCGGCGAGCTCGTCCGATCCCCGGACGGAATAGATTCCGGCCAGCGCGGTCCAGGCGGCCGCGTGCTGCGGATCGAGCTCGACAGCCCGCTGCAGGTGCTGCTCGGCCGACTCCAGGTCGCCCGGCTCGCGCCGGTGAAACAGGTGGCGGCCGAGCAGGAACAGCTCGTGTGCCTCGGCCTGCGCAGGCGTGGTACCCCGCTCCGCCGGCGCCAGAGCAGCATCGAGCGCAGCCGCGACGGCCAGCGCGATCTCCTGCTGCAAGCGAATCAGGTCCTCGGACTTCCGGTCGTAAGCCTGCGACCACACGTGATACCCGGTGGAGGCATCGATCAACTGGCTGGTCACCCGCAGATCGTCCTGCTCGCGCCGAACACTGCCCTCGAGCACGTAAGCGACACCCAACTCGCGGGCAATGGTCTGGACGTCGACCGCCCCGGGTGCGAACGTGAACGACGAAGTGCGGGCCACGACCTGGAGCTCCTCGGACTGCGCAAGCAGGTGCAGAATCTCCTCGGCGAGACCGTCGGCAAAATACGCCTGGTCGCCGGCCGGGCTCAGGTCCGCAAAACGCAGCACGGCAATCGAGTTCTGCGGAGCCGACAAGGCAACAACGGCAGCCGGCTCGGCCTGCCGGGTGGCCTTCTGACCGGCCGCCCACCAGCCCGCCGCGACCAGCAGCGCGAGGACCGCCAGCCCGGCGATCCACCGGCGGCTGCCGCCCGAACGTTCTGCGGCCGGCTGAGCCGGCTCCGGATCGGCGGCCGGAAGCTCGAAGATGAAACCGCGGCGAGGGACGGTGCGCACCATCGTCTGTTCCGTGTCCCCGAGCGCGCGGCGAATCTCGGCGATGCACTGCGCGACCGAGCCCTCGGTCACGACGACGCCGGCCCAGACGGTGTCGAGCAGCTCGTCCTTGGTGACCAGCCGGCCCGCATTGCCCACCAGCACGCGCAGGACCTCGAAGCACTTCGGTCTCAGCGTTGTCTCGACCCCGTTGCGGAACAGGGCGGCGCGATCTTCGTCCAGCACGAACTCGCCGAAACGAAAAACGCGGCGCCCGGCCTGCGAACCTGGTCCATTCGGTGTGCTGGCCATCTCCGCCGTAAGTTTCGCACATGATCGGGCCCGGCCCGAGAACGGCACGGCCAGGCGCAAAGTGTCGGAACTCTTTACGCGCGTGACAGGGAAAAGGCTGCTATGGTCCTCCCACAGTTCGCCTGTCGCGTCTTGCGCGGAAGAACAATAACGCAGGGGAAATCGCAATGAGAACCAGAATTCCAGGTTTGCTGGTGGTGTGTCTGTCCGTTGGCATCGTGGTCGCGCCGCGGCTGGCGATGTCGATGCCGGTCGCAAGCGACGACTTCGCCTACCCCGATGGAGCGCTTGCCGGGAATGCGGGCGGCAGCGGCTGGGCAGGCGCATGGGAGAGTGGCGGAACAGTCACGGGCGGCGTCGCAGGCACGTCCAATTCGTCCGCATTCCGGCCTCTCTCGACGGCGATTACGCCGGCGGCGGGAAACACGCTCTACGTGTCGTTCCGTCTCGGCGCGGACTCTTCCGGCGCCAGCGACTACGCCGGGTTCTCCTTCTTCAGCGGCGGCGGCGAGCGGCTGTTCTTCGGCATGACCTTCAACACCAACGCCTACGGCATCAATGTCACCGGCTTCGCGAACACCGATTCGGGCGTGGCCGTGAGCACCGCGCAGCGATTGCTGATCGGCGAGGTCCTGTTCTCCGGCCCCGATACGTTGACTGCGAACCTGTACCTGGATTCTCCGGGTAATCTGGTTTCGACGTACACGGGGAGCTTCTTGCCGGGCGGAAGTGCGTGGGATCGGGTCCGGTTGAGTTCGTCGCCATTGCTGGCGACCTATTCGGACGTGCGTATCGGCACGACGCTGGCAGACGTGGCGGTCCCGGAGCCCGGCACACTCGCGCTTCTTGGTCTCGGACTTGCCGGTCTGGGCCTGAGCCGCCGCCGCAAGACTCACTGAGCGACCGGCTAAACGCATCCAGAAGCCCCGGCACCGTCCGGGGCTTCTTTG
>CAZKLS010000265.1:0-2288 GCA_964553405.1 uncultured Steroidobacteraceae bacterium
TCGGCGTGGACGTCAGCTCGGGCGTGGAGTCGCGCCGAGGCGTCAAGGACCCCGGCCTGATACGGGAATTCATCGAAACGGCGCGGCTGGCTAATGACCAGGCCGCGCGGGAGAGGGAAGGCAGATGAAGGCGAATGGCCTCGAGATCGACCGCGATGCGCTGCTGGCGGCCACGTTGCGCGGGACTTTCCCGGACGCGCGCGGGCGCTTCGGGCCCTTCGGCGGCCGCTACGTGCCGGAGACGCTGGTGCCGGCGCTGGACCGGCTCGACGCCGGAGTCCGTTCGATCCTGCGCCAGACCGATTTCCGCGCCGAGCTCGAATCGGAGCTCAGGACCTGGGTGGGACGCCCGACGCCATTGTCCCGGGCCCGCGAGCTGTCGCGGCGCTGGGGCGCGGAGATCTGGTTGAAGCGCGAGGACCTCGCGCACACGGGGGCCCACAAGATCAACAACGCCATCGGCCAGGCCCTGCTCGCGAAGCGGCTCGGCGCGCGACGGATCGTCGCCGAGACCGGCGCCGGCCAGCATGGCGTGGCCTCCGCCGCCGCGTGCGCACGCCTCGGGATGCCCTGCGTCGTCTACATGGGTGCCGTGGACGTCGAGCGCCAGGCGCCGAACGTCGGCCGGATGCGGTTGCTCGGAGCCGAGGTCGTGCCGGTCAGGAGCGGCGACCAGACGCTGCGGGCCGCGATCGACGAGGCGCTGCGCGACTGGGTGTCGGATCCGGACGGCACCTATTACCTGCTGGGCTCTGCCGTCGGACCGCATCCCTATCCCTATCTGGTGCGGGAGTTCCAGTCCGTGATCGGTGTGGAAGCCCGCGCGCAGATGATCGAGGCGACCGGGCGGCTGCCCGACGTGGCGATCGCCTGTGTGGGCGGGGGATCGAATGCGATCGGGCTGTTTCACCCGTTCCTCAGCGACCTCGAGGTCCGGCTGCTCGGGCTCGAGGCCGGCGGCACCGGCACCGGGCTCGGCCAGAACGCAGCCTCGCTGGCGCTCGGTACGCCCGGCGTGCTGCAAGGCTGCTATTCGCTGCTGCTGCAGGACGAGCACGGGCAGGTTCGCGAGACGCATTCGGTATCGGCCGGACTCGACTATCCGGGCGTCGGCCCGGAGCACGCGCTGCTGATGAGCATCGGGCGCGTCCAGTACCAGGCGGTCGGCGACGACGACGCGCTCGCAGCCCTCGCGGAGTGTTGCGAGGCCGAGGGCATCCTGCCCGCCGTGGAGACCGCGCACGCTTTCGCCGGCGCGAAGGCATTCGCGCAGAGCCACCCCGGAAGCAGCATCCTGATCGGCCTGTCGGGTCGCGGAGACAAGGACATGCCGATCCTGCAGCGCACGCTGCTGAAGGAGGGAGCCTGATGGGCACGCCCAGCGAGAGCATCAGCGAGGCAATCCGCCGGGCCGGCCGGCAGGGCCGGCCGGCGATCGTCGGCTTCATGACGGCCGGGTTCCCGCGCCTGGAGGACTTCGAGCGCGACCTGTGCGCGATCGCCTCGGAAGCGGACGTGGTCGAGATCGGCGTGCCTTTCACCGATCCGATGGCCGACGGAATGACAATCCAGCGGGCGAGCCACGCCGCCCTGCGCGCCGGGTTCAACCTGCCGTGGCTGCTGACCCGGCTCGAGCGTCTCGAGCCGCGTCCCGCTGCGCCGTTGCTGCTGATGAGCTACCTGAACCCGCTGCTCGCGTACGGCTTCGAGCGACTGCCGGCCGCGGCGCTGCGTGCAGGGGTCTCGGGGTTCATCGTGCCGGACCTGCCCCTCGAGGAGAGCGCGGACATCCGGGAGTCGTTCGGGCCCGCGGGACTCGCGCTGGTGCAGATGGTTACGCCGGTCACGCCGCCGGAGCGACTGGAGCGTCTGAGCCAGGCGAGCGGTGGCTTCCTGTACGCGGTGACGATGACGGGTACGACGGGCCGCAGCGTCGCCGTGCCCGACGAGGTGCTCGCTTACATGGACCGTGTCCGCGCAGCGTCTCCGGTACCCGTCTGCGCCGGTTTCGGCATACGGGAACACAGTCAGGTCGCACGCATGGCCGGACACGTGGACGGAGTGGTCGTCGGCTCGGCGCTGGTCGAGGTCCTGGAGCGAGGCGAGGATCCGGCGGCGTTCCTGCGCGCGCTGAAGGGAATCGGAGAGAAGTGACCAGGGACTAGCGGATAGCGGGTAGTGAAGAACGTTCAGCACTATCCGCTATCCGCTACCCGCTAGTTACTATCCGTTGTGAGCCAGCCGCCACGCTTCTCCCTCTGCGTCTTCTGCGGATCGGCGCATGGCAG
>CAZKLS010000266.1:0-2262 GCA_964553405.1 uncultured Steroidobacteraceae bacterium
ACGCCGCCGGGCGGATTCGGGGTCTCGCTGGTGCTTCCCAGAGCCCGCAGTGCGGCGCGGTTCAGCAGTGCGCGGTCGTAGAGGTGCAGTATGAATACCGGGGTGTGGGGCGCCGCCGCATTTATCTCGTCCAGCGTTGGCATCCGGCGTTCGGCAAACTGGAACTCGGTCCAGCCGCCGACGACGCGCACCCATTGCGGTGCCGGCGTGCGCTCGGCCTGCTCCCTGAGCATCCGCAGTGCATCGGCGACGGACGGCACCCCCTCCCAGCGCAACTCCATGTTGTAGTGCAGGCCACCGCGAATGACGTGCGTGTGCGAGTCGTTGAGACCGGGGATGACGGTGTGCTTCTGCAGGTCGATCACGCGAGTCGAAGCGTCGGCGAGTCGCATGATCTCGTCGTCGCTGCCGACCGCCTCGAACACCCCGTCCCGGATCGCGACGGCCGATGCGCGTGGCCTCGGCGCATCCAGCGTCGCGAACTTCCCGTTCATCAGTATCGTGCGTGTCATGCGCGTTCCTCGCGTGTCTTTGGTGCCTCCCAGTGCGCCGGGCGCGTGGGTCGCAAGTGCCCCCAGCAATCCGGTCGCGGCGGCCTGTCGCAGGAATTCCCGCCGCCCGGCGTTCGCGGGTCCTGGCGTCTCGGTGCTCACCGTCGGGGTTCCCGCTCAGCCCATGTCGAACAGCAGGATCTCGGCGTCCGAGGAGGCCGCGACGTCGATCTCGAGCGGACCCTCCATCGCGACGCCGTCGCCCGGGTCGAGTTCTCGATCGTTCAGCGATGCGCTGCCGCGGGCGAGCTGCAGCCAGCCCTTGCGGCCTGCGCCCAGCGTGTAGCGGATCCGTTCGCCGCCGCTGAGCAGCGCGGCGTACAGGTCGACGTCCTGGTGAATGGTTACCGAGCCGTCGCGGCCGTCGCGCGAGCCGACCAGGCGCAGGCGGCCGCGTTTCTCCGCGTCAGGGAAGGTCTTCTGCTCGTAACCGGGCTCGAGCCCGTCGCGCTCCGGCAGGATCCAGATCTGCAGGAAGTGCACGAGCTCGCGGTCCGAGGCGTTGAACTCGCTGTGCCGCACGCCGGTCCCGGCCGTCATCCGTTGCAGGTCGCCCGGACGGATGATCGAGCCGTTGCCCATGCTGTCCTTGTGCTCGAGCGCGCCATCGAGCACGTAGGAGATGATCTCCATGTCGCGGTGGCCGTGGGTGCCGAAGCCCTGGCCGGGCTGCACGCGGTCCTCGTTGATGACGCGCAGCGGACCGAAGCCCATGTGCTGCGGGTCGTAGTAGTGGCCGAAGGAGAAGGTATGGCGGCTGTCGAGCCAGCCGAAGTTCGCCTGGCCGCGCCGCTCCGCTTGTCTTACTGCCAGCATGAAGTCCTCCTGGTCTCGTGTTCCTCGGGTTGGAAGCATGATATGGTTACCGGAAAGAGACAATAGCCAATCAAAAGTACATACTGTCGTTAAAAAGGCGACAATAGGGCGGGCCGGCATGGACAAGATCGAGGCAATGCGGGCTTTCACGAAGGTCGTGGAGGCCGGCGGATTCGCGGCGGCGGCGCGCCAGCTGGGGTTGTCACGCTCGGTCGTCAATCGGGCCGTGATCGACCTGGAGGGTGAGCTTCGCGTACAGCTGCTGCGCAGGAGCACGCGCCAGGTGACGCCGACCGATCTGGGCCTGGCGTTCTACGACCGTTGCATCCAGATCCTCGCTGACCTGGACGAGGCCGTCTCCGCGATCGCCGAGCTGCAGGACCGGCCGAGCGGCAATCTGCGAATCAATGCGCCGATGTCGTTCGGCACGATGCACCTCGCGCCCGTCGTCGCCGAGTTCATGGCGCGGCATCCGGACGTACATGTGGAACTGGTCCTGAACGACCGCGTCGTCGACCCGATCGAGGAGGGGTTCGATGTCACGCTTCGGATTGCGGAGGAGAGCCCGTCGACGAGCCTGATCGCGCAGCAGATCGTCCCGGCCCGGCGCGTGCTGTGCGCCTCGCCGGCCTACCTGAAGCAGGCCGGCGAGCCTGCCCGGCCGACTGACCTCAGGGAACATCGCTGCCTCCATTACGGATATCTCAGCTCGGGCAGCCAATGGCGCCTGCTAGGGCCCGACGGCGACCGGCCCTATGCAATCGGCTGCGTGATGTGGTCGAACAACGGCGAGGTGCTGAAGCACGCGGCGCTGCACGACCAGGGCATCGCGCTGCTGCCGACGTTCATCGTCGGGGACGCCCTTCAGGAAGGCCAGCTGCAGACCGTTCTTGCG
>CAZKLS010000267.1:0-2177 GCA_964553405.1 uncultured Steroidobacteraceae bacterium
TTCCGAATTGCCTCGCAGAATCAATTCGGCTCCGCCGTCGAACCGCAGCACCGCGACATGCCGGCACCGCTGTCGGTGACGGTCAGGCAGGCCGTCGGCACCCGCAGCCGGCTCGTGTCGCCGATCGGCGCGGCGGCCTCGCTGCCGGGGCCGCCGTCGAACGCGACCGTCACGACCACCTCGCCGTCCGCGGGCGTCGCTTCCTGGGCGTTGCGGATCACGTGCTCGACGATCATCGTGAGCCGCTCCGGGTCCGCCTCGACCGAAGCCTGCTCGTCGCAATCACCGCAGACCGGCAGCGGCTCGCGCGTGACGCAGCGCCGGCTCGCCTGCCGGGCAACCTCGGCCAGCGACACGCGCCTCGAGCCGCTCTTGACCTCGCGTCGCTGCAGCTGAGCGATCAGCCGCTGCATGCGCCCGGTCGAATTCGCGATCGTGCCGATCGCGTCGTCGATGAACTCCGGGTTGTGCTTGTGCCGCTCCGCGTTCGAGACGATCAGCGAGAGCTGTGCCGCGAGGTTCTTCAGGTCGTGCATCACGAACGCCGTCAGGCGGTGGTAGGCCTCGAACTGGCGGCTCTCGGCGAGCTTGCGGTCGGCCTCGTACTGGGCCACGTGCACGGCGATGTGCCGGCCGACCGTCTTCAGCAGGTCGCGGTCCTCGTAGTTCGGCCTGAACGGCGGCGGCGGATCCGAGAGCGCCAGCAGCCCGATGGACTGCTCGCCCAGCACCAGCGGCACGATCAGCCGGAAACGGCCGCGCCCGGCGAGCACCTCCGGCACCGGGATGTTCTGGTAGGCATCCGGCGTCGCGCGCAGCTCGGCAAGATCGATCACCCACTGGTTGCGCGCGAGGAACTCGACGAACTCGTCTTCCGCGGGGATCGGGTCGAAATGCCGGAGATCGAAGTCCTGTGGCGGCCACGAGGCCGCGGCCTTGTACTGCTCGCCGTCCTCGGTGGCGAGGAACAGCACGCCGCCGGGACTGCCGATGATCTGGGCCACCGCGCGGACCGCGTTGTCGCGAGTGTCCTCGCCCTCCTCGGGCGTCGAGAGCGTCTGGATGAAGCGCAGCCACTCGACCCGGTAGTCATACTTGTTGCGGTAGAAATGCTTGTTCAGGAACACGCGCAGGCGGCGCCGCAGGTTCGCCGAGGCCAGCAGCGCGAGCAACACGATGCCCGCCCCGGCGAAGAAAACGAGCTGCGCCGCGCGGCCCCAGGTACCGCCGTAGAGCCGGATCGCATAACCGCCGAAGGCCATCAACAGCAGGTAGGCGCCGACGGCCATGAACGTCGTCGTGTAGAAGACGACGTGGCGCGAGACGAAGACGTTCAGCGACCACTGCGGGTTGCGCCTCGCGGCGATCGCGAGCAGCGGCACCATCAGCACCGTGACGAGACCGCGAGCGTCCCAGGACACCGGCTCGATGCCCTTCAGCAGCTGCGCCTGCGAGTACAGGAACAGGTCGTAGACGAACATCAGCCCGAGCGCGATCACCAGGAACTTGAGCGCGTAGCGACCGTTCTCGCGCGAGTTGCGATAGATCTGCTCGAGCAGGATCAGCCCGAGCAGCGACATCACGAGCCCGGCGTTCGCGAGTACCGCGCGCGCATCCGGGACGGGCCAGCCGTGGCGGATCAACGATGGCGTCGCGGTGAGCAACAGCACGCCGCCGATCCAGATCACGTGCACGGCGCGGGAGAGATTCGGCGCGACGCCCGCGGACTTGGTCAGGCCCGTCAGCACGACGAACCAGGCGCCGTAGCGCAGGAACTCGGCCAGGATCACCGCCGGGATCGACAGCGCCGCCGACCGCGAGCCGAACGCGAGCAGCGCGGCCCAGAGCGCCGTGACGCCCGAGGCGACGATCAGCCGCACGCCCTGCGCCCGGCCCTCCCAGCTGACCGCGAGCAGCAG
Source organism: uncultured Steroidobacteraceae bacterium (assembly GCA_964553405.1). Lineage (GTDB taxonomy): Bacteria > Pseudomonadota > Gammaproteobacteria > Steroidobacterales > Steroidobacteraceae > DATIRA01. The sequence continues at coordinate 1,920 of CAZKLS010000267.1, forward strand.
CGTCAGCAGCAGGAAGCCGATCGCCGAGAGGCCGTAGGAGATGGAGCCGGGGGTGAGCATCGGAAGCGGATAGGAACTAGTGAATAGCGGATAGTGCCGGAGGTATCGCTGAAGGTATCGACTCTTTTTCCGAAACTATCCGCTAGTCACTAGTCACTAGTCACTATCCGCCAGTCACTACCTCGCCCCTTTCCCCCACAACACCACCTCTACGGTCTGCACCAGGATCGCGAGATCGAACAGCAGGCTGCGGTTCTT
>CAZKLS010000268.1:0-2175 GCA_964553405.1 uncultured Steroidobacteraceae bacterium
CGAGACAGTGGTTCCGCCGCGGGTCGTGTTCCGGCAGGCCGGTGTGATCGAAAAATCCGCGACTGGAGATCGGTCGCAGACCACCGCCGAACGAGGGGCGCTGGCAGGCGAAGTGGAGCTTCATCATCGACGCTGGCCCGTCCCGGATTATGTCGCCAGCGCCGGCGTACCCGGGGCCGAACGAGTGGCAACGAGGATAGCGGTCGGGCCGGGTCGAGTCCAACCGGTGGCCGGCAGCGTGGCGGCTGGCCAACGCGGCTCCCGGAGGTCCATCGAGCACCGCGCGACAAGTTCTGATTGCGCAGCCCGCGCACCGGTGACAAGGTGGTTCCACCAATAACACAGGTGCCTGCACGCCAGAGATGGCGCGCCGCCCGGCACGCCCGTCCAGCAAACCCGGCCGCGCAGGCGCCTCGCTGGGAGGGACGATGAAACACTCGAGGATTCCGTATCGCCCGATGTTGCTCGCACTGGGCCTGCTGCTGTTGGCCGGCACCGGACTGGCCGGCCCGCCGCGTTATCCGATCACGACCGGTGTCCTCTGCTCAGGCAGTACAGTTGCCGACTGCGGCGCGGTGGTGCTGGATCCCGCCAGGGCGGACTACCAGAAGAACAACGTCGTGATCGTGACGGCCGTACCGGCCGGGGACTGGCGCTTCGATCACTGGGAAGGGGACCTCGGCGGCACCGACAACCCCACGACGCTGCGGGTGAGCGGTGCCCACACCGTCACGGCAGTCTTCACCGACGGCCTGCCGCCGCCACCTCCGCCTCCACCGGGGGTGGACCGTCCGCCACTGCCCACCGAGCGGATGATCGTGGGCTACTTCGCGCAGTGGACCATCTATCGCCGCGACTACCTGGTGCGCGACGTCGAGGCGAGTGGCGCCGCCGACGCGCTGGACGTGATCAACTACGCCTTTGCCGCGCCCGATGAGAACCTGCGCTGCGCGAGTCTCGACACGTTCGCCGACTACGGCAAGCGCTTCGACGCGGGCGAGAGCGTGGACGGCGTCGCGGATACGGTCGCGCAGCCACTGAAGGGCAACTTCAACCAGCTGCTGAAGTTGAAGGCCATGCACCCGCACCTGCGGGTACTGCTGTCGCTCGGCGGCTGGACGCAGTCGTTCCGGTTCTCCGATGCCGCACTGGAGGAGAATCGCGAGGCGTTCGTCGACAGCTGCATCGACATGTTCATCCGTGGCAACGTCGCGCCGGGCGTCAGCGCGGCAGGCGTGTTCGACGGGCTCGACATCGACTGGGAGTACCCGGGCAGTTGTGGCGAAACCTGCGATTTCCGTCCGGAGGACAGGCAGAACTTCGTCGCACTGCTCGAGCTGTTCCGCACCAAGCTCGACGCACTCGAGGACGAGGTCGAGCAGGTCACCGACACGCGACCCGAGTACCTGCTCACGATCGCGGCCCCGGCCGGCCAGGCGCAATACGACCCGATCGACCTCGCCCGTATCCACGGCCCGCTCGACTGGATCAACGTGATGACGTACGACTTCCACGGCGGCTGGGAGAGCTCGGGGCCTGCGAATCACCAGGCGCCGATCTACCGCTCGCCCTGCGACGCAACCGATGCCGATTGGTCGGACAAGGCCCTGCAGGCCTATCTCGGTGCCGGCGTGCCGCCCTCGAAGCTGCTGCTCGGCGTGCCGTTCTACGGCCGTGGCTGGCGCGGCGTGGCGTCGGTGAACGACGGGCTCTGTCAGTCGGCGGGCGGCGTGCCGCGCGGCACCTATGAGAAAGGCGTAGATGACTTCGAGGTGCTCGACGCCGATGGCCACCCGGACTTCTGGGACGAGGCCACCGCGACGCACTGGACCTATAACGGCAACGAGTTCTGGAGCTACGACGACGAGCGGTCGCTCGGCTGGAAGGCGGACTACGCGAACGGCCTGCGCCCGCCGGATGGAGCTACCCGACCGACGCTGCGCGGCGTCCTTTTCTGGGAGCTGTCGGGCGACGCGCCGGATGGCCGGCTGCTCAGGTCGCTGCGCGAGAGTCTCGGGACGGCACCCGCGCACTGAGTCCGGCGGCCCGTTCTGCCGGGTCGGGCGGAAGATTCGTGTACAGTCGAATCTTCCATTCGACCGGGGACGACCATGACAGCGGAACGGCAGGCAGCCGCCAGGCCGGGCGTCGGGCAGCGGATGCTCGCGACCGTCG
>CAZKLS010000269.1:0-2172 GCA_964553405.1 uncultured Steroidobacteraceae bacterium
GATGCTCGCAGCCTGCCGGACCGCGGTCGCCGAGGCGACGCGGGACCTCGACTTCACGCGCCTGCCGGCCGAGGAATTCGGCGCCTGCCCGAGCGATTCGATCGACTATGCGGTGATGGAGAAGACCGACGCGGCGGTCGTGCTGCCGCTCGACGCCGGCTGGAGCGACGTCGGCTCGTGGTCCGCGTTGCAGGACGCGCTGCCGGTGGACGCCGCCGGCAACGTCACCGCGGGTGACGTGATGATCGAGGACGCCACCGGCTGCTACCTGCACGGGACCAGCCGCCTGATCGCGGCGGTGGGGCTGCGGGATCACGTCGTGGTCGAGACCAAGGACGCGGTGCTGGTCGCGCCGCGGGAGCGGGTCCAGGACGTCAAGACGCTGGTCAGCCGCCTGAAGGAACAGGGCCGCTATGAGACCTCGCTGCATCGCGAAGTGTTCCGGCCCTGGGGCAGTTACGACAGCATCGACAACGGCGAGCGTTTCCAGGTCAAGCGGCTGGTCGTCAAGCCCGGCGCCTCGATGTCGCTGCAGCTGCACCACCACCGCGCCGAGCACTGGATCGTCGTTTCAGGGACCGCGCGCATCACGCGGGGCGAGGAGACCTTCCTGCTCGGCGAGAACGAGTCCACGTTCATCCCGATGGGTACCCGGCACCGCATCGAGAATCCCGGCAAGGTGATGCTGCACATCATCGAGGTGCAGTCCGGCAGCTATCTCGGCGAGGACGACATCGTGCGCTTCGAGGACCGTTACGGACGCGAAGGAACCGAAAAGTGACAGCAATGAAGATCAGCGGCTTCAAGGCCTACGACCTGCGCGGCCGGATCCCGGACGAGCTGAACGACGAGGTCGCCTATCGCGTCGGCCGCGCCTACGCGGACTTCGTCAAGCCCGGCAAGGTCGTGGTCGGCCGCGACATCCGGCTCTCCAGCGAGGAGCTCGAGAAGCAGCTCGAGCGCGGGCTGCTCGACTCTGGCGTCGACGTGTACGACATCGGCCTCTGCGGCACCGAGGTCGTGTACTACGCGACGTTCGCCGAGCGAATGGACGGCGGCATCATGGTCACCGCGAGCCACAACCCGCCCGACTACAACGGCATGAAGTTCGTGCGCGCCGAGTCGCGGCCGATCAGCGGCGACACCGGGCTGCAGGACATACGCCGCATCGCGGAGTCGGGTGAGTTCTCGAAGCCCAAGCGACTCGGCGAGCGCTTCGCGATCGACATCATGCCGGGCTACGTCGAGCACCTGCTGTCCTACGTCGATCGCGCCAGGCTCAAGCCGCTGAAGATCGTCGTGCACGCGGGCAACGGCGGGGCCGGCCTGATCGTCGACAAGCTCGAGCCGTTCCTGCCGTTCGAGTTCATCAAGGTCGAGCACGAGCCGGACGGGACCTTCCCGAACGGTGTGCCGAACCCGATGCTGATCGAGAACCATCGCGCGCCGGTCGAAGCGCTGAAGAAGCATGGCGCGGACCTCGCGATTTCCTGGGACGGCGACTACGACCGCTGCTTCTTCTTCGACGAGCACGGCGGTTTCATCGAAGGCTATTACATCGTGGGCCTGCTGGCCTCGGTGTTCCTGGAGCGTCATCCGGGCAGCACGATCGTCCACGACCCGCGCCTCACCTGGAACACGCTCGACGTCGTGGCCCGCTCGGGCGGCAAGGCGGTGCAGTCGAAGTCAGGCCACGCGTTCATCAAGCAGACGATGCGCGAGGTGGACGGCATCTACGGCGGCGAGATGAGCGCGCACCATTACTTCCGCGACTTCGCCTACTGCGACAGCGGCATGATCCCGTGGCTGCTGGTGACGCAGATCATCAGCGACACGGGCAAGTCGCTGTCCGAGCTGGTGGGCGAGCGGATCCGTCTGTTCCCGGCGAGCGGCGAGATCAACCGGCGCGTCGAGGATGCCAAGGCGACCATCGACGCGGTGCTCGGGAACTACCGCGCCAGCGCCGGGAACGTCGATTTTACCGACGGCGTCAGCGTCGAGTTCGACCAGTGGCGCTTCAACCTCAGGGCCTCGAACACCGAGCCGCTGATCCGTCTGAACGTCGAGAGCCGCGGCAACGAGGCGCTGATGCGCGAGAAGACCGCGGAGCTGCTGGAGCTGATTGGCGGCGAGGCGGGGTAGGCGAGCCCTCACACTGGCCCTCACCCCAAC
>CAZKLS010000270.1:0-2033 GCA_964553405.1 uncultured Steroidobacteraceae bacterium
TTCTGCGAGGAAGCCTGCCCGGTGGATGCGATCGTGGAGACCCGCATCCACGAATACCACATGGAGAACCGCGGCGAGAACATCATGACCAAGGACAAGCTGCTCGCCGTGGGCGACCGCTACGAGGCGATGATCGCCGCCGACAAGGCCGCGGACGCCCCCTACCGCTGAGACGGCACCCGGCACATGATCGTCAACCTGCTCTTCTACGTCTTCGGCGCGATCCTGGTGGCTTCGGCGCTCGGCGTGATCACCGCGCGCAACCCGGTGCACTGCGCGCTTTTCCTGGTGTTCGCGTTCCTGAACAGCGCGGTCATCTGGCTGCTGCTCGAGGCGGAGTTCCTCGCGATCACGCTGGTCGTCGTGTACGTCGGCGCGGTGATGGTGCTGTGGCTGTTCGTCGTGATGATGCTCGACATCGACGTTACGCGCCTCCGGGAGGGCTTCACGCGTTACGCCCCGCTCGGGGCGCTGGTGGCGCTGGTCGTCATCGCCCAGATCGGACTCGTCGTGTGGGTCCGCAACCTCGGGCTCGAGCCGGCCCCGATGTCGCCGGCCAAGCCGCAGGGGTACTCGAACACCGCCGAGCTCGGCACGCTGCTCTACACCGACTACATCTATCCGTTCGAGATCGCGGCGGTGATCCTGCTGGTTGCGATCGTCGCGGCGATCACGCTGACGATGCGCCGCCGGCCCGGCCAGAAGCTGCAGGACGTCTCGAAGCAGGTGGCGGTCCGCGCGAAAGACCGGATCCGGATCGTCAAGATGGACGCGGAGGGCGGGCCGTGATCCCGCTGTCCCATGTGCTGCTGCTCTCCGGCGTGCTGTTCAGCCTCAGCGTGGCCGGCATCTTCATCAACCGCAAGAACGTGCTTCTGCTGCTGATGTGCATCGAGCTGATGCTGCTCTCGGTCAACTTCAACTTCATCGCGTTCTCGCGTTATCTCGACGACATGGCGGGACAGGTGTTCGTGTTCTTCATCCTGACCGTCGCCGCGGCCGAGTCCGCGATCGGCCTCGCGATCCTGGTCGTGCTGTTCCGGCAGCGACGCAGCATCAACGTCGAAGAACTCGACTCGATGAGGGGCTGACGTGGAGCGGACGCTGCTGATCATCGTGCTCGCGCCGCTTCTGGCATCGATCGTCGCCGGGCTGCTCGGCCGCTGGATCGGCCGGGCGGGCGCGCATACCGTCACGATCGCGGGCGTCGCGCTGTCGTTCGCGCTGTCGGCGCGCGTGCTCTGGGACCTGGTGCACGGCGGCCCGGTCTTCGACGGACCGGTCTACACCTGGCTCGTGAGCGACGGGATCCGCATGGAGGTCGGCTTCCTCATCGACCGCCTGAGCGCGCTGATGATGGTCGTCGTGACGTTCGTCTCGCTGATGGTGCACGTCTACACGATCGGCTACATGCGCGACGACCCGGGCTACACGCGTTTCTTCAGCTACATCTCGCTGTTCACGTTCTCGATGCTGATGCTGGTGATGTCGAACAACCTGATGCAGCTGTTCTTCGGCTGGGAGGCGGTCGGGCTGGTCTCGTACCTGCTGATCGGGTTCTGGTACACCCGGCCTTCGGCGATCTTCGCGAACCTGAAGGCCTTCCTGGTGAACCGGGTCGGGGACTTCGGCTTCGTGCTCGGCATCGCGGGCATCGTTCACCTGACCGGCACGCTGCACTATGCGGAGATCTTCGCGCAGGCGGACCGCATCGCCGCGAGCACGATCGAGGTGTTGCCGGGCACGGCCTGGGCCGCGGCGACGGTGATCTGCATATGCCTGTTCATCGGCGCGATGGGCAAGTCCGCGCAGGTGCCGCTGCACGTGTGGCTGCCCGACTCGATGGAGGGTCCCACCCCGATCTCGGCGCTGATCCACGCCGCGACGATGGTCACGGCCGGCATCTTCATGGTGGCGCGGATGTCGCCGCTGTTCGAGCTCTCGGAGACGGCGCTCAGCTTCGTGCTGGTGATCGGCGCGACGACCGCGCTGTTCATGGGCTTCCTCGGCATCGTCAACAACGACATCAAGCG
>CAZKLS010000271.1:0-1996 GCA_964553405.1 uncultured Steroidobacteraceae bacterium
CGTGCAAACGCGCTGGAAATGCGCAGAATGAGAAGGCTGCGGGAACGGCCTGGATGCGCGACGGCGAGTCGATCAGCTCGGAGGTTCCGCTCTTGCCGCCTCCGGCTGAGACGGCGCCGAGCCCGGGCGCGACTCGGCGAGGCGCAGCGCATTTCGCAGCCGCCCCCGCTCGGCCAGCAGCCGCGCGATCCAGTTCGACCGCCACAGCGCGCCCGCGACGACACCGGCCGCGAACGCGATCGTCAGGGCGAGTCCCGAAGAAACCTCGAATTCCAGGAAACCGACGTCGACGGCGAAACGCTGCTGGTTCAGCGCCGTGAACAACAGCGCGACCAGGAACAGCAGTACGACTGCAGAAACGAGCGCGATTCGCCGCAGCATTGCCGGGGACGTCCGTCAGGCCAGGCCGCAGTCTAGCAGCCGCAGGCGGTACCTCAGGCGCCGTCTTCCAGCTGCGGCGCTTCCAGCGGTTCGTTGACGCGCTCCCGGAGGTCCTTTCCCGGCTTGAAATGGGGCACGTACTTGCCGGCCAGCGCAACGGTTTCGCCGGTCTTCGGATTGCGTCCCTGGCGCGGAGGCCTGAAATGCAGGCTGAAGCTGCCGAAACCGCGGATCTCGATACGCTCGCCGCGAGCCAGCGCGTCGCTCATGATCTCGAGAATCTGCTTGACGGCGAGCTCGACGTCCTTGGCCGGCAGGTGACTCTGCTTAGCGGCGATCAGCTCGATGAGTTCGGACTTCGTGATACTGCGCTCGCCGTCCACCCTGACACCCCCCTGTCTTTACGCCGTTCGCGGCGGGTCCGTGGCACCAGCCGGCGCCACGGACCCGCTCACGATCAGCTGTCCTGTCCGGAAATCTGCTCCTTGAGCAGGTCGCCGAGGCTGGTGCCGGTGGTCGAGTCGGAACGGTAGTTCTGTACCGCCTCCGCCTCCTCGCTCATCTCCTTGGCCTTGACCGACAGTGCGATCGTGCGGACCTTGCGGTCGACGGCCAGGAACTTCGCCTCGATCTCGTCGCCGGCCTTCAGCACCGTACGGGCGTCCTCGACCCGGTCGCGCGACAGCTCGGAGGCACGCAGGTACCCCTCGATGCCGCCTTCCAGGTCGACGATGGCACCCTTGGCGTCCACTTCGCGCACCACGCCGGTGACGATGCTGCCCTTCGGGTGTTCGGCGATCCAGCTGGAGAAAGGATCCTTCGCCAGCTGCTTGACGCTGAGCGAGATGCGCTCGCGTTCCGGATCGATCGCGACGACGACGGCTTCGACTTCCTGGCCCTTCTGGTAGCTGCGAATGGCTTCTTCGCCCGGCAGGTCCCAGGAGAGGTCCGAGAGATGGACGAGCCCGTCGATGCCACCCGGCAGCCCGATGAACAGGCCGAAATCGGTAATCGAGCGGACCTGTCCGCTGACGTGGTCGCCGCGGTTGTAGTTCTCGGCGAACTCGCGCCAGGGGTTGGGCTTGCACTGCTTGATGCCGAGCGAGATGCGCCGTCGCTCCTCGTCGATGTCGAGGACCATGACCTCGACTTCCTCGCCGATGTGCACGACCTTGGACGGGTTGACGTTCTTGTTCGTCCAGTCCATCTCGGAGACGTGCACGAGTCCCTCGACCCCCTCCTCGATCTCGACGAAGCAGCCGTAGTCGGCGATGTTGGTGACCTTGCCGAACAGCCGCGTGCCGGCCGGATAGCGGCGTGCGATGTCGTCCCAGGGATCCGCGCCGAGCTGCTTGAGGCCCAGGCTGACGCGCTGGCGCTCGCGATCGAACTTCAGGATCCGGACGTCGATCTCGTCGCCGACGTTGACGACTTCGGACGGATGCTTGACCCGCTTCCAGGCCATGTCCGTGATGTGCAGCAGGCCGTCGATCCCGCCGAGGTCCACGAACGCGCCGTAGTCGGTCAGGTTCTTGACGACGCCGCGGATCACTGCGCCTTCCTGCAGCTTGTCGAGCAGTTCGCTGCGCTCGGCGCTGTACTCCTGCTCCACCAC
>CAZKLS010000272.1:0-1983 GCA_964553405.1 uncultured Steroidobacteraceae bacterium
TGAAGCGCAGCAGGAACCAGGCGACGCAGGCGATCAGCAGCACGTCGCGGACGGCCAGCGCTTCCTCCAGCACGGCGAGATCGAAGCGCTGCTCGAGGACAGGCACCATGAAGCCGGCGCCGATGATCCACATCGCGGCGAGCAGGGGCCGGTTGGCGGAGCGCAGCAGCGCCTCGTCCCAGCGCGTCGCGGTCTTCTTCGAGGCCTTCAGCGCCTGGCGCAACAGCAGCTGGGCCAGGTAGTTTGCCGCGACGGTCACCAGCGCGATCGCCACGATCGTCGCAACCCAGGGCTCGATGCCGATCTTCTCGCTGATGAACTCGCTGAGTCTGTCCATGACGTGGAGGGTAGCGGCAAGCCGGGGTGGATGTGAAACGCCGGCAGCGATTCGCCGGGGCCGGATCGGGGTCGAGGCGGCGTTTTCGGCGCTCGGCACTACCGGACGGTCGCCGGCTCAGGTATTTTTCGCCCCGCAGGACCCGGCGAGGATGGATCCGTCCGTGCAGCGGACCGCCCGGGGTCGGTTTTCGGAGGGATGGACGTGTCTGAGTGGCTCGAGGCCTTCGTCGAAACCTACGGTGTCGCGGCCGTGCTGGCCGGCACTGCGCTGGAGGGGGAGGGGGTGGCTATTCTCGGCGGCGCGATGGCGCACCGGGGTCACCTGCCGTTCTGGCCGCTGGCGCTGGCGGCCGCAGCCGGCGGCTACGTCGCGGACCTGCTGATCTACGGGGTCGGGCGCCGCTATCGCGACGGAGCCCGGGTGCGCAAGGTGCTCGAGCACGAGAAGGTCGCGCGCGTCATCGGCCGGCTGTCCCGCAATCTGGTGATATTCGCGCTGTCGTTTCGCTTCATTCCCGGCATGCGAACGGCCGGCCCGCTGTCGCTGGCGGCGGCCGGGATGGCGCCGGGTCCGTATGCCCTCTTTACCGGGATCGCTGCGTTGCTCTGGGGCTTCACCGGCGTCGGGATGGGCTACTACCTCGGCCATACGATCGAGCTGATCTTCGGCGAGCTCGAGAGGATCGAGCACGCGATGATCGGGCCCGCCGTCGTCGCAGCCCTCATCGGGGGCGCGATCCTGCTCTGGCGACGCACGGGACGCCGGGCGGCAAGTCCCGCGGGCGAGGGCGCCTAGCCCGGTGTCCGCTCAGCCCGGTGCGCCGGGGGCGCCGGCGCCCGAGCAGACCTCGAGCGCCGGGCCGCGGTAAGCGGCCGGTCAGAAGCGCCAGCCCACCGCCACCGTGACCGCCCAGGGATCGTAGTCCGCCTTGATGCGGCCGGAATTCCGCCCTTCGCCGTCCATCTCGATCTCGCCCGCGGTCAGGTAGCGCAGCCCGGCATCGACGAACAGGTGCTCGCCGAGGTCGTAGCGGGCACCGCCGAGCAGCTGCAGGCCGACGCCGTCGCCGCTGTAGGACTGCTCGTCGCCGCCGCGCTCGAAGTCGATGTCCACTTCGGTCAGCCAGGCGACCCCGGCACCAACATAGGTGCGGACCTTCTCGCTGCCGAACGCGTTGAACGAGTACAGGCCGTTCAATGCCAGCGCCGTCGAGGCGTAGTTGCCGGAGGGCAGCGAGCCACCGTCGCCGAGGTCGACCCCGTCGTGGTCCACGGACTGGTAGGTGAATTCAGCCTCGACGCGCCAGTGCCGGTTGAACGCATAGCCGATCGCGGCGCCGGTGAGCAGGCCGGCATCGAGGCTGGTGTCGGCGGACCCTGCGGCGTCGGGACCTGAGAACTTGAGCGTCTTGTCCGACATGAAGTTCGCGCCGAGGATGCCGGTCGCATACCAGTGCGCATCGTCGGCCGCGGCATGGGACATCAGCGGCAACGCCAGCAGTGCGGTCAGCGCCAGCCGGGTCGAGTACTTGTTGCGGTTATTCACTTGGGGTGCCTCCGTCAGGCTGTGGAATGTACGGTTCCCAGCCTGAGGCCCGCGGCGTGAAGCGGCCGTGAAGGCGCCGTGGAGCCGCCGTGAATTGT
>CAZKLS010000273.1:0-1971 GCA_964553405.1 uncultured Steroidobacteraceae bacterium
AGCGGACGCGCGCCGCTGCCCGAGGCCTCCGACGCACAGCTCACGGCGGCGGCGGAACTCCTGGCCGGCGCGCAGCGTCCGGTGATCTTCGCCGGCAGCGGCGTGGACCGGGGACGGGCCAACGAAGCACTGCTCGCGCTGGTAGAGCTACTACAGTGTCCGGTCATCCCGTCCATGGCGGCGCGAAGCGTCGTGCCTCACGATCACCCGCTCTACTTCAATTCACAGAGCCCGGCCGCGGACGAGTTGCGCCGCAACGCGGACGTGCTGCTGGTCGTTGGCTCTCGCGTCGGCAACCTGGACGTGCCTTTCGACAAGTACTGGGGCGACCCGCAGCATTGCAGGCTGATACAGATTGACGTCGAGCCGCGCGATATGGGCGTGTCGCGTCCACTCGCGCTCGGGATCCTCTCCGATGCACGTCCCGCTCTGGAAGGCCTGACCGCGAAGCTGTCGGGTCGCGACCTCTCGAGCCATGGCCGCAGCGATGTCGCGGCGCAACGGCTCGTTCACGACGGATGGATGAAAGCACTGGCGGACGCGGTGGCGGCCTGGTCCGGTCCCGGCATCCATCCCGCGCACGCGATCGGCACCGTCGGCGCCGTATTCGGCCGTGACGCAGTTTATTGCACCGACGGCGGCATGACCTCGCTATGGGCCGCGATGGCGCTGCCCTCGACGCGACCGAATTCCTACCACGGCATCCTGGAGCTCGGCATGCTCGGCACAGGGATCCCGTCGGCGATCGGTTCCAAGCTCGGCGCACCGGGCCGCGAGGTCGTCTGCGTGACCGGCGACGGGGCCGCCGGATTCAACGCGATGGAATTGCAGACCGCCGCCCGTGAGGGCCTGCGCATCGTGTTCGTCGTGATGGCGGAATCCGAGTGGACCATGGAGATCATCAACGAGGCCGCGCAATGGGGCAGGACCTTCGGCACCTCGATGGGCGAGGTGCGCTGGGACAAGGTCGCGGAGGGGCTCGGCTGCCACGGCGAGTTCGTGGATTCGCTCGACGAATTGCCGGCGGCGCTCGCGCGCGCTCAGGCTGCCGCGGGTCCGGCAGTGGTCTGCGTGAGGACCAGCAAAGAGGCGAACCTTGCCGTGCCCGAGGAAGGCATCGCCCGCTTCTTCGAGGTCTACAACGGACCCTCGGCATGAAAGACCTGAAAGGCAGACAGGTGCTCGTCACCGGCGCCGCCGCGGGGATCGGTCTCGAGTGCGCACTCGCCTTCGCGAAACGTGGCGCGAATCTCGTCATCTCCGACATCAACGAGGCTGCGCTGGAAGCGGCCCGTACGCGGGTCGCCGCGACCGGTGCAAAGTGCTACGCCCGTGCCTGCGACGTCGCAAGCGACACCTCCGTCGCGGCCTTCGCCACGGCCGTGCACGAGGCCACGGGTCCGCTCGACGTGCTGGTGAACAATGCCGGCGTCGCGTTTCTCGGCGGCTTCGAGGAGACGCCGCTTGCCGAATGGCAGCGCATCTACGACATCAACGTGCTCGGGATCGTGCGCTGCACCAATGCATTCCTGCCGGCCATGCGCCAGGCGGGCGGCGAGCGGAAGATCGTCAACGTCGCCTCCGCAGCGGGCTTCACGCCACTCCCCAACATGTCGGCCTACGCAGCGTCGAAGCACGCGGTGGTCGGCCTGTCGGAGGTGCTGGCGATGGAACTGCACCAGACCGGGGTGTCCGTGCTCGTGGTGTGCCCCGGCATCATCAACACGGCCATCGTGCACGTCAGCGCGACCTCGCCCGGGATCAGCGAGGCGCAGATCGGGAAGATCCAGAAGTACTACGCCGATGAAGGCTGCCACCCCAGCGTCGTCGCGGAGGAAGTCGTACGCGCGGTCGAGCGCGATCAAGGCATCCTGTTCACTGGACCCGGCGCACGGGCGGGCTACACCACCATGCGCATCTCGCGTGGGCTCGCGCGCCGTTTCGTGCTGGACGCTGCTCGCAAGAGCGGGT
>CAZKLS010000274.1:0-1949 GCA_964553405.1 uncultured Steroidobacteraceae bacterium
ACTTGGCGGAGAGGGTGGGATTCGAACCCACGTGGGGCGATTAAGCCCCCATCCGATTTCGAGTCGGCGCCGTTATGACCACTTCGGTACCTCTCCGGCAGCCGCGTATTCTATAGCATCCGGATCCGGCTTCACCACGCGCCGTTGACCGGGTCGCCGGGAGGAACCGCGTGCCGACGACGGCCCCATGAGACCGCTGATCGCACTGATCGCCACGTTGCTGCTTGCCACCTGCACGCAGCCACCGTCGGTCCTTGAACGGATCATCGCGGCCGGCGAGTTGCGGGTGGTCACGCGCAACAGCCCGGACGCCTACTACCTGGGCAGCCACGGACCGGAGGGACCGGCCTACGAGCTCGCGAGCCGGTTCGCGGAGCAGCTCGACGTGCAGCTGCGACTCTACACGGTGCGCACCCGGGAAGCCGCCATCGACGAAGTGGCGGCCGGACGCGCCGACCTGGCCGCGGCCGGCCTGAGCACGGGCATCGAGTTGCCGGCATCCACGGCCTTCGGCCCGGGGTACCACCTGCTGCGCGAGCACCTGGTCTATCGCCGGCGCGCCGCCCGCCCCGCCTCGCTTCGGACAGCGGCCCGCGGGCAGATCGAGGTCGCCGACGGCAGCCCCCACCAGCGTACGCTCGAAGACCTCAGGGCGCAGAATCCAGAACTCGTCTGGATCGAGCGCGGCGACACGGATACCGAGGAGATACTCGCGGACGTCTCGGGGGGATCGGTCCAGTACACGCTCGCCAGTTCGACGGAGTTCGCGCTGAACAGGCTGGTCCATCCGGATCTCGCGATCGCGCTCGACCTCTCGCCACAGCGGGCGATCGCCTGGGTCGTGAACACGGACCGGCACGACAAGAGCCTGCTCAACCGGGTCAATGCGTTCTTCGCCGCATCGCGTGCGGACGGCGTCGTGGACGGAGTGCTCGAGCGCTATTACGGCAATCGCGAGCGGTTCGATTACCTGCTGTCGCGAAACTTCATGGCGCACGTCGGAAGCCGGCTGCCGCGCTACCTGGAGTGGTTTCGTGAAGCTGCGGCACGTTACCAGCTCGACTGGCGCCTGCTGGCCGCAATGGGTTACCAGGAGTCGAAGTGGAATCCCGGTGCAGTGTCTTTCACGGGTGTCCGCGGACTGATGCAGCTGACAGAGGACACGGCCTCGTTTGTGCGGGCGGGCGACCGGCTCGACCCGAAATCGAGCATCTTCGGCGGCGCGAAGTACCTCGCGAAGCTGATGCGGACCGTGCCCGAGCGGATTCCGGAGCCGGACCGGACCTGGTTCGCGGTCGCCGCCTACAACGTAGGCTTCGGGCACGTCGAGGACGCACGCATCCTCGCGCAGCAGGCCGGCAAGAACCCGGACAGCTGGGACGAGGTGCGGCGCTTCCTGCCGCTGCTTTCGCAGGAGCGCTGGTACACGCGTACCAAGCGCGGTTACGCCCGGGGCTGGGAGCCGGTGCGGTACGTGGACAACGTGCAGGCGTACCTGAACATCCTCGAGGTGGTCGGCACGGGGCTTCCAGCCCACTCACCGCCCGAGTGAAGGTGCCGGCACCTTCACTCAGATCTTCAGCACCTGCCGCAGGCGCCGCACTGTCGGCGGGCGGCCGAGCAGCACGCTCACGAGCAGGAGCCTCAACTGCGTGCGGTGTACGACGGTGTTCATCGGTCTCTCCCCCCCGGCCGCGACTCGGCCCGCGCCACATTTCGCAGCGCTCCGGTCACGTGACGGGCAGCAATTGTTCGGGTGATCGCGCCGAACCTGCGCCGCCCTGCGGCGGCACACGCCCGGAACCCTGGACCCCCTCGGACACGGACTGAGCCGCCGAGTTCCGCGAGGCCGCGCCCAAACTACCGGGTTCGGCCGACCATGGATCGACCAATGATCACTTTCGAGACGGGTCGCCCGGTTCGGTGCTCTGCCAAGGCGGCTCCTGCGC
>CAZKLS010000275.1:0-1910 GCA_964553405.1 uncultured Steroidobacteraceae bacterium
ACCACCATCGCCACCAGCGTCAGGACGGTGATCGGCAGCACGAAGCTCACCATCACAGCCGAAAACTCATCGAGTGCGTCGTGCTGCTGCGCGCCGAGGACCAGGTAAGCGACGTACAGCGCGTAGTAGGTCAGGAACAGCAGGCCGCGCTTGCGGCCGATCTGCCGGCGCAGCAGCAGCATCGGCAGGCAGGCGAAGCTCACCGCGATCATCACCCAGATGTCGAAGTGAAGCACCGCAGCGGCGATGCCGAGGCCGCTCGGGCTCACCACGCCCGTGAGACCGAGGCAACCGAGGATATTGAAAGTATTGCTGCCGATTACGTTGCCGACCGCGATGTCGCGTTCGCCGCGGATCGCCGCGGTTATCGAGGTGGCGACTTCCGGCATCGACGTACCGGCGGCGATGATTGTGAGACCGATCACGAGGTCGCTGACGCCGAGGGCGCGCGCAAAGACGACCGCAGAATCCACCAGCCACCCGGACCCCAGCACCAGCAACCCGAGGCCGCCTGCGACCAGCAGCAACTGGACGGCCCAGTGGCTGTCCCAGCCGTCGGCGCCTCGCGGCGTGGCGCCCTCGAACTCGGCGCGGACCTCGGCCGTCTCGGCCCGGGACTGGCGCACCAGGAAGATCATGTAGCCCGCCAGCAACACGAGCAGCAGCGCGGACTCGAGTCGCCCCAGCGAACCGTCGAGGATCATCACGGCCAGGATCACCGAGGCGCCGATCATAATCGGCACCTCCTGGCGGATGATCTGAGAGTGCACGGCCAGCGGCGTGATCGCGGCGCTGATACCCAGGATGAACAGCACGTTGAAGAGGTTGCTGCCCACGACGTTGCCGACGGCGATGTCGGCATTGCCTCCCAGCGCGGCGCCTACCGATACGGCGACCTCTGGGGAACTGGTGCCGATCGCGACGATGGTGAGGCCCACGACCAGCGGCGAGATGCCGAGCGACAAGGCGATCTTCGACGCGCCGCGCACCAGTGCCTCTGCGCCGGCGATCAGCGCCGCGAGGCCGGCGATGAAAAGCAGGACGTGGGTGACCATCCGCGGATGGTACTTTCAAACCGCTTCCACCGCCCGACCCGCTTGTCGGGGCGATCGCCCGGGTCCATGATCTGCCGGCGCCGCGCTGCGGCGCACGACAAGAACGCAACCAAATGGGGGATTTCACGATGAAGCTGACGAAACTGACGTTTGCGACCATCGCCACGGTGGTCGCGTTCTGCGCCGGCCCGGCCAAGGCCGGTCCCATCGAGGCGGTCTACGGCCTCGAGGTCAGCGATGCCGGGGCCCTGGTAAGCGCAATGGACACGCTGTTCCAGGCGGACGCGATGAAAGGCAACCAGGCGACACTCTGGGCCGCGATGTTCACCGGCACGCGCCCGGCGACACACGTCGTCACCGCGACGTTCGACAGCTACCAGGCCATGGACGAGGCGAACGCCCGCCGGCTCAACAGCGAAGCCTGGCGGCAGTACATGCGGACGGCGAACGGCATCGCCGACCGCAAGGCGAGCCTGTTGCTCGGCCAGGTCGGCTCCTGGGGTGAAGGCGGCAGCCAGCACAATGCGGGTGCCGCCTTCAACATGACGGTGCGCGACCCGGCTCGCTACGCAGCGGCTTTCGAGAAGATGGTGAAGAGCCATGGTGCGAAGGGAATGATGCGGCTCATGGCGGTACGGGCAGGCGGCGAGGGCGTGACGCACATCGTGCTGGTGACCGCGCCCACGATGGCCGAGCTAAACGTCTACCTGGACGGACTGTTCGCGAGCGACGCGTACCGGACCTTCGTCGGCGAGGTCGGCGACATCCGCCAGCTCCATACCGTCAACATGTACCAGCGAGTGAAGACCTGGTCTCGTTGAAACGACGCCCGGTGGATCAGCGATCCGCTGCGGA
>CAZKLS010000276.1:0-1903 GCA_964553405.1 uncultured Steroidobacteraceae bacterium
CCACGAGGTCGCGCAGGCGTACCGGGATCCGCAACTGCTGGTCACCCTGCCTGCGGACGACGACCGCGCGGTTGCCGGAGGCGAACTCGGCGAGCCCGCCGACCGCGATCATCACGTCGAGCAGCGTCATGTTGGCACGGTAGGGCAGCGACTGCGGCTGCGCGGCCTTGCCTACGACCCGGATCTGGTCGGCATAGGCGCCGACGAAGCTGGTCACCATCACGCTGACGGTCGGGTTGCGGACGTATTCCGAAAGGGCCTGCTCGAGGTCCTTGGCGAGCTGCGGGGCGGTCTTGCCCTCGGCGGGCACGCCCTCGATCAGTGGCGTCGAGATCATGCCGTCGGGGCGTACCGGCACCGTCACGGTGAGTTCCGGGTGATTCCAGACGAAGACCTGCAAGGTGTCGCCGGGACCGATCCGATACTCGGTCTGCGGCGCTTCGGCCGCCGCCATGGTCGTGCCGACGACTTCAGGCTCACTGGCGCAGCCGCCCACGAGTACGGCACCGGCGACCAGGGCCAGCGTCGGGAACGCGGCCGCGAGCCGCCTTGAAATCAAGTGAATGAGCGACTTCATCGTATGAAATTCCTTCTGCATTCCGGGCACAGTCAGTCGCCGAGACTGTCGCGCAACTTGCTGGCATCGCCGCGCTGCGATTCGGGAAGCTTCTCGACGTCGACCTTCTTCATGACGGCGCGGGCGCTGCCGAGATCGCCCTTGTTGGCGAGCGCCGCCGCGTAGTGATAGAGCACCTCCGAGTTACCGGGCAGGCCCTTCGCAGCCTCGGCGAGCAACTTCACCGCATCGTCGAGTCGACCGTTTTCGAACAGGATCCAGCCATACGTATCCTGGATGGCGGCCGATTCCGGAGCCGCGTCATGGGCCTGCTTCGCGGTTTCGAGCGCCCGGGGGTCGCCCTTCTTCTGGTAGAGCACGGCCAGGTTGTTGAGCGTCACGGCGTTACCGGGGACGGCCTGCAGGCTGCGCTCGTACAGGCTGACCGCGCGGTTCACGTCGCCGTTCCGCTCATAGACGGCCGCGAGCAATGCCACGGAGTTCGAGTCCTCCGGGTGCTCCCCGACCCAGTCCTCCAGGACTTTCTCCGGTGCCGGCGCACCTGCGAGCACGGCAGCGCCGAATTCGGCGACCACGAGTCCGCTGTCCTTGCCTTTCGCCCCGGCCTTCCGATAGTAGTCGAGCGCCTCGCGATAGCGCTTCTGCCGCACGGCGAGGTCTCCCTCGAGCCGGTTGGTGATCGGCGCGTCGGGCGCGAACTTGTGCAGTCGCTCGATGTAGCCCACGGCCTTGTCAGTGGCGCCGGACTGCAGGCAGGACGAGGCCGCCAGCGACAGCGCCGGCTGATAGTCGGGCTCCGTCTTCAGGATGTCGTCGAGCACCCTGAGCCCGGCGTCGAGATCGCGATTCAGCACGTGTGCACGCGCCAGGTTCAGCTTGTATGGATAGGCCTTTGGCGCAAGCTCGGCCGCCTGGCTGAAGCTGGCAATGGCCCCGGGCAGGTCCCCGGCGCTCACCTGCACCGTGCCCCGGGCGTTGAGTACCGCGTCGTTCTTGGGCGCGATCTTCGCCGCGGCGTCCACCGCCGCACGTGCCTTGTCGAAATTCTTCTGCGCGAGGTAGAACTGCGCCAGCGCAAGCCGCGCCTCGACCGAATCTGGCAGCTCGACCGTCGCCTTCTGCAACCATTGCTCCGCGCCGACTGCATCCTTGCGACTGGCCGCGACCGAGGACAGCCCCAGCATGGCAACCAGGTTCTTCGGATCCTTCGCCAGGACTTGCTCGAATTGCCGCTCGGCCTCGGCGCCGTTGCCTTCGGCAAGGTTGAGCCGCGCGAGGTTCAGCAGCGTGTTCGGGTCGTCCGGCCTGAGCTTGAGCGCTTCCTCG
>CAZKLS010000277.1:0-1882 GCA_964553405.1 uncultured Steroidobacteraceae bacterium
GGATGCCAACGGCGGCGAGCGCAGCTGGCGGGAGACTTCGGAACACATTCATCGGAATTTCCTCCTGAGGACTGCGGTGGCGGGTGCAGGCCGGCAGGCCGGCGCTGCGAGGCAGCGGCTGCAGGAAGCGGCTTGCCTTCCTGCAGCCCGCCGTTGGCTAGGGGAGTTC
Source organism: uncultured Steroidobacteraceae bacterium (assembly GCA_964553405.1). Taxonomy (GTDB): domain Bacteria; phylum Pseudomonadota; class Gammaproteobacteria; order Steroidobacterales; family Steroidobacteraceae; genus DATIRA01. Next base: position 170 of record CAZKLS010000277.1, read on the forward strand.
GAAGGCGTACAGCTTGTTGTTCGGCGTGCCGAAGCCGAAATTGCCGTAGCCCGACCCCCAGTAGACTTCGCCTTTGGAGATGGCGGCGCCCGAGAGACAGGAGCCGCCGCTCGCGAACGACCACAGCACCGCGCCGGTTGCTGCGTCCAGTGCATACATGTGGCCGTCTGCATCAAGCGAGCATCCGAACACGACGCCGTTCGCCGTCGACACCGGACCTGAAGCACTGCCGAGTCCGGTCTGAGGGAAACCGGGAATCAGCCCAGCGGAATCAGGGCCGGGGTCCGCCGTCTGCCAGAGTATCTGGCCGGTCGCCGCGTCCAGCGCACTCCACATTCCAGCATAGGTGACTCGGCCGTCGGGCAGCGTCCACGGCGACACGTTGTAGTTGGCATTCGCGGTATAGACCCGCTTGCCGTCCACGGCCGAGCCCCACTGCAGGCCGCCGGCTGTTCCGCCCGGCCCGGATTGTGTCACCCAGATGACCTGGCCGGTGTCGGGATCCAACGCCCAGTACTGCCCGCTCTTCTGCCCGGCCCCGACGATTTGCCGGGGCTTGCCCTGCATCTCGACGGTGAACAGCGCGGGCGCCTGGCCGAAGTCGTAGTCGGGACCGGCCGGTTCGGGACAGTTAGAGCCGTCGCCGAGGAACGGGATGCAGGAGACCGTCCAGGCATCGTACGGCAGCGCCCTGGTCGCCCAGCGCACCGCGCCGCTTGCCAGGTCCAGCGCGACGATCGAGTCGAACAGGCTGGTGGCATCGACGCAGGCCTGGATCGCATCCGGATCGTCCCCCGCAGCGGCTACGCAGTCCAGCACCGATTGCGGAACGGAGTAGTTGTTGCCGGTCGCGACGTAAACCTGGTTGCGCTTCGTATCGATCGCCGGTGCGCTGCCCCAGATCGCGTTGCCGCTGTAGCCGGGCACGTCCGGCACCATGTAGGTCTTCCAGATGATCGCGCCCGTGTCCACGTCGAGCGACAGCAGGCTGCCGCGGAAGCTGCAGCAGGGATAGCCGGGCACGAAACCGGCTAGCGCCTCTTCCTGCGAGGCGACGCCGACGTAGACGCGGCCGCCATGCGCGGTCGCCGCTTGCGTGATGATCGCAGCCGGGTGGCTGTCGAGCTGGGTGGCCCAGAGGATCGCGCCGGTGCTCTTGTCGAAGGCGAGCAGCTTGCCGCCCGGGCCGCCGCCGGGAACGAGGATCGAGCCCTGCGTGCCGACGATCACCTTGTCGCCGACGATCACGGGCGTCGCGCGCGCCTTGTCGAACGGTACGCCCGACGCCGCTGCGATCGACGTCTGCCAGAGCAACTGCCCGGTCTTGCGGTCCAGTGCGGACAGGTTGCCCGCCCAGTCCGGGAAGTAGACCCTGGAGCCGTCGACAGCAGGGGTGGCCGAGACGTCACCCGCCGTCGTGTAAACCCACTTCACGGCCAGCGCGGCGACCGTGTCCACGCTGATCTTGTTCTCGTTCTTCTGGTTCCGGGTGTTCTGGATGTCGTGGCCCGACGAAGTCCAGTTGTTGTCCGCACCGGCAACGCCGGCGACCGCGATGCCTGCCAGTCCGAAAGCGGCGAGCAGGCGCCTGTTGGCTTTCTTCATCGTCTGACCCCTGAGACACATTATGTGAAGTTATTTGGAAATGAGAGGCGTTTGCACTATCTGCCCATGCGCGCTCGAATGCAACAACGCGACTCATGCGCAGCGGAG
>CAZKLS010000278.1:0-1868 GCA_964553405.1 uncultured Steroidobacteraceae bacterium
GAATTGTCGCTGATTGGCCGGCTGGCCCCTTTATATCTACGAAGCCAATCACAAGTTGGTGCCGCCATCAAGTTGTGCGGGATGTGCCGCCGGTGAGAACGTCCCGGACGCGCCGCACGTAACGGGCGGTTATGGGGCGGAACTTGAACCAGTACGCCCTCACGCAGGGGTGAGGATCCGACAGCAGACTGCTGACCTCCGGACTGAGGACTTTCGGCTTGAGGTTGAGATAGTCCCTGGAATAGACGCGCAGCAGGTCGCGCGCCCGCGGCCCGCCGGCATCCGCCGCGCCGGGAGTCGACGGCCTGCCCCGGCCCAGCAGCCGCTTGCAGGACTCGAACACCGCGGAGACGAAGTACGGATAGAACTCGAAAACATCGAAATATGGGTCGAGCAGCAGCACGCCTTCGCGGAAGGCAAGGTTTCCCGTCGGTGACTCGCCGCGGGCGATCTGCAGACAGATCTTCGGTTCGTTTACCCCCAGGCCGGTACGCCACCAGACGTGCTGGCCGAGGCGAGCGTTGATTTCCAGCAGTTTCGGCACACCGTCGCGGGGATCGATCTTGGTCTGGACGGTATAGCCGCCCCAGAGACCCAACTCGCCGATCAGCGCACGCAGCTCGTCGAGGTAGGGAGCGCTGGACGACGAGACGGCTGCCCGGGTCGACACCCGATAGGAACCCCAGTGATGCGTCCGCGTTGCGCGCGGACTTAGCAGCGAGAGAATTCGCCCATCCCGATCGACAGTCAGGTAATAGTTCTGGCGCAGGTCGCCCTCGACATATTCCTGAATGATCGGCGAGTCCTGGCGGGCGCTGACCTCCATGTAGGCCTGCTCCAGCGCCGCAGCGTCGGCCGCCAGCGCCATGTGCTGGCCGTGCGCCGTAAAGCGTGGTTTGACGATCCACGGCGGGCGGCTCGCGGCTACGATCCGTGGTATTTCGGCGACCGAGGCTGGGTGGAACGTGGCCGGGCAGGGAAAGCCGACCCGTTGCGCAGTGCGCATCGTCAGTCCCTTGTCGAGAGGCACCCGCAGCACGTCCGCATCCGGAACCACGACCAGAATGCCCTGAAGGGCGAAGCGCTCCTTGTTCTTTGCGAACAGGTAGACCTCGGGATCGAGCGACGGAAAGATGACGTCGATGCGCTCCCGCCGACAGATCTCCTCGATGCACTTGACGTAGTTCTCTTCCGCGGCGGTGTTGCCGGCTTCCAGCCGTCCTGCCAGCCAGTCCGCCGCGAACGGCGGCACAGGATGCCTTGCGTCGACGAATCGCGAATACATCGCCATGCCTTCGAAGCCCGTGGCGTTGAGGGCATCGTCGCCGCCCTCGGTGATGACTATTCGGCGGGCCTCGGCCCTCAGCGAGCGGAGAATGACGTACGCCTGGATCTGATGCGCATTGGTGATCAGGAGGTTCATCGCAGGCGGGCCGTCAGGCGCTGGCAACACGCAGTCGCGAGGCTAACTGTAACAAAGGTCTCCTGCGATCGCGCCGCGACTGGTGCAGAATCCGTCAATCGGTGGCCATACCGTGCCGGCGTACCGGCTTCGTCAGCGGCGACTTCGCTCTTATGTCCAATCCGCTTCCTGCAAGACAAACTCTCACCGGCCTCGCGCAGTTTGCGAACGAGCACCTCTCGGGTGCACGCCTCAAGTTCCTCGCCGTCCTGGTGCTCGAGACGATCCTTACCAGCATCACCGGCGTGGGACTCCTGCTCATACTGCCCCTGCTCGGCTTGCTGGGCTTCGGTTCCGGCGGCAACGACAACCCGATCTGGCGGCAGATCAGCGCGGCGTTCAAGCACCTCGGGATCACTTTGACGCTCGGGACCGGCCTGTCGCTGTTTGTTGCGGTGATAGTGCT
>CAZKLS010000279.1:0-1853 GCA_964553405.1 uncultured Steroidobacteraceae bacterium
ACCTCGCTGCCCGCCTACCACGCGCTCGCGGAGCACCTGATGCGGTGAGCCTGCGGCCCCTGCAGACAGGCTTCTGCCCGGAGCGGGCGCCGTGCCGGGCGGGCTGGGCGTCCCTCTACCGGTTTTTCCTAGCCTTCACCCTGGTCTTGTTCACCTGGAAGATCGCGACCGTGCCGCTCACCTCGTTGCCGACCAGCACCAACGGCTTGCCGTTCGGGCTGTCCTCTTCCGGCACGAAGGTGATGCCTTCCGCGCCGAGGTCGCCGCCGAGCGTACCCAGCGTCCGCGTATTGACGTAGTCGGCGAAGACCGGCGCAGCGGGGTTACTGACGTCGTAGGCCATCACGCCGCCGATGCGCTCGAGCGCGACGAATGCATAGACATTCGACCCGACCTTGCCAACGGCCACGCCTTCGGGTTCAGGGCCCTTGTTGTCGCTGCGGTTGTCGAACGAATTGTTGCTGTTGCTGGCGTTGAAAATCGTCCGGTACCCGTTTGCCGGGTCCGCGAAGAACTGCTCTAGCTGGTCGCCGCTGTCCCAGACCAGTTGCCCGTAGGCGTTCCAGATCGAGAACGACCGCGCGCCGAACACGTCGATGCGATCGAAGTCGCCGTCGCCGTCGGTGTCGCCGGTCTTGTCGCTGACGTTGAGACGGCCAAGTGCGGCACGCTGCTTCAGGTCCGCCGCGTCCGGGAAGACGTCGGGATCGAGCTTGTACTCGTCGTCCTCGACGCTGACCTCCTCGTTGAAGCCGGGGAAGTCGTCCTCGGAGCGGGCATCGCCCTCGTTGGCCGTGACGAGGTAGGTTTCCCGGCCGACCTTGTAGCTCGCGATCGCGTCCGGCTGGTACATGCCGAAGACAGGCCAGTTGCGGATCAGCGCGTCGCCGTCCCGGTCGCTGGGGTCGAGACCGTTGCCCGGTACGCTGTGATCCTTCAGTCCCAGCGGGACGATCTCCTGGACCGTCGCGGTCGGGATGTCCACGATGGCCACCGCATTCGCTTCCTGCAGCGTCACCCAGGCCGTACGTCCGCGATGGGTGATGTACTCGGGCTCGAGGTCCTGGGCCACGGTCGCGCCATCGCCGAAAATCCGCACGCCCGCGGCGATCAGCATGTCCTTGTGGGCATTGAAGGGCGCGAAGCTGGCCGTGTTGACGACCGCGCCGCCGACGCCCGAGGCGAGGTCGATGACGCTGACCGACCCTTCCGGATTGACGCTGTCCGGCTGTCCATAGGAATTCGGCTCGCCCTCGTTCGCGACGAGCACCTTGCGGCCATCGTCCGTGAACGTGAGCATATCGGGCAGCGCGCCGACCACGACCGCGCCCAGGATGTCGAGCGACGTCGCATCCAGGAAGACGACCATTCCGGGGTCCGTCTTCGGGTCGGCCTCGACCGCCACGGCCACGAGCCCGCCGTAGGTCGCGACGCTGTTGAGTCCCGCGCCATAGGCGTCCATCGGGACCTTGGCGATGATCGCCGGCATGGCGGGATCTGCGAGATCGATCACGACCAGGTCGTTGTCCTCGCTGTTGATCGCGAACGCCCGCCTGGACTTCGCGTCGAACGCGAGGATCTCGGCGCCGGTGCCGACACCGACCTCGGTGTCGAGGCTCACGAGGTGCTCGAGTTCGATCGAGCGCTCCGGCGGAGAGGCCTGCAGCGCGATCGGCGAGGCGAGCAGGGCGGCAACGGCGACGGCAATCGGGCTCTTCACGTTGTTCTCCAGTGGTTGCTCCGGGCGGGTCCCGGTTCGGATTCGCAAGCCTGCGATCGCGGTGTTGCAGTTTCGTGAAGCCTGCGCGACATCCGCGGCGGCGACAGTTATCCTCACGCGTCATTCAGTCGGG
>CAZKLS010000280.1:0-1849 GCA_964553405.1 uncultured Steroidobacteraceae bacterium
TGGCAGCCGTCGTCGGGGCCCTGATCCTGGTCTGGGCCCTGCGCAGGATGCTGCACCTGCCCGGACTTCGCTCGCTCGCAACGCGGCTGGCGGGGACACCGCTGCAGGGCGAGGAAGACTTCCTGCACCCGCTGATCGAGTCGCTCGGGACCGCACTGGCCGAAAGCGAGTTGCGCTCGCGCGAGGAGCGGGTCGAGTTCGCGCAACTGAAGAGCGCAACGATCGTCATGGGCCTGCACCAGGCTTCCGTCAGCGAACTCGAGCAGCAACTGCTCGAGCGTTCGGTCGGTAATGCCTTCGTGCCGATGGTCGACGGGGCGACGTGCATCTTCAAGCTGGGGCCACTTTGCGCGCGCTGCAACGCGCGGACGCGAACCGGCCCGCTGCGGGTGCTGAACGTTGCACCCTACCGTGCGTCCGAACTCGGCTACCGACGACTGACGGCGCTGCCAAAGCGAGGCCGACCGCTGCGGCTCGTTCCATCGCGGCGGCAGGAACTGGAGGAATTTCTCGGCAAGCCCATCGCCTCCCCGGCCCCCGCGGGACTGATCGAACCGGACGCCGAACTGTTCCTGTGCGACTCCTGCGGCAAGACCGCGACTCAACTGGGACTGCTGAGGGCGGGATCCGCGCCCGGTTGATCGCCCGGCGTCGCGCCGGTCCGGTCAGTAGAGCCGCGAACGAAGGCCGGCATCAGCCTGTGCACTTGAAATCGGCATCGCCCGTCGGCCTGCACGCGTCCGGCCACCCGGCATGCTGCCAGTACTGCGGCAACTGCAGTCGCTGTACGACGCGCTTGAATCGCGGATCGCTACGCCATTCGGACACGCTCGGGTGCCAGTAGGCCATTCCCCACGAGATGCCGCCTTGCGGCGACGCGTGGTCGGCCGAGGCAAAGGCCGTGTCGAAATCACCAATCAGCGCAGCGATCAGCAGCGTACCCCAGCCCTCGAGCTGCCGCTCGTCCCAGATCAGATCAGCCAGCAGTTCCCAGGCAGCCGGGCGAGACGCCTGGTCGAACACGGCGCGCGCAAGCACCGGCTCGGCTCCGACGGGAATCCAGCCCGGAAAGAACGCAAACCACTCGCGCAGAGCGGATTCCGTGAGCGCCTGGTCCTTCTCATCGGTCGCGACGCCGATCCAGGCAACAGATATCGCCGGGTGCCTCATGCCCCGCGCCTCGGCTACCTCGAGCAGTTCCTTCCCTGCGGCTTTGTCTCCGATCGAAAGGTAGGAAACCGCGAGGTTGCCGAGACTCACCGGCGACAGGGGATCGAGCTGCCAGGCGAGCTGGAAGTAGCGCGTGGCATCTCCAACTCGACCGACGGCCCGGAGGAAGTTCCCGTACCACATGTTGACCATCGCGTTCTGACGCGCGGCAGAAATGCCCTGCTTGAATCTCGCCTCTGCCTCGGGCCAGTCACGCCGGCTTGCAGCGATCATGCCCAGCACCGCATACGGCTCGCCCAGCGACGGATCGAGCTCCAGGGCACGACGTGCAGCCTGTTCCGCCTGCGTAATCGGGACATTTCCGGCGCTCGAATCCGATGGGTAATCGCGCGAGATCAGGACGGCGACGGCAAATGCCGATTGCGCCTCGGCGAACGTCGGATCGCGCGAGCTCGCCTCGCGCAGCAAGTCGATCGCCCTGTGGACGTTCTCCACCTTGCGCGTGTCGAGGAGGTAGCGGCCCTCGAGGTACATCTCGTAGGCCGATGCAGATTCGATCCGCGCCACCGGCTGCGAGCTCTCGGCCGCCGCCGCGCGGGGAACTTTCAGTGTCGCAATGACCTGCTCGGCGATCGCATGTTGCATGCGGTCGATTTCCTCGACGGAATAGGGAATCTTG
>CAZKLS010000281.1:0-1806 GCA_964553405.1 uncultured Steroidobacteraceae bacterium
GCCGCTGTAGTGCGGCGCACAGGCGAGAGGAATGTGCCCTTCGGCCGCCATCAATCCGGAGGTCGGGTCCAGGCCGATCCAGCCTGCACCAGGCAGGTATACCTCCGTCCAGGCGTGCAGGTCCGTGAAATCCTTGTCGGTGCCCGAAGGTCCGTCGAGCGCGGCGACGTCGGGCTTCAACTGGATCAGATAGCCGGAGACGAAGCGCGCGGCGAGCCCGAGACGGCGCAGGACCTGGACCAGCAGCCACGCCGAATCGCGGCAGGAACCTTTGCGCAGCTCGAGCGTCTGCTCGCAGCTCTGCACGCCCGGCTCCATCCTGATCACGTACTCGACATCCTGGTGAAGCCGGCGGTTCAGCTCGACCAGGAACTCCACCGTCGCGACCGGGCCCGGGGGCACCGTCGCGACCCATTGATCGAGCAGTGGGCTGCCCGACTCGAGCTCGAGATAGGGCTCGAGTTCCTTAGCGATGCGAGGCTCGTAGACGAACGGATAATGCTCGGCTTCGGGCTCGAGGAAGAAGTCGAACGGGTTGAAGACCGCCATCTCGGCGACGAGATCCACCTGGAGACGGAACTCGCGCGTCTTCTCGGGCACCACGATCCGGGCGAGGTAGTTCCCGAGAGGATCCTGCTGCCAGTTGAGGAAATGCCCGGCCGGCTCGATGCGCAGCGAATAACCCAGGATCCTGCTTCGCGAATGAGGCGCAGGCCGCAGGCGGATCACCTGCGGCCCGAGCGTCGCCGGCCGGTCGTAGCGGTAGCGGGTCTCGTGCGTCAGTGCGACGTGTATGGACATCGGGCTCGGATACCTCGGAGACGGGGCCGGCAAAGCCACGCTGCACGCGCGCCGCGCGCCGTCCCGGCGGCCTTCAATCTTACGTCATGCGTCCGCGGACCACGGCCGTCCACGGGCGCCTGCTGAGCCCGGCCGGCCCGGATCAGGCTAGCGCCGCGCCCGTCCGCCACCAAAGCTGCGGCCCGAGCCGTAGCCGCCGCCACGGCGCTGCGGCTGATGGGCGCGCACCGCGGGTCGCCCCTGGGCATGGTGACTCGCCGACTCTGCCGCCCTGGGGCTCTCCGACGCCACGACCCGGATAGCCGAGCGATCGAAGGGCAGGACCTGGATCTTGCGGCCGAGCACGCGCTCGATCGCCCTCAGGCGATCCCGCTCGTCGTCCGAGACGAGCGACAGCGCATGGCCCGCGCAGCCGGCACGGCCGGTGCGGCCGATCCGATGCACGTAGTCCTCGGGCACGTGGGGCAGCTCGTAGTTGACCACCTGCGGCAGCTCGATGATGTCGAGGCCGCGCGCCGCGATGTCGGTCGCCACGAGCACCTGGACCTTGTAGGCCTTGAAGTCCGCGAGTGCCCGCGTACGCGCGCTTTGCGACTTGTTGCCGTGAATAGCGGCGCAGTGGATGCCGTCACGGCTCAACTGCTCCGCCAGCCGGTTCGCGCCGTGCTTGGTGCGCGTGAACACCAGCGTCTGCGGGGTCTGGTTCTCGCGCAGCAGGTGGCTCAGTACGCCGCGTTTCTCGCCCTGTGTCACCATGTGCACCCGGTGCTCGACGAGCTCGGCCGGCGTGTTGCGCGGCGAGACCTCGACGGTCAGCGGATCGTGGAGCAGTCCGTTCGCGAGCGTACGGATCTCGTTGGAGAAGGTGGCGGAGAAGAGCAGGTTCTGGCGCGCCTGCGGCAGCATCGCGAGCACCCGCCGGATGTCGCGGATGAAGCCCATGTCGAGCATGCGGTCCGCCTCGTCGAGGACGAGGTGGCGGATCTTGGTCAGGTCGATCGACCG
>CAZKLS010000282.1:0-1802 GCA_964553405.1 uncultured Steroidobacteraceae bacterium
CCAGGACAGCGACGGCGGCCGCCAGAGCTCGTTCGCGAAGGGCGCGTTCTACGGCGCGCAGGGCAACACCAACGGGCTCGTCTCGTCGCCGGACTACAAGGAGCCGTCGCAGAACGTGCTGATCCTGCAGGGCAACTACTGGATGAACGAGCGCTGGAAGTTCAGCTATGGCCTGAAGCGCAGCGAATGGTCGGGCCAGGCGCAGCAGTGCGACTTCGGTCCGGTGTCGCCGGTCGAGAGCCAGTGTTTCTGGGACCAGGACGGCTTCAACTACTCGGATGAAATCGACAAGGTCTATGACGCCGTCGTCTACGACCTGATGCTCGGCGCCGCCTACACCTGGGAGAAGTGGATCTTCACGCTCGGCGGCGTGTACATGAACGAGGCGAGCACCGACAACCCGGTCGAGTGGGGCCAGGACAACACGGCGACGTTCGTGAACCTCGGCTTCTACCGCAAGTTACCGGAGGTTTACAGGAATCTTGAGGTCTACGGTGGCCTCGGCCGCGTGATGTTCGGACGCCAGGGGCCGGCCCCGTTGAGCATGCCGAACAACACCGCCTTCGGCGGCGTGGACCCGCGGGTCAGCGAGTCCGGTAACTTCCTGACGCTCGGCATCAACTTCACTTTCTGAGCCTGGAGACGACACGAATGAGCGACTCGACGCTGCGCGGACGGCTGGGCCAGCGGCGTGCGGGCGGGGCGCTGGTCGCGGCCACTGCGCTTGTCCTGCTCGGTATGGCGGGATTCGTCCCCTCGGGCCTCGCGCAGGACGCCAGGCTCGGCCTCGGTACCTACCTGACCGAGCCGAAGCGCGGCGACCCGGTGCCGCCGAAGGCGGAGTACCGGAGCGGCGAGGCGCTCGGCAAGGCGGCACCGACCAACCAGTGGTACTCGTCGGTGATGTTCCTGAAGTGGTCGCAGCCGATCCACGCCCATCCGATGACCTACCGTGCAACCGAGCAGGGCTTCGAGCTGGGCCTGCCGGTGAAGCGCGTCGGTACCGTGGACGGCAGCCGCGAGGTCAAGTTCGCGCACACGCCGGCCATCGTGGTCGCGCCGACGGCATTCACGCCGCAGGACGCCCGGCTGTCGAAGTTCTCCGACTGGCTGGCGCAGGTCAGCATGGCTTCGGGCGACGGAGCGTCGCTGACCGCGACGGTGCTGCACGGCAGCCCGTTCAGCTACTACGAATGCAGCACCGGCGACGTGCGGTTCCGCCTTGCGGAAGGCTCCAGTGCGTCGGTCGCCGCAGGCGACAGCCGGGTCGCCGTCGCGACCGTCGCCGGTCGAACCTACGCGATGTTTGCGCCGACCGACGCGGTCTGGGAGCAGAAGGGAGCGTCCGAGCTCGTGCTGCGCCTGCCCGCGACGGCACGCTATTTCTCGATCGCCGGACTGCCGGATGCGAGCGAGGCAACGCTGCGCGAGTTCCTGGCCGTGGCGTACGCCTTCCCGAGCGACACGCGCGTCGAGTGGGCCTACGACGAACGTAGCAGCAAGGTGCGCTCGACGTTCCGCGTCGAGACCGTGGCGAAGGAGGGCGACAACCTGACGACGCTGATGGGCCTGTACCCGCATCACTGGGCCGGCATCGAGCCGCGGCCACAGTCGAAATACGCCTACGACACGGTGCGTGGCCAGATCCGCCTGATTCCCGGCAACGCGTTCACCGTGGAGCGGACCTTCCATGGCCTGATGCCTGCTTGGGGGGCGCTCGAGGATCCCGACAGCAAGGACAGCGTCGGCAGCCTGATGGTCGGCGACCTGGCCAAGTCCGACCAGCTGTTCACGAAGATGGG
>CAZKLS010000283.1:0-1797 GCA_964553405.1 uncultured Steroidobacteraceae bacterium
TCTTGAAGAAGTCCTGATCATTTGCTGATCATTTCGTGAACAACGGCCTCGACCCCGGGGGGACCACCGGATTGAACGGTGAAGAAGACGGGCCCGTCTATCGGTTTGGCGACTGCGAGCTGGACCTGCTCCGGCGCGAGCTGCGGCGTGCCGGCTCGCGGGTCACGATCCAGCCGAAGGTGTTCGACCTGATCGCCTACCTGGCCAGACACCGCGACCGCGCTGTCGGCAAGGGCGAGCTGCAGGAAGCGATCTGGCCGGATGTCGTCGTGACCGAGACCTCGCTGACCCAGGCCGTCCGCAAGGCCCGGCTCGCGCTCGGCGACGAGGGCAACCAGCAGAGCGTGATACGCACCGTGCACGGCCACGGATACCGCTTCGTCGCCCGGACGGACGATTCGGGCGAGCGAAGTGCCGCCGGGGCAGGCGCCACCGCGCTCACGGCGCCGGGACCCGCGGCAGCGGTCGTGCCCGCGGAGCCCCGCAACGGCACGCCTTCAGCCGAGCCCGCGCCAGACGCGACGACGTCCCAGCCAGCGGACTCCAGGCCCACCGTCGCGGTCCTGCCGTTCGCGAACATGTCGGACCACGCGGAGCAGGAATATTTCTCCGACGCGGTCACGCAGGACATCATCACCGCGCTCTCCCGGCATCGCTGGCTGAACGTGCTGGCCCGCAATGCGACCTTCGGCTACAAGCGGCGGGCGGACGACCTCCGGCAGGTCGCCGCGGAGCTCGGCGCCAATTACGTGGTTGCCGGCAGCGTGCGCCGGGCCGGCGAACGCATACGCGTCACCGTCGAGCTGGTCGATGCCGTCTCCGGCGCGCAGAAGTGGTCCGATCGCTACGACCGCGAGATCGAGGACGTATTCGCGGTGCAGGACGAGATCACCTCGATGATCGTCGCGCGGCTGGAGCCGGAGATCGGCTTCGCCGAACGGCAGCGTGTGATACGCGCGCCGCATGCCGACCTCAAGGCCTGGGACACATTTCACCTGGGCGTCGCGCACTTCTTCCGCTTCACCGCAGCGGACAACCTCGAAGCCCAGCGGCTGCTGAACCGCAGTCGCGAGCTCGATCCGATGTTCGGTGAGGCGCACGCCTGGTGGGCCTATGCGGTCGTTCTCGGCATGGTGTACTGGGACACCGAGCCGAGCCCCGACCTGCTGGACGAGGCGCTCGCGGCGACGCAACGCGCACTCGAAATCGACGACCAGAACGCCGTCTTCTACGCGCTCAAGGCGCGCGTGCAGCTCGCACGCGGCGAGTACGATAGCGCGCGGCGCGAGAACGAGCTGGCGATCAGCCTGAACCCGACCTTCGCAGCGGCGCACTGCGGGCTCGCCGACACGCTCGCCTACCAGGGACGCTACGACGAAGCGATAAACCGCTTCGAGCTGGCGATACAGATGAGCCCGAACGACCCGCAGCGCTGGGCGTTCCTGACTTACGGCGCGCTGGCGCTGATCTTCAAGCGCGATTTTCCCGCGGCGATCGCCTGGGCAGACCGCGCCCGCGAGATCCCGAACTGCCAGTACTGGACCATGGCGCACAAGGCCGTGGCACTCGCCTGCCTGGATCGTGAGCGGGAGGCCCGGGAGGCCATCGCGGAGGTGATGGCCGCCTGCCCGCGCTTTTGCATCGCATTCGCCAGGCAGAAGCTCTTCTACCTGAAGTCACGCGAGCAGATCGAGATGTATCTCGCGGGGCTCGCCCGCGCCGGCACGCCGGCCTGAGGCCGCCTCAGCGCCGCAGGCGCGTCATTCGGCGATGCAGGCGAGACAGTAGGCGTACACG
>CAZKLS010000284.1:0-1783 GCA_964553405.1 uncultured Steroidobacteraceae bacterium
CCTACCCGGCCGATCACGGCATGGTCGCCAACGTCTGGCTGGACCGCGAAGACGGTACCCTGCACTACAACATCGAGGATCCGGCCTAGGTGCTGCTGACCGCGGGCGATTCGCGTGTCGACGTTCGGCGACGAGCTGGCCAGCCACAGCGGGGGCGGGCCAAGGTGTTCGCCGTGTCCGTGAAGGACCGCGGCGCGGTGTCGATGGCTGACCATGCCGGCAAGGCGTTCTGGTTCTCGAAGGCCACCGGTGATTTCGTCACCAGCAGCTACTACTACGACCGCTACCCGGACTGGGTAGTGAAGTGGAACTCGGCCAGGCACCCGGCACGCTACGGCGGCACCGAGTGGAAGCTGGCCAGCGCCCGCGCGGACTACCTGTTCGGCAGCGCGGATGACGTGCCGTGGGAGACCGACTTTCCCGGGTGGGGCCGGACCTTTCCGCACGCCTACGGGCCTGCTGACGGCAAGTACTTCACCACCTTGCTGACGCTGAGCCCGGCGGGCGACGAACTGACCCTCGATTTCGCGAAGGCGCTCGTTGAGAACGAACGGCTGGGTGCGGACGAAGTCACCGATTACCTCGCAATCAGCTTTTCATCGACTGACTAAATCAACCATCTCTTCGGGCCTCCCAGCCTCGAGGCGGAGGACAACCAGCGCCGCCTTGACCGAACGCTGGCGACCTACCATGGCGTGACGCAGCCGTCGGGAGCGATCGGCTCGCCGCTTGCAGAGGTCCTGGGGCACTAGACGGGGGCACAGCGGCTCGGACCGGCCCGCTGGTTGGTGACCGGCGCGCCGTCGGCTGCGGCTGCGCCGACCGAACACCACTTCCGGCATCAGGATCAGGTACACTACGCGCCGCTGTTCAGCAGTGACGGGTTTGCAGGTTCTCTGCGCCGTCTCGCCACCGGGTCCCAGTACCCGCCTACCTGAATCTCGGCCGTAGCTGCCACGCTTCGTCGTGCAGTCCTGCGGGCTTTGGTCCTGTTCACCCCCGCTCGTCCGGCGCCGCGAGGCCCGGGCCTGCAGTCGTCGACCCCGAGTCCGGTCGCCGGCGTCATCGGTTTTCCGGAGGATGCATGTTGATTTCGATCGTCGTCGGGTTTGCTGTCGGAACGCTGTTCGCAACCGCACTGCTGTTCGTCGCGCAGATGCTCGAGGACTTCCGCGATGCTTGACTGGAGATTCGTGACGCGCTGCTGCGTGGGCTGCGTTCGAGCAACCCGTGACCGTTCGCGGCAGACCGGGAATCCCTCCGCCACTCGTCAGCGCGGCAGTACCTCGTGGCAGGAGGCGCGCAACCGCGTCCGTCCGGACGGTCCCGTAGAGCTGGATCCTGGCGATCTGCGTCATTGACAGGTTGCGCCGTCTGCCAGGCGGCGACACGGCGGTCTATTCGTCGAGCAGGGCAATCGGCGGAAGCCCCTCGATGTACATCGTCTCGTCCTCGATCCGCACGTGCCCCTCGTTGCGGACGTCGTGGTCGAAGCGATAGGTGATCTGCGCCGTGCCCTGGGTCAGCGCGTGGTCCCATTGCGCGGATCGCCGTGCGGTCGCCTCGTTGCGGTGGCGCCACGCCTGCATGGCGGCACTGCCGTGGCGTTGCTCGAGCCACCCGGTGGCGATGCGCGGCGAGGCGACCGTCGCGGTCGCGTTATTGCCGCCGAAGCCCTTCGCATTGAGGAAGGCGACGTCCCAGTCCGCCGCGGCCCGTTGCAGCGGCGCCGGCGAGATTCGCAGGTGCTCACGCTCCACGTCGTCCGCCACTTCCTCGATGG
>CAZKLS010000285.1:0-1783 GCA_964553405.1 uncultured Steroidobacteraceae bacterium
AATCGGCGCCGGTGAAGCCGGCATCGGGCGCGTACGTAAAGCCACCGCCCGTGGTCAGCGCCAGCACGCCGTTGGCGGGCTTGCTTTGCAAGCTGATCTTGAGCGAATGCCCCTCCGGGTCGTCGTCGTTGTCGAGGATGCCCTTCGCAGCCACCGTCAGCTGCGTGTCCTGCGGGGTGGCATAACTGTCGTCGTTCGCCACCGGCGGCAGGTTGGTCGCGCTGACGCTGATGACGACCGTGGCCTCGTCGTCCTGGTCACCGTCGCTGACGCGGTAGGTGAAGGAGTCGACGCCGGCGAACCCGGCATTGGGCTGGTAGGTAAAGCCGCCGTCGTTGGCCATGGCCAATACGCCGTTGGCCGGGTTGTTGACGACGATCACCGACAGGGCATGCCCTTCGGGATCGCTGTCGTTGCCGATGACGCCCGGCGCGGCGACCGTCAGCAGCGTGTCCTGCGGCGTCGCGTAACTGTCGTCGTTCGCCACCGGCGGCAGGTTTGGCGTGACCGTGATGGTCACTTCACCCACGGCGCGTTCCTTGCCGTCGTCCACGACGTAGGTGAAGCGGTCGGTGCCCGAGAAGCCGGGTACCGGGGTGTAGGTGAAGCTGCCGTCGATGGCCGGGAAGACGAAACCGTGCGACGCAAGCCCGACGCTGCCGAGCCGAAGCGTGTCGCCGTCGGGGTCGGTGTCGTCGCCGAGCAAGCCAGGCGCGCGAATGGTCAGGACGGTGTCCTGCGGCGTGGTGTAGCTGTTGGGGTTGGCGACCGGCGGGTGATTGACGGCGTTGACCTGGATCGTCACGGTCGCCTCGTTGCTGTCGAGGGCGCCGTCGCTGACCGTGTAGGTGAACGTATCCCGGCCAGTGAAGTTGGCGTCGGGCTTGTAGAAGAAGCCGCCGCCCGCGATCAGGCCCATGTCGCCGTTGGCCGGCGGAGTCACGAGCGTCACGGCAAGCGCGTGGCCCTCGGGATCCGAGTCGTTGGCGAGGATGCCCGGCGCCGCCACCTTGAGCAGCGTATCCTGGTTGACGGTGAACAGGTCGTCCTGGGCAACCGGGGCATGATTGATCGCGGTGACCGTGATGACCACGGCCGCCTCGTCCGTGTCCCGGCCATCGCTGACCGTATAACCGAACGAGTCGTTACCCGTGAACCCGGGATTCGGCTGGTAGATGAAAGCGCCGTCGCTGCCCGGGAACAGTTGACCGTTGCCGGGGGTCGACGTGGCCGTGATGGTCAGGTAATCGCCGTCCAGGTCGATGTCATTGGCCAGCACTCCCTGCGCGCGGAGGACGTTCAGCGCCGTGCCTTCGGGCGTCGAGTACTTGTCGTCGAGCGCGTTCGGGGGCCGGTTGGTCGACGTGACCGTGATCTGAACGGTTGCGGGCGTGCTGAGCGCACCGTCGCTGTCCCTTAGCGTGTAGGTAAAGGAATCGACGCCTGTGAAGTCTGTGTTCGGGGTATAAGTGAATTCACCGTCGGGAACCCAGCTCAACTGGCCGTTTGCGGGCGCAGTTGCCGACTCAACGAGAAAGATGTTGCCCTCGGGATCGAAATCGTTGCCTTTGAGCCCGGGCTGCGTAACGGTCAGCACCGCGTTTTGAGGCGTTGAGTAGGCATCATTGTTGGCAACGGGCGGCAGGTTGAAAATAAACACCACCACGCCCGCGGCGCCGTTTCCGCCGTAGTTGTTCGCGGATGAAGTCGAACGGTTGCCGGAACCGCCGCCGCCGGCGCCTGGCGTCCCACCGACCCCACCGGCCAGCCCCGAATCGCCGCC
>CAZKLS010000286.1:0-1753 GCA_964553405.1 uncultured Steroidobacteraceae bacterium
GGATGGCTGCCATGTCACTGCGTCGTATATTGCTCTCCGTCGGCCTCGTCTTGCTCGCGCTGGTGCTCGGGGTCCTCCTGTACCTCGCCTTTGGCGACCTGAGCCGGCACAAGCCTCAAATCGAAGAGTTCATTACCGAGCGCAGCGGGCGGACCTTCCAGATCGAGGGTCCGTTCGAGCTCGAGGTTCTGCCCGCGGTTTCTGTCGCGGCCGAGAACGTCCGCCTCGGCAATGCCGAATGGGGCACTGAGCATCCGATGATCGACATCGGGCGGTTCGCGACCGTGATCGATCTCTGGTCGCTCATTTCCGGGCCCGTGCGGATACGGAGCCTCGAACTCAGCGATGTTGCCGTGCTGCTTGAGAAGGACGCGGCGGGCCATGCCAACTGGATCCTGCGGGATGCGGGGGAACTGGAAGTGGAGCAGGCGCCCGCCGATTCGGTCGTCACCGAGGTGCCTGCGGTCATCGAGAACGGCCTGTTGAGAAACGTGCGACTTACGTACCGGCAGCCCGGCAAGACTGATCGAGTTGTTGCCTTCAGCAGCTTCTCCATCGCCCCGGGCACCGGCGAGCTTCTCGCGATAAGGAGCGATGGCAACCTGAACGATTATGCGCTGGCGCTCGAGGGCGAGATGGGGCCCGTCGACGCGCTCGTCGCGGGCAGGGACATCCGAGTCGCGATCGACGCCTCGATCGGCAACCTGCAGCTCGACGTCGGCGGCGGCGTCGGTCGCCTCAATCCACTGGACGGTGCGGATCTGCGCATCAAGCTTGTCAATCCCGACGTCGGAACCATGCTGCGGAATCTCCAGCTTCCGGCCGTGGCGGAAGGTGCCATGGAGGCGACCGTTACGTTGAGCGACGCCGGTGAGCGGACGGGACTGGCCGTCGATGCAACACTCGGCGATATCCGGGCGAAGGTAAACGGAACGCTCGCGGCGCTGGGACTCACGGACTCGGACCTGGAGCTCTCAGCGACGGTCGGCGATGTGGCGCGGCTCGGGGCTGTTTTCGGCCTCGAGGGGCTTCCCGAGGAGGAACTCCGCCTCGGCGGGCGCATCAGGACCTCACGGGACCAGATCAACCTCGAGGGACTTGCCGCGCAACTTCCGGGTGCTGAAGCGAAGCTGGACGGCAGCGTGCCGAGATCCGGTCGCGGCGGCTCGACGCTGCGGTTCGAGGCCGCGGTCGACAGCATTGCCAGGCTCAGGGCGGAGCTGCCCGAGATTCCGGCCCGGGCCGCCGGAACCTATGCCGGCCACCGCGATCGATTCGAGATCAAGGACCTGAAACTGCACCTCGACAAGAGCGAACTGTCGGGCGAAGTCGCTGCCAACAGGACGGGCCGCAAGCGCATCGAGGCCCGACTGAACTCTCAACGCCTCGACCTCACTCCATTCAAGAGCAAGAAACCGGAGGAAAAGGCAGGTTCCAAGTCGTCAGGATCGGCAGGGAAGGATGCGAAGTCGAAGGAGAAGTTCGTTTTTCGCGACCAGCCACTGCCCCTGGACAGGCTGCAGCGAATGGACGGTCAGCTGCAGCTGAACTTGGGGGAGCTGGTTCTGGACAAGGGGGTGCTGAGGAACGTGTCCGGCGACCTGCAACTGGACGGGGGCAGCGCTACGCTCAGTTTCCACGCCGAAGGGACGGGCACGGGCCGGATCGACAGCGACGTGCGCCTGGTTCCTTCCCAGCCTGGCGCCGACGTTACGATGAAGGTCTCGATTCGCGAATTGCGTGCCGGCCTTCT
>CAZKLS010000287.1:0-1752 GCA_964553405.1 uncultured Steroidobacteraceae bacterium
GCCGGCGAGATTCGCAGGTGCTCACGCTCCACGTCGTCCGCCACTTCCTCGATGGTCGCGATGCCGGGCAGGGTGCCGTGCGCGAACACGCCGAGCGCCGAGGCGAGCTGGTCACCGCCCGCTGCCGCCATCGTGTGACCGACGAAGCACTTGATCGCCGCGACGGGCCAGTCCTCGATCCCGTACGCCCGGGCGACCCCGTTCAGGATGCGCGATTCGGTGGTGCGGTTCTGCGGCGTCCCCGTCCCGTGTGCCTGCACGAAGCTGCGGCGTCGCAGCGACTCGTCGCCGAACAGCCGCCGCGCCCTCGCGACGGCCTTGCCGACCGTGATGTAGTTGCCGACGCCCGGCGACGAAATCGACTTCTTGTAGCCGTCGGCGTGGACGAGGACGTCGGTGACTGCACCGTAGATCGTCGCGCCGAGCTCGAGGGCCAGGGCGTCGTCGAGCAGGACGACGAACTGCGCACCCTCGGCGATCGTGAACCCGCAGTTCTCGGCGAACGGGCGGCAGGCGCGGCGCAGGTCCGGCTCGGTGAGATTCAGGTGGCGGTCGAGCTCGAGCAGCGCCTCGTCCGTGCCGAGCGCGCCCATCGTCGAGAGGCCCTCGATGACGTCGGCGCAGAGCGGCGCCTCGGCCCCGCCGACCAGGGCGACGCGCGACCGGCCCGACTCGATGTCGAACATGCCGTGCCGCAGGTTGTAGAGGAACGTCGCGCAGGCCCCCATGTTGTGGCCGGTCTGGCCGACGCTGCCGAGCACGTAGGCGTTGACGAAGTCCGCCGCCATCTCGGCCAGCCCGAGGGGCACCTGCTTCGACGTCGGCCGCATCCCGCGGTAGCGCGACCCGAGCAGTCCGCCCGTCGCCTCCTGGTCGAGCTGGCCCATCGCACTGCCCGCGTACACGCTGACCTGGTCCGGGGGCACGTGCCGCATCACCGTGCCCCAGTCGATGCCGAGCGACCCGAGCGCGTCGTTCGCCGCAAACAGCGCAATCTGCACGGCCCGCGGGTGGCCGCGGCCCGGATACAGCGACTTCGGGTCGAAGCCGCCCGGAAGCTGCCCGGCCGCGCTGACGTCGAGCGACCGCGTCACCGGCAGGAGGACCTCGGCGCCCGCGGGGACGGTGATGCGGACGCGACCACTGTCGCCGGCCGCAACGGCCCACCCAGCCGGCAGCCGCTCGGGCAGGTCCCGTCGCGCAACCTCGAACGTGGCCGTGCCCTGTCCCTCGGCGAGACGGGCACGGCTGTTCCAGCTCACCTGGCTCACGTCGAGGAACGACGGCTCGATGCCGCGGACCAGCGTGTGATCGAGGATGTACCTGCGCTTCGAATCGTCCAGGTCGCCGCCGATGCCCATCAGGCCGGCCAGCGCGCGGAACGTGCCGTCGGCGACTTCCGTGTCCAGGACTTCGATGATCGTACGCAGGTACGCGTGGTGGGCGGAACTCCGCCCCGCGGCATTGATGCCGCCGAAGCCCGCGATGACGGGCAGGGATTTCATCTGCGTAGCCTCGAGACAGCCGGCCGTCACTGACAAGGCACACTATCCCAGATCGGCCGGTCGGTCACAGCGCAGCGGACAGCAGCAGGGCGCAGAAGGACGAAGGACCTTGCAATGGCACGCGCGATTCGCGGCCGGGTCGGCCCCGAAGTTTGCCGGTCCTGCGGAAGCTGAATAGAATCAGGGCCCGGTGCGGGTGTAGTTCAATGGTAGAACTGCAGCTTCCCAAGCTGCTAACGTGGGTTCG
>CAZKLS010000288.1:0-1737 GCA_964553405.1 uncultured Steroidobacteraceae bacterium
CGCCTCCCTGGCCGGGCAGACTTCGACCTCGGGTGGCGGTTCGGCCGCCTGTGCGCGGGCGCCGGTCAATGCGAGACCGGCAAGCGCCAGTTTGGCCAGGGAATTGATCATGGGCCGTTCACCTTCTTCAGCCGGTAGGAATCGTCAGGACCGGTTCGTTGCGCTCGCCGCCCCGGTTGGTCAGCGTGGTCAGGAACATCATCAGGGTGAAGACGCGCTTCGACTCGATATCTTCGTGATCGATCCAGTACCAGGCGCCGTCGTAGAAGTACTCGGCGTAGGCCGACTCGGGGCGCTCTTCCGAGCAGTGGACGTGAAACGGGCGGGGGGCGCCGGCGGACAGGTCGTAACCGGGCGTCGTGCGCGCCGTCTTGCCTGCCGGTACGTCGACGAATTTCGCCATCGACATCAGCGTCTGCATGATCGAGCGGGTCTGCAGGGCGAGCGTCTCGTTGTCGACGGCGTACGGCGAATACACGACGTCGGCGCGTTTCAGGTCGGCCGGCATACCGATCAATTCGCGCACGCGCACTTGCATGCGCCCAGTCTCGTCGTCCGGGTCCCGCTCGCCGAAAAACAGGATGACCTTCTTGCCGGTCACACTGTCCGTCTGGATTTCGAAACCGACGGCCCCCGCGTCCCGCAGGGCCGTCAACAGGCGGACGAACTCGTCGAACTTCGGATCGGCCACTTCGGACTCTGCCGTCTTGCGAGTGGCGGCAAAGTTACGAACGCCGTTAACCGATTCGACGGCCCACCGGAACAGGAGATCCGGGCTGTAACCGGCCAGCACCAGCGACAGCACCGCGGCCGGATCGACCGGTTCGAGCAGGCTGCGCAGGTAATTTTCCCCGGTTTTCGGCGTGTAGGTGATCGTCGGGCGGTCCGTGTAACGTCCGCTGACCCCCAGAGACTGCGAGCTTCCGCTGCCGATGATCTGGCTGAATCCGAGGCGGCCGTCGACGGCCGTTTCCAGCGTGTAGCCGCTGACGATCTGGCCAACGTCGACGAACACCGGCATGTCGACGTAACGCAGCTTGACGATGTTGGCCAACATCTGGTTCTTCCAGTTGTTGCCGATGCTGGCGCCGTAGTCGAGTTGATCCTTGTCGAGGGTCTTCGGACCCAGGCTGCCGCAGCCCGCCAGGGCGAGTGTTGCGGTCAGCAGAGCGACGGCGACTCGCGACCAGCGCCCGTCGCGGTGGCGGCTTCGGCTTGCCCGATTCCGGTTCATGACGTGTCCCCGCTCGACGTTTCTGCGCCAATGATTCGACAACGGCCGGCCCGTGTAAAGCGCGACGCCGATTGTGGCGCGACGCGAATGCTGCTGAAATGGTCCGCCATGACGTCCCTCGAGATCATCCGCGTCGGCTTCCTCGCCAGCCTGTTCGCCGGCCTCGGCACCGGCGTGGGCGCGGCCGGCGTGTTCGCGATCCGCCGGCTGACCGAGCGCCTCGAGGACGGGCTACTGAGTTTCGCCGCCGGCATCATGCTGGCGGCCTCCTTCGTCTCGCTGCTGCTGCCCGGTGTCGAGCTCGCCGCGGAACAGTTTAGCAGCGGGTTGACGGCCGTGGGCGTCGTCGCGACCGGTTTCCTGGCCGGCGGGGGCGCACTCTGGCTGGTGCACCGTTATGCCCCGCACGAGCACTTCCTGCTCGGGCGCGAAGGGCCTGACGTGACCACGCTGAGCCGCCTCTGGCTTTTCGTGATCGCGATCACCCTGCACAACTTCCCGGA
>CAZKLS010000289.1:0-1731 GCA_964553405.1 uncultured Steroidobacteraceae bacterium
AGACATACGCGCGACCGGGTCGCCGGGCGCCGTTCGCACGGGCCGCCCTGCCAGCCACGCCTCAGCCGACCGCCCCCTCCAGACCCTGCTGGCCCCGCAGGTGGCTGACGAAGCGCCGCGCCGCCGCGGTCATCGCCCGATCGCTGCGCCAGACGACGGACCAGCTGCGATCGAGTGGAAACCTGGCCACGTCGAGGATCGCGACGCCCGCCGAGCCCGACTGCACGGCCAGGCTGGAGATCACGGCCACACCCAGTCCGGCCGCCACCGAGTGCTTGATCGCCTCGTTGCTGCCGAGGCTCATCGCGATGCGCGGCGAGAACCCGACGTCCTGGAAGTGACGTTCAGCGACCATGCGCGTGCCGCTGCCCGGCTCACGCAGCAGCCAGCGCTCCCGGGCCAGCTGGTTGAGGCGGATCCGGCGGCCGGCCAGCGGGTGGCCCGCCGCTGCGATGACGACGAGCGGATTGTCCAGGAACGGCACCCAGGTCAGCGGTATATCGCCCGGCGGCAGCATCATGACCGCGACGTCGTCCTCGCCAGTGCGCAGGCGCTCCACCACGCGATCCCGGTTCTCGACTTTCAGCTCGATCTCCACGCCGGGGTGAGCCGCCGCGAACGGCCCGATGAGGTCCGGCACGAAATATTCCGCCGTCGTGACGGCCGCGATCCTGAGCCGACCCCGCACGAGACCACGAATCTCGGCCAGTCGAGACTCGAAGCGCGACCAGCAGTCCCCGATCTCCGCGACCGTCGCCTGCAGCGCCTCGCCCGCCTCGGTCATCCGCAAGCCGCGGCCTGCCTTCACGAACAGCGGCTCGCCTACGACGCTGGCGAGTTCCCGCAGCTGTACGCTGACGGTCGGCTGCGTCACGTGCAATTCCTCGGCCGCGCGGGTGACAGAGCCGATGCGGGCGACGGCCTCGAAGGCCCGCAGCTGCTGGGAGGTGATCCGCTCCAGGCGCCGGCTGCGCTTGTTCATATTGATGAATGTCTATGTAATTTATTAAAAGTAAATATTTGCATAAATGCATGGCCGCGCCTAGCCTGCGCCCACCTGAAGGAGGGTCCGCAGCATGGCTACCGCAGCACGTGAAGTTTTCGATTCCGTCGAGTCGTTCCACCGGTCGCCGGTCGTCCCGGGCGCCGAGCCCGCGGGCGACGTGCCGGTGGCCGTATGCGAAGGCGACGGCATCGGTCCCGAAATCATGCGAGCGACGCTGCGCATCCTGACCGCGGCCGGTGCACGCATCTCGCCGCAGACCGTCGACATCGGCGCGCAGGTCTGGCGCGAGGGCCACACGGCCGGGATCCGCACCGAGGACTGGGCCCGGATGCGCAGCGCCCGGGCGATACTCAAGGCACCGGTCACCACGCCGTCCGGCACCGGCGTGAAGAGCCTGAACGTGACGCTGCGAAAGTCGCTCGGCCTGTACGCCAACGTGCGCCCCTGCGTCAGTTACTCGCCGTTCGTCCCGACCCGGCACCCCGGAATGGACGTGGTCGTCGTCCGCGAGAACGAGGAGGACCTCTACGCCGGCATCGAGCATCGCCAGACCGACCAGGTCGTGCAGTGCCTTAAGCTGATCACGCGGCCGGGCTGCGAGCGGATCGTGCGATACGCCTTCGAGTACGCGCGGCATCACGGCCGCCGCCGGGTCACCTGCATGGTGAAAGACAACATCATGAAGATGTCCGACGGCCTGTTCTACGAGGTGTTCGAGCAGGTCG
>CAZKLS010000290.1:0-1729 GCA_964553405.1 uncultured Steroidobacteraceae bacterium
TGCAGCTTCGCCTGCTCCGGGGTACGCCAGGCTTTCAGGTTGTTGCAGCGGCGGCAGGCGGTCACGACGTTGTTCCAGGTGTCCTGGCCGCCGCGGCTCAGTGGCGTCACGTGGTCGCGCGACAGCTGCGCCTGCGGGAAGCGCTGGCCGCAGTACATGCACAGGTGGGCGTCGCGCCGGAACAGCGTCTCGTTGTTGAGCGGCGGGACGTAGTCCCGGTGCCGGTTGCCGGGGTTGTGGCTGTGCCCGACGGTCGCGACGATCGAGTTCACGTCGACGATGGTCCGGCGGCCGGTCGCCGCGTTGGTGCCGCCGCGCAGCCGGAACAACCGCTGGCCGAACGAGTACGCCACCTGTCCCATGAAGTACAGGCGCACGGCATCCCGGTAGTCGATCCACTCGAGCGGCATGCCCGAGATGTCGGTCCGGAGCACTTCCTGTGAGAGGCTGTACATGGCTGCTCACTCTACTCCTGCCCGCTATGCGCCGGGCGGAAGTCGCTGAAAGATACGTTACCGCTGTGCAATAATTCAACGGTTTAGCGAGCCCCGGCGACAGCAGAACATTTCCGCCGCGGCGGCCGGTCGGGGGGCCGGCAATCGTTCCGTCCTATCAATGACGAGGTCACCATGCCGCTGACGATCGGAGTGCCACGCGAGACCTTTGCGGGCGAGAAGCGGGTCGCCACCGTGCCGGAAGTGGTCGAGAAGCTGGTCAAGCTCGGCTTCGCCGTCCAGGTGGAAACGGGCGCCGGCGTTGACGCCAACGTCAGCGACGAGGCGTACCAGCAGGCAGGGGCCGCGATCGTCGGCAGCGCCGCGGAGCTTCTCGGCGGCTCGGACATGATCTTCAAGGTGCGCGCGCCGTCGCCCGAGGAGATCGCGCTGATGAAGCCGGGCACGACGCTGGTGAGCTTCATCTGGCCGGCACAGAATCCCGAGCTGATGCAGGCGATGGCCGACCGCAGGCTGACCGTCCTCGCGATGGACTCGCTGCCGCGCCAGCTCTCCCGCGCCCAGAAGATGGACGCGCTCACGTCGATGGCCAGCATCAGCGGTTACCGCGCCGTGATCGAGGCGGCGAACGCCTTCGGTCGCTTCTTCAACGGCCAGGTGACCGCCGCCGGCAAGATTCCGCCGGCCCGGGTGTTCATTGCCGGCGCCGGCGTTGCCGGCCTGGCCGCGATCGGCACCTCCGCGAACCTGGGCGCAATCGTGCGTGCGAACGACACGCGTGCCGAGGTGGCCGACCAGGTCACTTCGCTGGGCGGCGAGTTCGTAAAGGTCGATTACGAGGAAGAAGGCTCGGGCGGCGGCGGCTACGCAAAGGTGATGAGCGAGGGCTTCCAGAGGGCCCAGCGCGAGATGTACGCGAAGGAAGCGAAGGACGCGGACATCATCATCACGACCGCGCTGATTCCCGGCAAGCCTGCGCCGAAGCTCATCACCGCCGAGATGGTGAAGACCATGAAGCCCGGCAGCGTGATCGTCGATATGGCGGCCGAGCAGGGCGGCAACTGCGAGCTGACCGAACCGGGACAGGTCGTCGTGAAGCACGGCGTGACGATCATCGGCTACACGGACCTTGCGAGCCGGCTGGCCAGGCAGTCCTCGACCCTTTACTCCAACAATCTTCTGCGCCTGACCGAGGAGCTCTGCAAGACCAAGGACGGCGTGATCGACGTCAACATGGACGACGACGCCATCCGCGGCCTGACCGTAATCAAGGA
>CAZKLS010000291.1:0-1715 GCA_964553405.1 uncultured Steroidobacteraceae bacterium
TGATGGTGAGCTTCGTGCTGCCGATCACCGTCCTGACGCTGGTGGCGATGGTGGTACGCCAGCAGGCGTCCGGACGCGGGCAGGACGGCTGAGCCGTCGGTGCGTGATTCCGACGACGAAGCAACCGTAACGTCGGCACCCTGCTCACCTCGTTCAGTCGATGCGTCCATCGAGGGGGCGGCCGCGCCACCTGAACGGCCGTAACGCTATCCGGCTGGAGTAGTATTCGCGCATGTTCCAGGTGCATCCGATCGCTGTACTGGCCCTGGTCACGGTCCTGATGTGCTGGAGTCTCGGCGTGCTGCTGTTCCGTACGGCGATGCCGGGAAGCGTTGGTCGGCGGCTGGCAGTGTTGCTGTTCGTCGAGGGGCTGACTCTCGGGTCCTCGGGCGCAGGACTCGGATACTGGTTCGTGGACGAAGAGGCAATCCTGATCCAGCACCCCTGGCTGGACCGGCTCCTGACCATCGTCCACTCCTCCGGCGATACAGCGATGCTTGCCCTGTATCCACCGTTCCTGGCGATGGCTCTGCGAACCAGGATGGTGCGGCCTTTCGGCAAGCCGCGAGTGAGGGCAGCCCTGGCCATCGCTGCGACGGTCCTGTGCGTGCTGGCGATCTTCGCGCCGCCGCGGTTCGGAGTGGCCGTTCTGTACCTGGCGATGGCGTCGGTGTTCCTCTTCGCCCTGGCCGCGTCCATCAATGCCTGGTATCTCTCCACCGGCCTCGCACGTACGCGGGCAAAAATCTTCGCCTTGGCTTTCGGGTTCAGGGACGTCTGCTGGACCTTCGTGTATTCAACGGCCTTGTTGCCCATCTGGTTCGTCGGGTTCGTCCCACCACAAACCATCGGCGTCCCTTTCTGGGATCTGCACGCGCTGATCTATATCTGCGGCACGCTGGTTGCGGTCCCGCTGATCGCCTATGGAATCCTGCGCACGCAGTTGTTCGACATCGACCTGCGGATCCGCTGGACGATCAAGCAGACGACGGTCGCGGCGGCCGTACTCGCCGTGGTGTTCCTCGTGTCCGAGGGCGTGAGCGCGTTCCTGTCGGCTGAACTCGGCAGCGTGGCCGGCCTCCTCGCCGCGGCTGTCGTCGTGTTCTTCCTGGCCCCGCTGCAGCGCTTCGCCGAGCGCGTCGCTTCCGCTGCCATGCCCAACACCGAGAATACGCCTGCGTACACGACATTCCGCAAGATGCAGGTCTATGAGACGGCGGTCGCCGAGGCGCGGGAAGGCGGCGGCATCTCTGCCAAGGAGCGCGCACTCCTCAATCGATTGCGAGACTCGCTCGGCATTTGTGAGTCCGACGCCGCGGCCATCGAGCGGGAAGTCGAGTCGCGCTCCGCGGCGACCGCCGATACACGCACTGCCTGAGCGCCGGATTCCCGCGGAATCACCGGCGTTCCAGTCGAATCGCATCCACCGGGCACGCGTCCACACATTCCGCGCAGGTGTGGTGGCCCCGTCCTGCCCATCTCCTCCGGCATGGCAACACACCGCAGCGCCACGCGATACACTGGGCTCTTGTTACGGTCATTTCACTACAAGGGTCTCGACAGATCTTTCTGAACTGGCAGCAAGGCCGGCATCCAGGCGGCGCATGAGGCGCGACTGGCGCGAACGCTAACCGCACCAACGACACAAGACACATGTCCATTTTCGAAGAACTCAAGCGCCGGAACGTATTCCGGGTCGGCGCGGCCTACGCGGT
>CAZKLS010000292.1:0-1704 GCA_964553405.1 uncultured Steroidobacteraceae bacterium
TTTCGGTTGCGGCAGACGCAGCGGTCTCGGGCTCCCCTATTCGTGATTTTGCGCGAGCTTTCCCTCACGGAAGAACAGGAAAAGCGGAAACGCGAACGCAAAGGCGATCCCGAAAGTCAGGATTGGCCACACCCACCAGTGGTGCATGCCCAGACGTCGCGCCTCGACGAACGAGAACACCATGAACGTCACGCAGCCGACCAGCAGGTCGTTGGTGAGCGAGGTGGACGCGCTGTTCAGGTATCCGTCGCGAAAGAACGCGACGAAGTCGATGCCCGCCCCGGTTTCGGTCATCCACCGGAAATTGAAGTACCAGGTCAGGCACAGGCCGGCCACCGCCAGCACCAGGTACGCGATCTGCCTCGAGGTGATGCTCATCGTAGTCTCCCGTCGCACCCCGGGTGCGCTTGAGCCGCATTTAAGTCTGCCCTTCTAGCATGGACATGTGGGGGCGTGATTTCCGGGACCGGCCCGGCTTCTTCCGCAGGCCTGTGTCCGGCGTCCCCCGGGTTTCACCGTCCGAGGTGAGGAGGGTGACATGAGAAAGCTGTTATTGACGTGCATTCTGGTCGGCGCGACGTGCCCCGTGGCTCACGTGATCGCCGCGGAACCGCCGAGCGCCGAGGTGGCGGCAACGCTGCAATACATGCGGCAGGAGGAAAAACTCGCGCACGACGTGTACCAGCTCTTCGGGGCGATGTACGAGGGGCTGCAGCCCGGCGCGAAGATCTTCGACCGCATCACGGATTCCGAGCAGCGGCATACGGATGCCGTCGTGCGTCTGCTCGACGCGTACGGGCTCGTCGACGAGGCGGCCGGTCTCGCCCCGGGCGAGTTCGCCGATCCCGAACTGCAGGAGTTCTACGCGACGCTGGTCAGCATCGGCGAAGCCGGCTACGACGAGGCGCTCGGAGTCGGCGTATTGATCGAGCAGAAGGACATCACCGACATCGTGGCGGCGATCGAGCTGAGCATCGCGTATCCCGACATCGTGAAGGTGTACACGAACCTGCTCGCAGCCTCCGGGAACCACCTGGAGGCCTTCATGAAAGTGCTGGAGCGGCCGGAGGAGGGCTCGGGCGCATCCAGGGCGCGAAAGGGCCGCTGAGCCGGGCGCGTATCCGCGACAGCGTTGCGTAAACGCTGGAGTGGATTCGGCCGGCTCTCAGGGGCGGGGGCCGGGATCGTTCCCCGACGCTCCCGCCTCGCCGCTCCGGCTCTTGCCGGCAGGCTTCGCGGCTGCCGACTTGAGGAACCAGGTCAGCGCAGCGATGACCAATGCGACGGCCGTGCCGAAGCCGAGCAGGTCGCGCTCGCCGTCCCAGGTCACGACGTTGCCGAGGAAGAGTACTGCGAGCACGACGATCACGACGCCGACCAGCTTGTTCTTCAGGTCGTCGAGCGTTCGAATGACCAGCCAGCCCGGCAGCTTCAGATCGCTGCTGATGAAGAGCTCGTAAAGGCCCAGGGCGATGATCAGGAAGACCGTCCCCAGCAGGAACAGGTCGACGACCTCGATGAACGACAGTGCGAGCATCTTGGCGCCCTTGGCGCTGACGGTCGCGGTTTGAATCGCATCGACCACCAGCACGATGGCCTCGATGCCGCCGTAGACGATCAGCGCCAGCGAGGCGAGCAGCGAGCCCCCCACCGCGATGATCACCAGGTACCGTGCGCGATTGAGCAGTGCCTTGATCATGGAGC
>CAZKLS010000293.1:0-1681 GCA_964553405.1 uncultured Steroidobacteraceae bacterium
GTGCCCCGCTCAGCGGTTGCGACCGTACCGTTCATGGCTCGAGACCCACTCGCCCGCGGTGATCGCCGAGCCCAGCGACAGCTCACCGCAGAGCACGGTGGCCGCGACGATCTCGGCGAGCTTGCCGACCTTGCCGCTGCCGTAGCAGCCCATCATCTCCAGGCACTCGCGCTGCGTCGCGAGCCCGGTACCGCCGCCGTGCGTCGCGACGATCAGCGACGGCAGCGTGATCGAGTAGTAGTAGTCCCCGTCCGGCGTGACCTCAGCATACACGACGCCTGCGGCCGACTCCGAGACGTTGGCGACGTCCTGGCCCGTGGCGATGAAGATCGCGGTGATCGCGTTGGCCGAGTGCGCGCCGTTGTTGGTCGTGCCCGAGATGAACCCGCCGAGATGGCTCGCGAGCCGGGCCTGGAACAGCGTCTCCGCGCTGGCGTTCATGAATTCCTTGAGCAGCCGTGCCGGGACGGTCGCCTCGGCCACCACGCGCTTGCCGCGACTGTGCAGCAGGTGCATGTGCGAGGCCTTCTTGTCCGTGGCCATGTTCGCTTCGAGGAAGTGCCGGCGGATGCCCGGGTATTGCCCGAGGATCCAGTCGCATGCGGCCTTGGTCGCCTTCGTGACCATGTTCTGCCCGGCCGCGTCGCCGGTCGTGAAGTTGAAGCGCAGGTACAGGAACCGGCTCGCCGGGTACTGCTCGATGTTGCGCAGACGCCCGACCGTCGTAGTCGTCTCCGCCTGCGCCCGGATCGCCTCGAAATTCCCGCCGACCCAGCGCCCGAACTCGCGGGCCTCGCGCGCGCTGTCGAACATGAACACCGGCGCCCGCTGCATCGCGTCGTCGCAGATCGTGGTCCTGACGCCGCCCGCGGCATGCAGCAGTTTCATTCCGCGGTTGTAGCTCGCGACCAGCGTGCCCTCGGTCGTCGCGAGCGGCACGAAGAACTCACCGTCCGCGTGCTCTCCATGGACGAGCAGCGGACCCGCGATGCCGAGCGGCACCTGCGCCACGCCGGTGAAATGCTCGATGTTGCCGGGCAGCCGGGCCGGATCGATCGAGTAGCGGCCGACGTGCTCGAGCTCGACGCCGGTCGCCTCTGCGACGAAGCGCCTGCGAGCGCCCGACGCCTCGTCCGTGTAGTCGTTCTCGTTGGAGCGCGGGATCTTGCCGGCCATGGGTGGTCCTCCAGGTGGACCGCCATCCTAACTGCTGGAGGCTGCGGCGGGGACCCGCCCGGCCTCGCGTCCCGTGCCCGGCTGTCCTAGACTCCGCTCCCCACCCACAATCACGGTTTCCGCCGGGAGAGCCAGACATGAGCATTCGCAGATCGCTGTCCGTTTCCACCGCCGCGCTGCTTGCGGGCTTCGTCGGCCTCGGTGCCGTCGCCGGCGACCTGCACTACTCGAACAAGTGGCGCATCCAGATCAAGGAAGGGGCCAACAACGACGGCACGATCCAGATCCGGGTGACGCCGAAGGACGGCACGCCACCGACCGAGGTCTCGGTGCCGATCAAGGACGGACGCTCGGAGAACGGCGTCGCGCGCGACGTCAAGGATGCGTTGAAGGCGAGCCTCGACCCGGCGCGCTACCACGTCGAGGGCGACGACTGGGAGGACGTGCTGGTGAAGAAGAAGGACGGCCCGGACTTCGCGCTCGAGGTCACCGAGGACCTCAAGGG
>CAZKLS010000294.1:0-1679 GCA_964553405.1 uncultured Steroidobacteraceae bacterium
CTGGGGTCTCCGATCAGTTCCCGCCTTCGACGCCGACCTCGCCGCGTCGGATCGCCGCCGCGCGATCCAGCACTGCCCGCCGCTCGGCGTCGGTCAGCCGCGCGAGGTTCTTCACCTGCAGCGACATGCGCGGATTCCCGGCCAGGATCGCTTCGTGGCGCATCAGGAAATCCCAGTACAGCGTGGTGAACGGGCACGCACGGTCGCCGCTGCGCTGCGCTGGGTCGTAGCGGCAGGCCTTGCAGTGCGGACTCATGCGCTGGATGTACTTGCCCGTGGCGACATAGGGTTTGCTGCCCAGCAAACCGCCGTCGGCGTACTGGCTCATGCCCAGCGTGTTGGGCAGCTCGACCCATTCCACGGCATCGACGTACACCGCCAGGTACCAGGCGTGCACCTGCTTCGGCTCCACGCCCAGCAGCAGCGCGTACAGGCCGGTCACCATCAGGCGCTGGATGTGATTGGCGTATCCGTGCGTGAGCGTCTGCTCCAGTGCGTCGCGCAGGCAGGCCATGTCGGTGGCACCGGTCCAGTACCACGCGGGCAGGTCCTCCCGGGCATCGAGCGTGTTGCGCTCCGCGTAGCCTGGCATCCGGGTCCAGTAGATGCCGCGCACGTACTCGCGCCAGCCGAGGACCTGGCGGATGAAGCCCTCGACGCTCGCGAGCGGCGCTTGTCCGTCATGGTACGCGCGCTCGGCCGCAGCCACGACCTCGCGCGGATTCAGCAGCTTTAGATTGAGCGCCGCCGACAGCTGCGAGTGGTACAGCCACGGGTCGCCCGGCCAGATCGCATCCTGGTAGCGGCCGAACAACGGCAGACGCTGCTCGATGAAAGTCTGCAGGGACTCGAGCGCCTGCGCGCGCGTGACCGGCCAGGCGAAGCTGTCCAGCCGGCCCGGGTGCTGTGCGAAGCGCGCCTCGACGAGCGCTATCACCTCGCGCGTAACGGCATCGGGCTCGAAACAAGCGCGCGGCGGCACGGCGCCCGGACCGTCCGCCGTGAAAGCCTCGCGGTTGTCGACGTCGAAGTTCCACCGGCCGCCGATTGGCTGATCGCCCTCCATCAGCACGTCGTGACGCTTGCGTTGCTCGCGGTAGAAGAACTCCATGCGCAGGGTCTTGCGGCCCCTGGCATGGGCCGCGAACTCGGCAATACTGGTGAAGAAGTGCCGGTCCTCCCGGATATCCAGCGGCAGCTTGTTCGACTCGGCGACAGACCTGATCGCCTGCAGCACGCGCCAGTCGCCCGGCTCCGTCATCACGAGGCGCTCCGGGCGCAGGCGCAGGAGGTCCGTCTGCAACTGCGCAGCGAGGCTGCCGGCGTTGCCATCGGCCTCGAGGCGGGTGTAGTGCAGGGGGCGGCCGGAGTCCTGCAATTCAAGCGCGAAATGGCGCATGGCCGCCAGGAACATCACGGTGCGCGGCTTGCTCGACCAGACGTGTGTCGCCTCCTCCGCCACCTCGGCCATCCACACGGCGTCACGGCCAGCATCGAAGCCGTCGAAAGCTGCCGCATCGGGATCGAGCTGGTCGCCGAGCACGATGACCAGTGAACGCAACTCCGCCACGGCTCGTCCGCTCGAATTCAGTGGCCTAGCGACCATTGTCCGCGCATTCGCCGCGCCCCTTTACATCCGCGGCGGTAGCCGGCGGACCCTGGGTATCGTTGTGCCCGCA
>CAZKLS010000295.1:0-1678 GCA_964553405.1 uncultured Steroidobacteraceae bacterium
GAGCACCAATAAAGACGCCAATTCGGCTGGCGGGCCTGGGGAGGGAGCGCCATGCTGCAGATCTTCCGACGTTTCGTTCCGCTTTTCGTGGGCTTCGCAGCGCTGGGCCTCGCACCCGCGCTGATGGGCGCCGACGTCGTTCCGAACGAGATCCAGCAGCCAGGCACACAGCCTGGCGAGGCGGGCAACCTCGAGACGCCGGACAAGTGCGACAACTGCCACGGCGGCTACAACCGCGCAGTCGAGCCGGCCTTCAACTGGCGCGGCAGCATGATGGCGAACGCGGGCCGTGACCCGATCTTCTGGGCGACGCTCGCGATCGCGGAGCAGGACTTCGACGGCGCAGGCGACCTGTGCATTCGCTGCCACAGCACCGCAGGCTGGATGGCGGGGCGCTCGACGCCGACCGACGGCTCGGGACTGATGGCCGGCGATGCGGACGGCGTCGAATGCGAGGCCTGCCACAAGAGCACGAACCCGGACGACAGCGAGCACCTCGGTGCGCAGGCTGAACCCTTCGTCGCGAACGACGGTGGCACGCCGGCCACCGGCTACTACGGCTCGGGAATGCTGTCGCTTTGGCCGGGCTCGGCGAAGCTCGGTCCGTACAGCGACGCTGGCGCGCGCCACCAGTTCATGCAGTCGAGGTTCCACCGCGACGTGGATTTCTGCGGCTCCTGCCACGACGTGTCGAACCCTGCGGTCGGCGACCTCGCGCACAACAACGGCAAGCCGGCGAGCGGCGATCCGGTGATCGCGAGCGGCGTGCCCGGTGCGCCGGTGGACGGCAAGGCGGCGTTCAACAACCTCCCGTACCAGTACGGCGTGGTCGAGCGCACCCACAGCGAGTTCAAGTCCGGGAAGCTGTCGCAGACGCTGGTCTCCGCGTACGGGCAACTTCCCGCGGATCTCAAGGCCGGCGCAATCAAGGCGGCTCGCGACGCCGCCGGCGGAGACTACCAGGACGGCACGGATCGCTATTTCTCCTGCCAGACCTGCCACATGCGCGCGGTCAGCGGTTACGGCGCGAACAAGAACGGCATTCCGCTGCGCCGGGACCTGCCGCTGCACGACATGACCGGCGGCAACTACTGGATTCCCGACGCGATCGTCTACCAGAACACCGAAGGCAAGCTGCGCCTCGGCAGCGGGCTCGACTCGGTGCAGCTCGATGCGCTCGCTGCCGGCAAGCTGCGCGCCCAGCAGCAGCTGAACCTCGCCGCGGCGTTGAGCGTGTCCGGCGACGTTCTGAAAATCACGAACCTGACCGGTCACAAGCTGATCTCCGGCTACCCGGAAGGCCGGCGCATGTGGGTCAACGTCAAGTGGTACGACGACTCGAACGTGCTGCTGCGCGAGGACGGCGAGTACGGCGTCGTGGCCAGTGTCAACGGCACGCCGGTCGAGTCCCTCGTCGATCTGCACGATCCGAACACCAGGGTCTACGAGGCGCACTACGGCATGACGAAGGAGTGGGCCGTCCAGCTGCGGGACCTCGGCTACCCGGCGGATCTTCCGCTGTCGTTCGACCGCGTCACCGGCGCGGTGAACTACACGCTCGGCGATCTCGCAGCGCAGCAGTCGGGCACGGCTCACGAGACCTTCCATTTCGTGTTGAACAACACGGTCCTGAAGGACAACCGGATACCGACCTACGGCATGTCGTACGACGAGGCAC
>CAZKLS010000296.1:0-1673 GCA_964553405.1 uncultured Steroidobacteraceae bacterium
ACCGGCACCTCGCCAGCGGCCTCGGCCTCGCGCGCCAGTTCAAGCGCGCGTCGCATGAAAGTCAGGTCGTCGGCTTCCACTGGATCTGCTGCGCGTCGGCAAATGGCGGCGTGGTGGCGACGCGTCGCAGTGCCCGGCGACACTCGTCGAAGTTCTTCAGCCCGGCGTGTACCAGATCGGGGACGTCCAGGCCCGCTCCTGGATCGTCGGCGGGAGGCTGTCGAGCAGCGGCCGGCCGAGATTCACCGCGTCGATGGTGCTCCAGCGCGGCGTCGGAATCTCGAGAACGCGTGCGTAGTAGAACGCACGCTGCGCAGGGTCGAAATCCGGGTCCGTCCACGCGACCGAGAGTTCCGGGGCGCCGATCGTGTTCGAGTACTTCGCCGTCGCCAGGTCCACGGTATTGCCGACAGCCGGGAGCTTGCCGTCGGGTCCGGGCTTGCGCTCGCCGGACCAGGCGATGTCGTAGATCTTCTCGTGCTGCTTGCCGTCGGCGTCCAGCCAGCCCTTGATGATCTGAATCCGGTCGAGATTGCCGCTCCTCGGGTCCTTCAGCGCCGTCACCAGGAACGTCGGGGCCTTGCCCTCGGGCGCCGCCCCGAGGTCGCCGCCCATCGGCACGCCGCCGCGGTAGCCTCGCTGGACGAAATCCGGTGCGCCGAGGTCGTCGGCGCTCAGGCCGAATCCGCCGAACATCCGCACGCGGATCATAGTGCCCGAGGTACCGAAGGCCTCGCGACGCAGCATCGCGTCGTAGATCGCCTCGCGCGTATTCGCCTCGGCCCAGACGCCGGCGAGGCCGCCCGAGCTGAACTCACGGATCTGCTGGATCTGTCCCTCCGGCTGCCCCTTGGCGCCGTCGAGCCTGAACTCCGGTACGTTCTCATGCGCGAACTTGCCGGTGTAGTTGAACTCCTCGTTCGACGCCGCTGCGTTGTGCGTGTCCGTGTCGCCGATGAAACCGAATTTGAACGGATTGCCGAGACCTTCGGCCTCGAGTGACAGGCCGTCGAGCAGCGCCTGGCGGGCAAAGCTGCCCTTGCGATGCTTGGGCCGCTCGAAGTCCGCTGAAAGCGTGTAGTCCCACTGCTCAAAGCCGGCGAACTCGTCGTTGGGCGAGAGGTCCGGGTGCGTCTCCGAGGTGCCCTTGATCTGGCTGATCTCGTAGAGCGGCTCGTTCTTCTCGCGCGCCGCGATCCAGGCGGCGTCGATCGGCTCGCCGTCAAACTTGACCATCTCGAACATGCGCCCGTCGGACGCGTTGCCGTTGTGAGGTATCGCAAGCAACGTCGAGCCGCGGCTGCGCTGGGCATCCATCCAGCGCCAGAGCGCTTCGGGATCCTCGCTGTCATTGGTAGAGAGCGGGATCTCGGGCAGCACTGCCGTATCGCGAAAGACGACGACCCGATGGAGGTTGCGCTTGTCCGGGTTCGAGGTCCATTCGAAACCCGCGAACGTGGTGAACTCGCCGGGCTGGTAGTACTTGTCCGCGGCAGCGACCATGTCCTGCCAGGTGCTGCGGCTGATCGCCGGATCATCGAGCGCCGGGTCCGCCCGACCCTCGCTCTTGTCGCGCAGGATCTCGGCGAAGGCCTGCATCGCCGTGTTCGGATCGTCGGAGAGCACGCGCTCGGCGATCGGCAGCTTCGAGACAGCGCTCTCGGGATTCTGCA
>CAZKLS010000297.1:0-1662 GCA_964553405.1 uncultured Steroidobacteraceae bacterium
CCCCCGGGCGAGGCGCGTCCGGCCTGGAAGGTGCTGCGCGTGCTCGGCAACCTGCTCGGACTCGAGGGATTCGAATACCAGAGCTCCGAGGACGTGCGCGACGAGCTGCGCCGGGAGATCGGCGCCGGCGCGGTCGAACCCGCGCCGACCCGCTTCGCGCCCGGACGCCTCGCGGCGCTCGACTCCTATGCGCCTGTCGGCATCTATCGGGTCGATCCGGTGGTCCGCCGCTCGACGCCACTGCAGCAGACGGCGCAGGGGCGCGCCGCGAGGGGAGCGGCGTCGTGATCGAGTCGCTGACCGCGCTCTGGGGATCCTGGCCGGAAGGAGTCCGCGACGGGCTGGTCTCGCTCGCGCAGATCCTCGCGGTGATGATCACCGTGATCCTCTGCGTCGCCTACCTGACGCTCGCCGAGCGCAAGGTGATCGGCTACATGCAGGTGCGCATCGGGCCGAACCGCGTCGGTCCGCGAGGGCTGTTGCAGCCGTTCGCGGACGTGCTGAAGCTGCTGATCAAGGAAGTGGTCGTGCCGTCGCGCTCGAACCGCTTCCTGTTCGTGATCGCGCCGCTGCTCGCGCTGGCGCCGGCGCTGGCGGCCTGGGCCGTGATGTCGCTGTGGCCGGGCTTTGCGATCGCGGACGTCGATGCCGGCGTGCTCTATATCCTCGCGCTGGCGGGTTTCGGCGCCTACGGCATCATCCTCGCCGGCTGGGCCACGAACTCGAAGTACGCATTCCTCGGCGCGATGCGCTCGGCGGCGCAGATCGTCGCCTACGAGATCGCGATGGGTTTCGCGCTGGTGGGCGTGGTGATGGCCGCCGGGACGCTGAACCTCGGCCGGATCGTCGAGGCGCAGTCCGGCGGGCCGCTGTCGTGGTTCTGGCTGTGGCTGTTCCCGCTGTTCCTGGTGTATTTCATCGCCGGCGTCGCCGAGACCAACCGCGCGCCGTTCGACGTCGCCGAGGGCGAGTCCGAGATCGTGGCCGGCTTCCACGTCGAATATTCGGGCATGGCGTTCGCGCTGTTCTTCCTGGCCGAATACGCCAACATGATCCTGATCGCGGCGCTGACGGCCACGTTCTTCCTCGGCGGCTGGCTCTCGCCGTTCGAGGGGTATCCGCTGGTCGGCGACTCCTGGCTCGCGACGCCGGGCCTGCACTGGTTCGTGCTGAAGACGGCGTTCTTCCTGTTCTGCTTCCTGTGGTTCCGCGCGACCTTCCCGCGCTACCGCTACGACCAGATCATGCGGCTCGGCTGGAAAGTGTTCATACCGGTGACGCTGGTCTGGCTCTGCGTCGAGGCGGCGCTCTGGTACTACCGGCTCGGTCCCTGGGCCGACTGAGGGAGGGACGCGTGCGTAGCATCCTGAAGACGTTCTTCCTGTACGAGCTGCTGCTCGGGCTGTCCGTCACGCTGCGGAACCTGTTCGCGAAGAAAGTCACGGTGCAGTACCCGGAGGAGAAGACGCCGCAGTCGCCGCGCTTCCGTGGCCTGCACGCCTTGCGGCGCTATCCGAACGGGCAGGAGCGCTGCATCGCCTGCAAGCTCTGCGAGGCGGTCTGCCCGGCGCTCGCGATCACGATCGAATCCGACGTCAGCGAGGACGGCACCCGGCGCACGACCCGCTACGACATCGACCTGTTCAAGTGCATCTACTGCGG
>CAZKLS010000298.1:0-1659 GCA_964553405.1 uncultured Steroidobacteraceae bacterium
GCTCACGTCGATCAGGATGTTGCGCAGCAGCCGGTCCACGAGCCACGGCGCCACCGGCGCGCCGTCCGGCGAGCGCTCCATCTGCCGGAAGGCGATCTCGAGTTCGTAGAGCTGGTCGAGCCGCGCCTCGTCGATGCGCGGCGCCTGGCTGGTCGGGCCGATGAACAGCCCCGAGAAAAGGAACGACAGCGACGGATGGTTCTGCCAGTAGCCGATCAGGCTGCGCAGCAGGTCGGGGCGGCGCAGGAAGGGGCTGTCTGCCGGCGTCGCGCCGCCGACCACGACGTGGTTGCCGCCCCCGGTGCCGGTATGCCGGCCGTCAACCATGAATTTCTGCGCATCGAGGCGCGTGAGCCGGGCCTCCTCGTAGAGCGTCGTCGTGATGCCGACCAGCTCCTGCCAGTTGTGGGCCGGATGTACGTTGACCTCGATGACGCCCGGGTCCGGCGTCACCTTGATGACGTTGAGCCGCTCGTCGGCCGGGGGCGTATAGCCCTCGACGTGCACTGGCAGCCCGAGTCGGGCGGCCGTTTCCTCCACGCTGCCGATCAGCTCGACGTAGTCGTTGGCGGACTCGGTGGGCGGCAGGAAGACGCAGACGCGGCCGTCACGCGGCTCCACTGCGAGCGCCGTGCGCACGATCCCGTCGGGCCCCGCCGCGCGGCCCTGTTCCGTCACCCGTTGCGGGTCTACGCCGGGCGCGGCACGGTGCTGCACGGCGAGCTGATCGTCGGCACCCTGCGGCTCCGAGGGCAGCGGCCCGCGCGGTGCAAAGGGGTCGGCCGGGATGAAATAGGGATAGTCCGCCTTGGGCACGTGCGGCAGCGACTCCAGCGGCAGCCGGAAACCGATCGGCGAATCGCCCGGCACGAGGAACAGCCGGCCACGCCGCGTGGTCCAGCGCTCGCTATACCACGACCGCTTGTGGGGTGCGTTCCAGCGCTGCAGCGGCAGCACGTAACCCACGGGCTCGGCGAGTCCGCGCTCGAACACGCGGGCCAGCCGGGCCCGCTCTTCCGGGTCCTCGAGGCGGGAATCGAACGGATCGACGTTCTCCGGCAGCCGCTGCTCACGGGTGAGATACGGGACCGGGTCCTCGAATGCAGCCGTGACACGATCTGGAGCCACCCCGAGGGTTTCGGCCAGCGCCTCGGCGAAGGCCTTCGCGTCGCCCAGCGTCACGTTGCCCGCGACGTCTTCCTGCGCGATGAGTTTCTCGTCTCGCCAGAGGGGTTGCCCGTCCCCACGCCAGTACAACGCGAACGCCCACCTCGGCAGCGACTCGCCCGGATACCACTTGCCCTGGCCGAAATGCAGCAGCCCGCCCGGCGCGAAGCGGTCGCGCAGCCGCTTGATGAGCCGGGCCGCCAGCACGCGCTTGCGAGGTCCCAGCGCCGCGGTGTTCCATTCGGCGGCATCGACGTCGTCGATGGACACGAACGTAGGCTCGCCGCCCATGGTGAGGCGGACGTCGTCCTCGGCGAGGCGCAGGTCGACCGTCTTTCCGAGCGCATCAATGGCCGCCCACTGCTCCGGCGAATACGGCTTCGTCACCCGCGGCGTCTCGACGATGCGCTCGATGTGCATCGCGAACGAGAAATCGACGCCGGCGCAGTCGGCGGTGCCGGTGATCGGCGCCGCGCCGCTGTAGTGCGGCGC
>CAZKLS010000299.1:0-1643 GCA_964553405.1 uncultured Steroidobacteraceae bacterium
GACGTTCATCGTCGGGGACGCCCTTCAGGAAGGCCAGCTGCAGACCGTTCTTGCGGAGCACACACCGCCACAGGTCAGCGTATACGCGCTCTATCCACGCCACCGGCACCTGTCAGCCAAGGTACGGCTGTTCGTGGAGATGGTCCGTCAGCGCTTTGGGGACCGTCCGCACTGGGACCTGGTGCAGTAAGCGCGACCCGAAACCTGCGACCGCGGGGCTGGCCGTCAGAACGCGAGACGCCCGCGCAGACCGAACATCCAGATCGAATCCTCGTCCGGGTTCAACGCCGGGTCCTGGATGTACTGCACGTCCGCGGTCACGGCGGCATACCTGCCCAACGGGATCCGGTAGAAGACCTCCAGCGCGTATTGATCATCCAGCCCCGGCGCGAAGGTCGTCTCGTTGGGTTGGCCCCAGTTGAAGCCGGCGCCGAGCAGGCCGTCGAGCGCATCGGTCTGGTAGCCGAGGCCGACGCTCAGGGACTTCTGCAGCAGGGACCCGGCATCCTCAGTGTAGGCCCCACGAACGAATGGCATCAGCTTGTCGTTGAGATAGCGGGACGCGGAGAACGCCAGGCCCCAGCCGGACGGAATGCCGGCCTGCGCCTGCTTGTCCTTGTGCCACAAGGTGACGTGATAATTGTCGAAGATGATCCGCTCGTGCGAACTCGTGTAACCAAGCTCGATGCTCGTGAAGTACTCGTGGTCGCTGAAGAAGTTCTCGAACCCCTCGAAGGGACTCGAGGGGTCGCCGTTCGTGTCCGCGATGCCGCCGATCAGGTAGAAGTTGTCACCGAGCATCGTGCCGAAGGCGAGCCCCACGGCCGCGTCGTTCGGCAGGCCGATGGCGGCGCTGCCCGTGCTGAAGGCGAAGTTCATGAAGTGCAGCCACGGACTCGCCAGAGCGAACGCATCGACATAGTCGGTCACGTCGAGCACGCCGGCGATCAACGTGGCGCGCCCGCCATTCAGTCGCTGGCGCCAGTAGAGGTTTTGCGTGCGGAACCCGGAGTCGTTGAACGGCGGTTCCTGCAGCCCGACGTAGCCGATCTGCCCGAGCGAGAAATCGAACGGCGACACGCTGCCATAGGCGTGCCGGTGCTCGAACTTCCACACCAGCGTGCCGTTCTCGACGTTGAAGAGATCCAACGTGCCGTAGATGCGGGCAATGCCGCCCGTACCGTCCTCGTCGTCGAAGGTCTGGTCGGCCGTCAGGTAAACCGCGGTGTAGTCCGCGCTCAGCACGAGTCCCGCATCCTCCTCGAGCTTCTGTTTCCACTGGTCCCAGGTGTCTCCGAAATCCGTCTGGATCTGGTTTTCGACGGCATTCGGTCCGCCGAAGGTGGGCGTGGACGGCTCCCTGGCATAGGCACCGGTTGAGAGCAGGACGAAACAGAGCACGCAGGCCGTGGATGTGTTGGCGTGGTTCATGTCTGTTCGGTCTCTCCGGGCTTCGAGGGTTTTGTGGACCGCCCCGCGCTGCGGCGATATTCGGTGGGTGTCGCGCCCGTCTGCTTGCGGAAGGCCCGCGTGAAATTGGCGGCGTCGGTGTAGCCCAGGGCGGCGGCAATATCGCCGATCGGCCGCTGGGAATGACTCAACTGGTCTTGTGCAAACGCTATCTCGGCACGCCTGATCTCAGA
>CAZKLS010000300.1:0-1614 GCA_964553405.1 uncultured Steroidobacteraceae bacterium
CAGCGGGAAGCTCGGCAAAGTCCCGAGGGCTGACCGAGGTCTTTCCGAGGATTGCCGGCTGCTGCTCGGGCGCAGCGCCGCTGGCCGCGATCAGATCGATGGCGGCGCCGCCCCCGCGGACGGTAAAGTGATCATGGCATTCGGCACCGCGGCCACAGGGCGTCGCGAGGGCATGCCGCTCTGGGCGAACGGGCACGCGCTGCGGATTTCCTCGTCCGGCTAATCATGAGCATCTGGAGACATGGACATGAGCGCACGAGTTGCAGGCAAAGTCGTTCTGATCACCGGCGGCGCGAGTGGCATCGGCCTTGCGAGCGCGGAGGCCTGCGCTGGCGAGGGTGCGGTCGTGATTATCACCGACCTCAACGTTGCCGAAGGCGAAGCCCAGGCGAAGCGCCTCGCCGGCGCCGGCCTGCAAGTGGAGTTCCTCCCGCAGGACGCCTCGAGCGAAGCCGACTGGCAGCGAGTCGTCGATGAAGTCGTGCGGAGGCACGGACGGCTCGACGTGCTGGTGAACAATGCCGGCATCGCCGCCATCGCGACGATCGAACAGGAAACCCTCGCCGGATGGCGCCGGATGCAGGCCGTCAACATGGAAGGCGTGTTCCTCGGGACGCGCGAGGCGGTGCGCGTGATGAAGGAGCGCGGCGGCTCCATCATCAACATCTCTTCAATCGAAGGCATCATCGGCGAGCCGCTGGTACCCGCCTACAACGCGTCCAAGGGCGGCGTACGGATCTTCACCAAGTCGGTGGCACTGCACTGCGCACAGCAGGGATACCGCATCCGCGTCAATTCCGTGCATCCCGGGTACGTCGGCACCCCGCTGGTCGCGAACGCGATCGGGCAGTTGCCGCCGGACGACGCAGCCGCCCTCCAGCAGGAGCTGATCGGCCGAATCCCGCTCGGCCGCCTCGGCGAGCCGCGGGAAATCGCCGCCGGCGTGCTGTTCCTGGCCTCGGACGAATCGAGCTACATGACGGGCTCGGAACTCGTCATCGACGGCGGCTACACGGCCCAGTAGTCCGGCGCACAGGCTGCGCCCGCAGGAGACGCAGACGATGAAGGCAGGCCCTCTGTTCCACATCGCGGCGGTGTTCAACTTCCTGGTCGGCATCCCGATGCTGGTCGCCTACCCGGTGGTTGCCCGGCTGCTCGGGCTCGAGGGCCCGCCGACGGTCTGGTTCCACATCGCCGCGCTGGTCGTCGTGATCTTCGGTGGCGCCTACTGGTGCATCGCGCGCGACCCGGTGAAGTTTCGCCCGTACGTGCACCTCGGGATCGTCGCCAAGCTGGCCTTCGTGGCAACCATTTATGGCCACTGGCTGGCCGGCGGCGCATCCGGCCGTACCGCGTTGCTGGTCACCGCGGACCTGGTGTTCGCACTGCTGTTCGTCGCCTACCTGCGCGGCAGCCGGCCGTCGGCGTAGCCCGGCCACAGAACTACCACGAGGTCCGGACAGGCACCTCCGTGACCTCGGTTTGCAGGTCGGCGATGATGGTTGGTATTATCTATTCATATTCAATTCATCCTCGTCGGAGAAGCGTCATGCGGCCGACACCGCGCGAGCAGGTACTTCGACTCCTTGCGGTGGAGCCGGCGGGCCTCCGGGC
>CAZKLS010000301.1:0-1588 GCA_964553405.1 uncultured Steroidobacteraceae bacterium
GTCTCGGCCACGGCCCGGATCAGGCCGCGGTCCCAGTTGTTGACGAACTTGTTGCCGCGGATGTGCTGGATGTGCGCATCCGAGATGTAGGCGAACGTGAAGTTCTCGGCGGGCTTCGCGAACGCGAGCTCCACCCAGGTGACGGGCAGCACGCTCGCGGCCGCGACGGTGCCTCCGGCCTGCAGAAAGCGGCGGCGTGAGAAGTTGCGGCTCATGGCGTACCTCCTGCGTTGACGGCCGAGACGGTGGCGGGCTTCGCGAACTGCGGGCTCGTCAGCGCCTCCATGAACGCGACCAGGTCGGCGATCTGCTGCTCGTCGAGGTTCAGCTCGCGGATGCCGCCGCTCAGGAAGTCGTTGACCTTGTCGCCCTTGTTCGTCACGCCGCCGTTGTTGTAGTGCACGACCACCTCGCGCAGCGTCGCGACGCTGCCGTCGTGCATGTACGGCGCGGTGACCGCGACGTTCCTGAGCGTCGGCGTCTTGAACGCGCCGAGCTCGTCGAGCCCGTCGGTGACCGCGAAGCGGCCGAGCTCGGAGCTCGCCGGATCGGTCAGCACGGCCTTGTCGACGTCGATGCCCTCGGCCTTGCGCCGCAGGAACGCCGGCGCGATGTCGGTGATGCGGTCCTGGATGCGGTTGATGCCGACGCCGATGTTGTGGAAGCGGTTGTCGGTGAAGAGCGCGTGGTCCTGCTCGATCGTGTGGCAGGAGACGCAGCGCCCGTCGCCGAGGAACACCTGGAAGCCGCGCACCGCGGCCTCGCTCATCGCGGACTTGTCCTTGCCGAAGTACCACTTGTCGAACGGCGAGTCGCCGGCGACGACGGTGCGCTCGAAGGTCGCGATCGCCTTCATCACGTGGTCCATCGTGATCGCGGCGGGCTCGACGCCGAACGCCTGCTTGAACATGCCGGTGTAGGTCGGATCGGTCCTGACGATCTTGAGGATCGGCTCGTGGTTCGGCAGCCCCATCTCGACCGGGTTGATGAACGGGTGCTGCGACTGGTCCTCGAGGCTCGGCGAGCGGCCGTCCCAGAACTGCTTCTCGAAGTAGGCCGCGTTGATCACGGTCGGCGCGTTGCGCGTGCCGGTGAGCTTGTTGATGCCCTCGGAGGTCTTGAGCGGACTGTCGGTGAAGCCCTTGGCGGGGTCGTGGCAGGTCGCGCAGCTCACCGCGCCGGTCGTGCTGAAGCGCGTGTCGTTGAAGAGCGCGCTGCCTAAAGCGATCTTCTCCGGCGTCATCGGGTTGTCGGCGGGCACCGGCAGCGGCGGCAGCCCGAGCGGTTGCGCCGCGGCGGCGATGCCGAGCGGCGCGACTGCGGCTGCAATCGCTGCCCAGGTCGAGGCATGGGATCGTCTCATGATGGCCTTCCCTCCTTGGGAAACAGGAGGGTCCCGGCGCGCAGGACAGCAGCCCCGAGTGCCGGGCCCTGTTTAGAATGAGTCCAAGCTACTTCTCCGCGCGCTGGCCGGCAATACGTACTTGTTGGCCGCACAGCGGCGCTTCCGCTCCCTCTCCCGGCTCTGCCGGGGAGGGTTGGGGTGAGGGCCCTTCTTCTCCCTCTCCCGCGCCAGCGGGAGAGGGTT
>CAZKLS010000302.1:0-1584 GCA_964553405.1 uncultured Steroidobacteraceae bacterium
TCGCCTGCTGCGCGAACCGCACGGCCCGGTCGGTCTGCTCGAGCGGCGCGCCCGGGGGCAGCCGCAGGTCCACGTTGAACTCGCCCTGCGACATCTGCGGGATCAGCTCCGTGCCGAGGCGCGGCGCGATCACCAGCAGCGTGAAGGCGAACAGCGCGACTGCGGCGCCGATCACCGTGCCGGGATGCCCGAGCGCCCAGCGCAGCGCCGACGGATAGCGACGCTCGGCCCAGGCATTGAGCCCCTGCGCGAGCCGAACCAGCGGGCTCAGCGCCAGCTTGAGCGCCCGGGCCAGCCAGCGGCCGCACCAGCGCAGCGCCGCCGCGATCGCCGACATCGCGCGATCGAAGCGGCCGGGGGGCCGCGTCGCAGCGTCTGCGGTCCCGGGCTCGGACTCGGTCCGGGCCGGACGACCGGCGGCCAGCATCGGCACCAGCGTCAGCGCGACGACCAGCGAGAACACGAGTGCGAACGTCACCGTGAGCGACTGGTCCTTGAACAGCTGTCCGGCCACTCCGGTGATGAAGACCATCGGGAAGAACACCGCGATCGAGGTCAGCGTCGAGGCCATCACCGCGGTCGCGACCTCCCGGGTGCCCAGCCGCGCGGACTCCGGGCGGGACAGGCCGTGCTCGCGCTTGCGGACGATGCTCTCGAGCACGACGACGGCGTTGTCCACCAGCATGCCGACCGCGAGCGCGATGCCGCCCAGCGACATGATGTTCAGCGTCAGGTCGAACGCGTACATCAGCACGAACGTGCCGAGCACCGAGACCGGGATCGCGATGCCGGTGATCAGCGTCGCGCGAGCGTCGCGCAGGAAGGCGTAGAGCACCAGGATCGCGAGCAGGCCGCCGAGCAGCGCCGCGCTCTTGACCTCGCCGATCGCCGCGGAGATGAACTTCGACTGGTCGTAGACCGTGCGGATCGTCGTGCCGTCGGGCAGCGACTTGCCGAGCTCGTCGATCCGCTCGGTCACGCCCGCGGCCAGCTGCACCGTGTTGGCGTCACCCTCCTTGTAGACCGCCAGTTCGATGGCCTCGCGGCCGTCCACCCGGGTGATCGCCTCGCGGTCCTTGTAGCCGCGCGTGACGGTCGCCACGTCGCGCAGGTAGATCGGCTGGCCGTCGCGGGTCGCGATGATGGCGTTGGCCATCTGCTCGATGGTCTCGAACTCGTTCAGCGTGCGCACCAGGAAGCGCTGCATGCCCTGCTCGAGGCGCCCGCCGGACAGGTTGACGTTCTCGGCGCGGATGCGCCGCGTGACCGTGTCGATCGACAGGCCGAGCTGGGCGAGTTTCTGCTGGTCCACCAGCACCTGCACCTCGTCCTCGTAGCCGCCGCTGGCCTTGACCGCC
This sequence comes from uncultured Steroidobacteraceae bacterium, assembly GCA_964553405.1. Lineage (GTDB taxonomy): Bacteria > Pseudomonadota > Gammaproteobacteria > Steroidobacterales > Steroidobacteraceae > DATIRA01. The sequence goes on from CAZKLS010000302.1 coordinate 1,359, forward strand.
GCCGAGCCTTCGACCGCCTCGAGATCGGGCTTCAGGCGGTCCTCGGCGAAGCGTCGCAGCGCCTTCAGGCGCTCGACGCTGTCCTCGCCGGCCTGGACGACTTCCGCGTCCAGGAACGCGAGCCGCATGACCGGTTCGCTGGACGGATCGAAGCGCAGCAGCAGCGGTCGCTTCGCCTCGAGCGGCAGCTGCAGCAGGTCGAGCTTCTCGCGCACGTCGATGCCCG
>CAZKLS010000303.1:0-1568 GCA_964553405.1 uncultured Steroidobacteraceae bacterium
ACGGCGTCGAGGCCCTCGCGCAGCTTGCGCGCCCAGTCGCTCACGGCACGCTGGAAGTCGACGGAATTCGGGGCCGTTGAATTGAGCCGCAGCTCGCCGGTCCGCGTGCCGGCCTTCTGGTCCACGATCCGCGCGAGCAGCTGTCCGGTCGGGCCGTCGCGCAGCTCCATCACCAGCGTCATGCGCCCCGCCTCCAGCGTGTAGCTGCGCGAGCGTCCTGGCGTCATCTCCCCGGGCAGGCTGGCGTACACGTCGACGAGACTCGGGGACAGGCGCAGCGTGCCCGCCGCAGGCTCGCTGACCAGCCGGTAACCGCCGTCCGCGAGTTCTTCGGACAGTATCCTGTGGAAGTCCGTGGCCATGCGGTCCCTGATCGACTCCAGGTCGCCCGGGCTCAGGCGGCGCGACGCGCCGGTCGTCGTTCCGCCCCCGTCCAGGTTCGCATCGAAACTCACTTCTACCGGGTCGATCAGCACCGACTGGTAGGACGTGAACCCGACGCCGGGGCGCAGGTACACGGCGTCCATGCCCTTGACGGCACGATACTCGAGGCCGTCCCAGCTCTTCGGTGGCTGCGGAGCGGCACAGGCGCCGACCAGCATCGCGAGCAGCGCCGCCGCCGGCACCGCCGCCGTCCTTGTGTAGATCATCCGAGATAACCCCGTGTCCGGCGAGCCGCCGGTTGAACCTGCGGATGATATTCACGATCGGGCTCCCTATAGTCAACGCTGCGCCGTAACCGGCGCCCTGCGGGAACCGTCACCGAGTCATGTCAGCAAAGCGCAGCAAGCAGCAATCCGCACCCCGGGAATCGGTCGACCGCGACGAACCGCCGCCGCGTCCGCCTGCCGCAGGTGCGTGGCTCGCGGCGGGTCTCGTCGCCGCACTCGGCCTCGGCGTGGCGATCTGGTATTTCGGCACGCTGCGCGACCTGCCCTCCGGCGTGAACGGCAGCGCCCCGGTGGCGGCCGTCGTTGACGAAGTCGCGCCGGAGTTCGTGGGCTCGCAGGCCTGTGCCGGCTGTCATGCAGCGGAATACGAGGCCTGGCAGGGATCGCATCACCAGCTCGCGATGCAGCCGGCCGGCGAGGCCAGCGTGCTCGGGGACTTTGCGGACGTCAGCTTCGAGCATTTCGGCGTGCGGACGCGCTTCTTCCGCGACGGCGACCGGTTCATGGTCCACACCGAGGGCCCGGACGGGCAGATCGCGGATTTCCAGGTGCAGCACACCTTCGGCATCTATCCGCTGCAGCAGTACCTGATCGAACTGCCGGGAGGCCGTCTGCAAGCGCTGACGATCGCCTGGGACAGCCGGCCCGCCGACCAGGGCGGCCAGCGCTGGTTCCACCTGTACCCGGACGAGAGGATCGCGCACGACGACGAATTGCACTGGAGCGGCCGCCAGCAGAACTGGAACTACATGTGCGCGGACTGCCACTCGACGAACCTGCAGAAGAACTACGATGCCGGCGCCAACAGCTACGCGACGACCTGGTCCGAGATCAGCGTCGGCTGCGAGGCCTGCCACGGGCCGGGCTCGGTTCACGTCGAACTGGCGGAGCAGGCTG
>CAZKLS010000304.1:0-1529 GCA_964553405.1 uncultured Steroidobacteraceae bacterium
TCACCGGCGCCGAGAGCGCCGCGCAGAACATCGTCAAGTGCGTGCAGCGCTGCGGACTCGAGGTCGAGGACATCGTGCTCGAGCAGCTCGCCTCGAGCTACGCGGTGCTGGCCGAGGACGAGAAGGAGCTCGGCGTCTGCCTGGTGGACATCGGCGGCGGCACGACCGACATCGCGGTCTTCTCCGGCGGCGCGATCCGGCACACCGCGGTGATCCCGATCGCGGGCGACCAGGTCACCAACGACATCGCGGTGAGCCTGCGCACGCCGACGCACCACGCCGAGGACCTCAAGGTCCGCTACGCCTGCGCACTGTCGCAGCTCGCGAACCCGGACGAGACGATCGAGGTGCCGAGCGTCGGCGACCGCCCGCCGCGGCGGCTCGCGCGGCAGACGCTCGCGGAGGTGGTCGAGCCGCGCTACGAGGAACTCTTCGTGCTGGTGCGCGACGAGCTGCACCGCGCCGGCTTCGAGCAGATGATCGCGGCCGGCGTCGTGCTCACCGGCGGCAGCGCCAAGATGGAAGGCGCGGTCGAGCTGGCCGAGGAGATCTTCCACGCGCCGGTCCGGCTGGGCCTGCCGCAGGGCGTCAGCGGGCTCGTCGACGTCGTCCGCAACCCGATCCACGCGACCGGCGTGGGCCTGCTGCTGTTCGGCCGCGAGAACCACGTGCGCCGCGGCCGCATCGCAAGCGCGGGCGGCGGCGTGCGGACCGTGATGGACCGGATGAAGGCGTGGTTCCAGGGGAATTTTTAGGAAGGGGATAGGGGATAGGGGATAGGAAGAAGCGGGTAGTGAATAGCGGGTAGCGGGTAGGCAGAGGCGGAGAGGAAGGGGCGGAGAGGAAGAGGCGGAGCGGCAGAGAGGGAAGGGCGGAGAAAAGTTCTCGGGAGTTGCGGAGACGCGGCTCTCACTAATCACGAGTCACTAGTTACTAGTCACTTTTCTTAACGGAGCGGCAAACATGTTCGTACTGGCAGACACCGAAAATCAGGGGGCAATAATCAAGGTCGTGGGCGTGGGAGGCGGCGGCGGCAATGCCGTCGCGCACATGCTCACCTCGGGCATCGAGGGCGTGGACTTCGTCTGCGTCAACACCGACTCGCAGGCGCTGAAGCACTCGAAGGTCAAGGCCAGCCTGCAGATCGGCTCGAACATCACCAAGGGCCTCGGCGCGGGCGCGGACCCGGAGATCGGCCGGCAGGCGGCGCTCGAGGATCGCGACCGGATCGTCGAGATGATCGACGGCTCCGACATGGTGTTCATCACGGCCGGCATGGGCGGCGGCACCGGCACCGGCGCGGCGCCGGTCGTCGCGCAGGTCGCGAAGGAACTCGGCATCCTGACGGTGGCCGTGGTCACGCGTCCGTTCGAGATGGAGGGCCGCAAGCGTCACGCGATCGCGGATCAGGGCATCGACGAGCTCGGCAAGTTCGTCGACTCGCTGATCACGATCCCGAACCAGAAGCTGCTGACGGTGCTCGGCGGCGACGTGACGCTGCTCGACGCGTTCAAGTCGGCGAACCAGGT
>CAZKLS010000305.1:0-1527 GCA_964553405.1 uncultured Steroidobacteraceae bacterium
GGGTCGAGGCCGTTGTTCACGAAATGATCAGCAAATGATCAGGACTTCTTCAAGACCTGTCTGCCCGCGCCGCGGACACTGGCATCCAGCAGATCGCCATTGTTTCCGGCAATTTTCCACAGGGGGACACATCGATGAAGAAGTGGATGATCTTTCTCTACGGCGGGCTCAGCTACGGCATTTTCCTGCTCTGTTTCCTGTACACGATCGGCTTCGTCGGCAACCTCTGGGTGCCGAAGTCCATAGACTCGCTGCCCACCGCGCCGCTCTGGGCAGCGCTCGCCGTCAACCTGGCGCTGCTCGGCGTTTTCGCAGTGCAGCACAGCCTGATGGCCAGGCCCTTCTTCAAGCGCTGGCTCACCCGGTACATCCCGGCGTCCGCCGAGCGCAGCACCTATGTGCTGGCCTCGAGCCTCGCGCTGGTGCTGCTGATGTGGGGCTGGCAGCCGATGGGTGGTTTCGTCTGGGATGTCGCGTCGACCGCAGCCGCTCCGGTCATCTACGCGGTCTTCGCTGCCGGATGGCTGCTGGTGCTGCTGAGCACCTTCCAGCTCAACCACTTCGACCTCTTCGGGCTGCGGCAGGCCTGGCTGCAGCTGCGCGGCCGGCCGTACACCCCGCTGCGGTTCGAGATGCCGTGGCTGTACCGCTACGTCCGGCACCCGCTCTATCTCGGCTTCTTCCTCGCCTTCTGGGCGACGCCGACGATGTCGATCGCGCACCTGGTGTTCGCGCTGATGTGCACCGGGTACATCCTCGTCGGCACGCGCCTCGAGGAGCGGGACCTGCGCAAGGCGCACCGCGAGTACGACCGGTACGCCAGCGAGGTGCCCCGGTACCTGCCGACACTGCGCGGCCGGATTCCGGCCACGAGCCCGGTGCTCGTGATCGCGCTCGCCGCGTTGCTGGTGATGGTGACCTGGACCGGTGCTGCGCTGTCCCATGCGGCCGCCAACGTCCAGGCGTATGTTTGAAGCCGAGTCGGGGAGAGCTGACATGACGCATTCAACCGGGCTGTCTTCCGATCGCGGCGGGATGCTGCATCGCGCGCTCAGGATCGGGTTCTGGTTCTTCCTGCTGAAGGGCCTGCTCTGGCTCGCGCTTCCGGTCGCGCTGCACCAGGCCCTGGTCGGCTGAAGAGGGGGGAAGTGCAATGAGATACGAAAACGTGCTCGAGACGATCGGCCGCACGCCGGTCATCCGGCTCAACCGGCTCGCGCCGGACGGGGTGAACCTCTGGGTGAAGGCCGAGGCATTCAATCCCGGCGGCTCGGTCAAGGACCGGATGGCGGCCGCGATCATCGAGGCGGCGGAGCGCAGCGGGGCCCTGAAGCCCGGCCAGACCGTCGTCGAGGCGACGAGCGGCAACACCGGCATCGCGCTCGCGATGGTCTGCGCGCAGAAGGGTTACCCGCTGGTGGTGACGATGTCGGAGAATTTCTCGGTCGAGCGGCGTCGCCTGATGCGCTTCCTCGGCGCGAAGGTCGTGCTGACGCCGGCGGCGGAGAAGGGCTCGGGGATGCTCGC